>JBBRTY010000019.1:0-33336 GCA_038248285.1 Aggregatilineales bacterium
CCCTCACCCAAAGCGAAGCGGCAATCCCTCTCCATAAGCGAAGCGGCGGGGCGAGGGACTTTCTACTGCGTTTCTCCCCTTCTCCAAAAGCGAAGCGACTGGGAGCAGGGGTCGGGGGATGAGGGGTAGCTGTGTAGTTACGTTTTTACATTTAAGTTACAAAAATCGTACAGTACCATTGCCCTATGGGATGTATGATAAAATTGCACTATCGTGATACCGTGTGTCATTAAAAACTAGTGAAACTTTTTAAGAGAGAGGGTAAGCCATGACATCCCCTGACTTCAAATCGAAGATGGGAACCCGACACCTAGAGAATGCTGTTGACCCTGAGTCGCCGCCGGTCGTGGTTTCTCCTGATGCCGCTTTTGTTGGGACGGGTCCTCTCGATCAAAACCTGCCGTGGGTCATCGAGTTTCGCATCGTCGGCACCGCCACCACCCTCCAGATGGAAGTTCGCAATGCCATGTTGATCGGGCGTAGCGATGCCAATGGGGATCAAACTGCGGATATTGACCTGACGCCCTTTGACGCCTACAGCAAGGGGGTGTCGCGCCGCCACGCTGTGATCACCGTCAAGGAGCAACGGTTACATCTGCGTGATTTGAACAGCACCAACGGCACGCGCTTAAATAGCGTGGCGTGCGATGCCGGCAAAGAGTACCGCTTACGACATGGCGATCAATTACAATTTGGGCATTTGCATTTGCAGATGACGGTCGCGGTGGTGCCCACCCGCGCCTCCAACCAGACGAGCGAGGTGTCGGCGCTGATCATCGAGCGCAGCCCTGTCAACGGGAACGGACGGCGGATTTTAGTGGTCGTCAATGAGGCGCATGTGGGCAACGTGTTTCAGGGCGCGCTCGAGGATGCCGGCTATATCGTCGTCCTTGCGAATGATGTCGCCCAAGGCTTAAGCCACCTTTTACAAACCATCCCAGACGCCATTGTCTTAGATATGATGATGCCCGACATGAACGCACTCGACTTGGTGCGTTATGTGCGTAAGCAGCCGACCAATCAACATATCCCCGTGTTGGTGATCGGTTCAACGGGTGGGTTTCAGGTCAATCAAGCGGTCGAAGCAGGTGCCGATGTGATCTTGAACAAACCGGTGGCGGTGTCGGATTTGCTGTTCGCGCTGGCAAACGTCGCTGTGGTCTAAACCGGCAGGATGGCTTACTTTGTGAAGTAGCACTACCACATTATCCCATTCGCCACCCTTGACGCTGAAGGGGGGGGAATGTTATTATTCTCCCACGCATTGTATGGCACACACCCTCCACGGAGGCAATGGGGTGCTAACTGAGCGAGTGGTGGCGAAAGTGTCCCGTAATTTGCGGGATGGCTCGACACACGGTAAGTTTCATATAGGCGTTCTATCATAGATCGCCTTTTTGCTTGCCTGTGACAGGCTAGCAGAAATTTGTGGAGTGTTTTTATGCCAACAATTAATCAGTTGGTGCGCAAGGGACGTAAAGCGAAGAAGAGCAAGAGCAAAGCCCCGGCTTTGCAGTACACGCTGAACGTTTACCAGCAAAAGCGCACTCGCCGTGCCAAGGGCGCGCCACAAAAACGTGGGGTGTGTACCGTCGTCAAGACGATGACCCCGAAGAAGCCGAACTCGGCTCTTCGTAAAGTTGCGCGTGTACGCCTTTCGAATGGTATCGAAATCACGGCGTATATCCCCGGCGAAGGTCATAGTCTGCAAGAACATAGTGTTGTGTTGGTGCGTGGTGGTCGTGTCCGCGATCTTCCCGGTGTTCGTTACCATATCGTGCGCGGCACCCTCGATGCGGACGGCGTCAAGAATCGGCATCAATCGCGCAGCAAATATGGCTCGAAGCGTCCGAAACCCGGTCAGCCCGCAGCCGCTGGCAAGAAGAAGTAGGGATAGTTAGAGATGCCAAGAAGAAAAAGTCCACCTAAGCGGATTACGCCTCCCGACAACAAGTTTAACAGCTTGCATGTGGCGATGATCGTCAATCGTATGATGATCGGGGGCAAGAAAAGCACCGCGCAGGGTATTATGTACCGTGCGTTAGATATCGTCGAAGAGCGCGCTAAGCGTCATCCGATTGAGGTGCTTGAACAAGCACTACGCAATGCGACTCCCGCTATTGAAGTTAAACCCATGCGTGTCGGTGGGGCAACCTACCAAGTTCCAGTCGAAGTGGCTACGGAACGCGGCACCACGTTGGCAATGCGTTGGCTGTTAGACAACGCCCGCGCCCGTAATGGTCGCAGCATGGCGGATAAGCTGGCGAATGAACTGATGGATGCCTTTAACGGTCAAGGCGCATCGGTTAAACGTAAAGACGATACACATCGTATGGCAGAAGCAAATCGTGCGTTTGCACACTTCCGTTAAGAAGTTTGCAGATCGCGCAAGCGATTTGAAGATGAGCCGCGTAGCTGGGCAGGGAAAATGGTAAAGAAAACTGAAGCACCTTACGACATCAGCAAAGTTCGCAACATCGGCATTATCGCTCACATTGACGCCGGTAAAACAACGACGACCGAACGTGTTTTGTACTACACCGGGATGGTTCACAAAATCGGTGAAGTGCATGATGGCGCGGCGACCACGGATTATATGGAGCAAGAACGTGAACGTGGTATCACGATCACGGCAGCAGCGGTCACGGCGTCTTGGAATGGTTATCACATCAATTTGATCGATACCCCCGGACACGTCGATTTTACAGCCGAAGTACAGCGCAGTTTGCGTGTGTTGGATGGTGGCGTTGTCGTTTTTGATGGTGTCGCCGGTGTCGAACCGCAATCTGAAACAGTGTGGCGTCAAGCCAATCAGTATAACGTGCCGCGTATGTGCTTCGTCAACAAGATGGATCGCACCGGCGCGAACTTCCAACGTTGTGTGGACATGGTCGTGGATCGCCTCAAGGGCAAACCGGTCGTGATTCAGTTCCCATATGGTGAAGGTGCCGAATTTGCAGGGATTGTTGACCTGCTGAAGATGGAACTGGTCACCTATGGCGATGATGCCGGAAGTGACATCAAACACGGTCCGATTCCTGAAGCGCTGATGGCTGAAGCAACTCGCCGTCATGCTGAGATGGTGGATGCAATCGTCGAAAATGACGATTTCCTGACTGAAAAATTCCTGATGGGCGAAGAAATCAGCGATGATGAGCTTCTCCCGGCTCTGCGCGCGGCGACGATCGCTTGCAAGGTTCAACCCGTGCTGTGCGGATCGGCGCTGAAAAACAAGGGCGTCCAGTTGATGCTCGATAAGGTCGTCGAATTGCTGCCTTCGCCACTGGATGTTCCTCCGGTGACGGGCATTGACCCGAAGACCGAATTACCGCTGGAACGTACTCCTTCGGATGACGAACCGGCGACGGCGTTGGTCTTCAAAATTTTGACCGACCCCTACGTCGGACGCTTGGCATTCTTCCGCGTTTATGCGGGTGTGGTGCGTACAAGCACAAGCTTGATGAATACGAGCAATGGTAACCGCGAGCGCATCAGCCGCATTGTCCGTATGTTCGCCAATGATCGTGAAGATATTGATGAAGTCCATGCTGGTGATATTGCGGCAGTGTTGGCGCTGAAAGATACCTTCACGGGCGATACGCTCAGTGATGGCGATCATCAGATTTTGCTGGAAAAGATCAGCTTCCCAGAACCAGTGATCGAAGTCGCCATCGAACCGAACACCAAAGCCGACCAAGACAAGATGGGTATCGCCCTCCGCCGTTTGGCGGAAGAAGACCCCACCTTCCGTGTGGAAGTTGACGATAAACTCGGTCAGACCAAGATTCGCGGGATGGGCGAGCTTCACCTCGAAATTCTCGTGGATCGCATGATGCGCGAATTTGGCGTGCAGGCGACGGTCGGTCGTCCGCGCGTAGCCTATCGTGAAACCATCACCAAAGCTGTCCGCATTGACACGACCTTCAAACGTCAAAGCGGTGGCAAGGGTCAGTATGCCCGTGTCGTGATCGAATTTGAACCGCTCTCAGAAGAAGAAATGCCTTTGGCGAAAGACGGTCTGCTGTTCGTGGATGGCATTCGTGGGGCTTCTATCCCGCGTGAGTTCATCCGCCCGACCGAAAACGGTATTCGCGAAGCGGTGGCTGGCGGCGTCTTGGCGGGCTATCCCGTCGTGGGGCTAAAGGCGAAACTGGTCGATGGTGCCTCGCACGATGTTGACTCCAGCGAAATGGCGTTTAAGATCGCTGGCTCGATGTGCGTCAAAGAAGGGGTTCAGAAGGGCGCACCCGTCCTGCTGGAACCGACGATGAGGGTCGAAGTCGTGGTGCCGGATGATTATACCGGTACGATTGTCGGCGACTTGTCTTCGCGACGGGGCATCATCGGCGGCATGGATCCGCGTGGTCTTGGGGTGACTTCTATTCACGCCAACGTGCCGCTCGGCGAAATGTTCGGCTATGCGACGCAGATTCGTAATATGACTCAGGGGCGTGGCAGCTTCACGATGGAATTCGAGAAGTACAGCGCCGCGCCGAAGAACATCGCCGACGAAGTGATCAAAGCCGGCAGCTAATTTCACAAGGTCATGTTGACCTGCCACCGTGGGCGTTGGCTCCACTGGTGCCAACGCCCCAGTGTTTATCAGGTTTGCTAAAGACAAAGAGCAAGAGGAACTAAAGATGGGTAAGGAAAAGTTCGAGCGCAATAAACCCCACGTCAACGTGGGAACAATCGGTCACGTCGATCACGGCAAGACGACCTTGACCGCCGCAATCACCAAAGTGATGGCTCTCTCTGGGCGAGCCGAATTGATGAAGTACGACGATATCGATAACGCTCCCGAAGAAAAGGCGCGCGGTATCACCATCAACATCCGTCACGTTGAATACGAGACGGAAGCCCGTCACTATGCCCATGTCGATTGCCCTGGTCACCGTGACTTCATCAAAAACATGATCACCGGTGCCGCCCAAATGGATGGCGCTATCCTCGTGGTGAGCGCAGCGGATGGTCCGATGGCGCAAACCCGTGAACATGTGTTGTTGGCGCGTCAGGTGGAAGTGCCCGCGATGGTCGTCTTCTTGAACAAAGTCGATATGATGGACGATGAAGAACTCATCGAACTCGTGGAGATGGAACTGCAAGAACTGTTGACCTCCTACGGCTTCAGCGAAGATACCCCGATGGTGCGTGGTTCTGCCCGTCTCGCCAACGAATCGTCGGCGACCAAGGTCGATGCTCCCGAATATGCGCCGATTTTGGCGTTGATGGAAGCAGTTGATACGTGGATCCCCACCCCCGAGCGTGAAAAGAACAAACCCTTCTTGATGCCCGTCGAAGACGTGTTCTCGATCAAGGGTCGTGGTACGGTTGTGACCGGTCGCGTCGAACGTGGCACCTTGAAGAAGGGTGACAACATCGAGATCATCGGTCTGCGTGAAGAAGTCATGACCACGATTGTGACCGGTATCGAAATGTTCCATAAAGAACTTGATAGCGCGGAAGCTGGCGACAACGCTGGTATCCTGTTGCGCGGCACCACTCGTGAACAAGTTGAACGCGGTATGGTGTTGGCGGCTCCCAAGAGCATCACCCCGCACAAGACGTTCATGAGCGAAGTCTACATCCTGCGTAAGGATGAGGGCGGTCGTCACAAAGCATTCTTCAGCGGCTATCGTCCGCAGTTCTACATCCGCACGATGGACGTTACGGGTACCGTCACTTTGCCGGAAGGTGTCGAGATGGTGATGCCCGGCGACAATGTCAACCTTCAGGTTGAACTGATTGTCCCCGTCGCGTTGGAAAAAGGTTCCAAGTTCGCTATTCGTGAAGGCGGTTTGACGGTCGGCGCAGGCGTCATCACCGAACTGCTTCCCGATAAAAAAGTGTAAGCGTTCGCTTTCAATACGTCCCCTGTGTGATGCCGGGAAGCACAAGCTTTCCGGCATCACTTCTCAGAGGGCAAAATAACCGCGACGCAGAAGGCAAGCAACGATGTATAAAAATAAAATTCGTATCCGATTGAAGGCATACGATCACCGAATTCTGGATCAGTCGGCACAGCGGATCGTCGAAACGGCGGAACGCACGGGTGCGCGGGTGATCGGTCCGGTGCCTCTGCCAACACGGCTGGAGCGGTTCACGGTTCGCCGTGGGGCGTTCATCGATAAAGATGCGCATGAGCATTTTGAAATCAGAACGCATAAGCGGTTGCTGGACGTGCTCGACCCGGACAGCAAAACGATTGATACGTTGATGCGCCTGAATCTGCCAGCGGGCGTGGACATCGAGATCAAGATTTAGTCTCGCACGCGGGTTCGAGCCTACCCGCCAATACGAGTTGAAGCACAGTGGGAGCAAGGGGCTTGGCTGCCTCTTCGGAAGGAACAGGGCAAATGAAAGGCATCATCGGTCGTAAAGTCGGCATGACCCAAATCTTCGACGCGAACGGAAATGTTATTCCCGTCACCGTCATCCAAGCGGGTCCTTGCTACGTTACTCAAGTACGAACTGCCGACAAAGACGGTTATACGGCAATTCAACTTGGTTTTGGCGAAACGAAACCCCAGCGTCTGAGTAAAGGTCAGTTGGGGCACTTGAAGCGGAACAATCTGCCCGCAGTCAAAGTTCTGCGTGAATTCCGTCTCCGTAAAGGGGATGTGGACGTGACTGAGGGACAAATGTTACAAGCCGATGTGTTCACCGTAGGCGAACATGTCGATGTGGTCGGTACGAGCAAGGGTACGGGTTTTACCGGTACGATCAAACGGCACAATTTTCATCGCCAACCCAAGACCCATGGTCAATCTGACCGTGAACGCGCTCCGGGTTCGGCGGGTGCTGGTTCTACTCCCGGGCGCACTTATCCCGGAACGCGCATGTCTGGGCGTTCGGGTGGCGAACGAGTGACTTCACAGAACCTTGTGGTGGTTGTGGTAGACACTGAACGTAACCTGCTCGCGGTCAGAGGTTCGGTACCGGGTGCGAATGGCGGGATTGTAATCGTGAAACCCGCTCGTCCGGGTTACCGCTAAAGCGGGCGAGGAGGTTAAACGATGAGTCTACAAGTTCCAGTACTCAATATGAACGGTCAGCAGGTCTCAACCGTTGATCTGCCAGCCGATATCTTCGCGGCAAAAGTCAACATGGGGTTGATGCATCAAATGTATATCCGCCAAATGGCGCAGCTACGTTTGGGCACCCATAATGCAAAGCGTCGCAGTGAAGTCAATGTGACGACCGCGAAGATGTATCGCCAAAAAGGAACTGGACGCGCCCGTCACGGGTCGTTCAGTGCCACCCAGTTTGTCGGCGGCGGTCGCCCTATGGGTCCCCGTCCCCGTAGCTATGATCAGGATATGCCCAAGAAGATGCGTCGCGGTGCCATTCGTAGTGCCTTGACCGTGCTTCTGAACGACAATCAATTGGTGTTTGTCGAACGTTTTGAGCTAGAACAGCCCAAGACGAAAGAAGCAAACCGCATCTTGAAAGCACTCGCGGGGGAAAACTCCAAGCTGGTGTTAGTAGCCGAACGCAACGAAAACGTCCAACGCAGCGTGAACAACCTAGACAATGCCAAGACGCTGCGCGCCAGCTACTTGAACATTCGTGATTTGCTCCAGTATGACCGCGTGATTGTCTCGTTGGATGCGCTTGAAGTCATCAAGGGCATTTGGGGCAATGTCAAAGTCAGCACGAAGGGAGCCGAGTAACATGGCGGAATTACATCTCTACGACGTGATTTTGCGTCCGGTCGTGACGGAAAAATCAAACATCCTCACGGATGAGAACAGCCAATACGTGTTTGAGGTCGCCCAAACGGCGAATAAGCAGCAAATCCGCCACGCGGTTGAGATCATCTTTGAAAAGAAAGTCAAGAAGGTCAATACCATTATTATGCCCGCCAAGCGTGGGCAGCGCGGACGCCACATCTACATGCGCACGAAGCAGTGGAAAAAAGCTATCGTGACCTTGGAATTCGGCGAGCGTATCGAGTTGTTTGAAGTCTAAGGCGGGGCGAGAAGATTATGCCGGTAAAAAGTTACAAGCCCACTTCCGCAGGTCGTCGCGGGATGACAGGGCACACGTTCTCAGAAATCACCAAGAAGAAGCCCGAGCGGGCGTTGACCGAACCCATTCGCAAGAGTGGCGGACGCAACAACGTGGGGCGGATGACGGTGCGTCATCGGGGCGGCGGTCATCGTCGTCGCTATCGCATCATCGATTTCAAGCGCAATAAATTTGATTTTACGGCGCAAGTCATCGCTATTGAGTACGATCCTAACCGTTCGGCGCGGATCGCGCTTGTGCAATATGAAGATGGTGAGAAGCGTTACATCATCGCCCCCTTGGGGTTGAAGGTGGGCGACCGGATTGCCAATGGCGACCGTGCCGAAATTCGTGTCGGTCATGCGCTCTACATCCGCGATATTCCGGTCGGCACGCAAATCCACAATGTGGAACTGCTGCCCGGACAAGGTGGACAGATGGCGCGGTCGGCAGGGGTGTCGGCACAACTGCTGGCGAAAGAAGGCATTTACAGCCAAGTGCGTCTGCCGAGCGGCGAAGTCCGTATGGTGCATGAAAATTGCATGGCGACGATTGGGCAGGTCGGCAATACCGATCATGGCAATATCAACCTCGGTAAAGCAGGTCGCCGTCGTTGGATGGGCTGGCGTCCGTCGGTTCGCGGTATCGCGATGGATCCGTCGGGTCACCCTCATGGTGGTGGTGAAGGACGCTCCGGTATCGGTTTGCCCGGTCCGAAAACTCCGTGGGGTAAACCTGCGTTGGGTTGGCGTACACGCCGTAACAAGCGTACTGACCGGTTTATTGTTCGTCGTCGTGGCAAGCGACGTTAACGATTGTAGCGAGCCTCTAGCGTTTGGCTAGAAGCTGGACGCTAGAAGCTAAAGAGGGTTTAGATGTCACGTTCGCTGAAAAAAGGTCCATACGTGGACTTGAAATTGCTAAAGAAGGTGGACCGGCTGAATATCGACAACAAGAAAACGGTCATCCGTACTTGGAGTCGTGCCAGCACCGTCTTTCCGCAGATGGTGGGTCACACTATTGCTGTGCACGACGGGCGACGCCATGTGCCGATTTACATCACCGAAAATATGGTGGGGCACAAACTAGGCGAATTTGCACCGACGCGCACCTATCGCGGGCATTTGGTTGAGAAGAAGAAGCGTTAACTGGAGGGATAGTCATGGAAGTTAAAGCGAGATTGAGCTACGCGCCCATCTCCCCCCAGAAGCTGCGTCTGGTGATCGATCAGGTGCGAGGCATGGACGCGGAGCAAGCGTTGACGGTGCTGGAATTTATGCCCCAAAAAGGCGCTCGAATTGTCCACAAGCTCGTGAAGTCGGCGCTGGCGAATGCCGAAAACAACTTCGAACTTGAGACCAACAAGCTGTCGATCGATACCATCTATGCCGATGGCGGTCCCGTCTTGAAGCGTTTCAAAGCCGGAGCGCGCGGTCGCTATAAGCCACGGAAGCGGCGCACATCGCACTTGACGATTGTGCTTGCTGAGCGAGAAGGGAAGTAACGATGGGGCGTAAAGTTAATCCAGTCGGTTTCCGTTTGAAAATCAACCGGGATTGGGACGCGCGCTGGTTCGCCAACAAGGCGCAGTATCGCATCCTGTTGCAGGAAGATTTCAAGATCCGTCTCTACATCCGTAAGGAAGCGACGAAGGCTGGCGTGTCGCGCATCGAGATCGAACGCAATTCTAATCAGTTGCAGATCATGATCCACACTGCCCGCCCCGGCATTCTGATCGGGCGTAAGGGTGATGCCGTCAAGAAGCTGAAACAAGGGCTTCAGGATTTGACGGGTAAAGTAGCAAAAGTCGAAGTGACCGAGATCGACAAACCTGATTTGGATGCTTTCTTGGTCGCCGAAAACATCGGTCAACAGATCGAACGGCGTGTTGGACATGGGCGCGCCATCAAACGTGCCCTGCAACAAGCCATGCGTCAGGGCGCACAAGGAATTAAGATCGAAGTTTCTGGGCGTCTGGCTGGTGCGGACATGGCGCGTCGTGAATGGCAAAGTGAGGGTCGGGTCCCGCGTGGTACGCTGCGCGCTGACATCGACTTCGCAAAAGCGGAAGCCACGACGACCTTCGGACGCATCGGTATCAAAGTCTGGGTCTATAAGGGCGATGTCTTAACTCGCGAGCTGAAGAAACCGGTCAGCGACGTGACAGAAGCCTACGTCAGCCCGTAAGGAGTTTTGAACGATGTTGTTGCCAAAGCGGGTAAAGTATCGTAAGCAAATGCGCGGTCGCATGAGGGGCAAGTCGTATCGTGGTGCCACAGTAGCTTTTGGCGAATATGGTTTGCAGGCGCTTGAGCCTTGCTGGATGACCAGTCGTCAAATTGAAGCTGCTCGCCGTACTATGGTGCGCTACGTCCGTCGTCGTGGGAAGATTTGGATCCGTGTCTTCCCCGATAAGCCGGTCACGAAAAAGGCGGCAGAGACGCGCATGGGTAGCGGTAAAGGTTCGGTCGAGTTCTGGGTAGCAGTTATTCGCCCGGGGCGCGTTTTGTTCGAGATGGGTGGCATTCCCGAAGTCGAAGCGCGTGAAGCCTTGCGCTTGGCATCCCACAAGCTGCCGATCAAAACCAAGTTCATCAGACGCATTGACCCGATCTCTGGGCAGGAAGTGGTAGGGACGACATGAACATTTTTGAAATCCGCCAACTTTCTGATATGGAATTAGGGGATGCGCTCGAAGACCAGAAAGAAACATTGTTCAGGTTGCGTTTGCAGGATGGTTTTGGGCGTTTAGAAGACCCGATGCAAATCCCCCAGACGCGCCGGACAATCGCGCGGATCATGACGATCCTGCGTGAACGCCAGCTTCAGAAGGAAAACAACAATGGCTAATGATCGCCGCCGCCTCGTAGGGCGTGTTGTGAGCAATAAAATGGATAAGACGGTTGTCGTCGCCATTGAACGTCGTAAGACCCACCCCATCTATAAGAAGGTGGTCAAGACGACGAAAAAAGTGATGGCGCATGACGAAAGCGACGTTATCGAAGTGGGCGCGCTCGTCCGCGTCGTGGAAAGCCGTCCGCTGAGCAAGAATAAGCGGTGGATGGTGGAAGCCGTGTTACAAGAGATAGGCGCGCCCGAACTGGGCACGCTCGCCGATGAAACTGTGTTAGGCGTTACTGATGAAGGTGGGAATTCGTAAATGATTCAGAATGAATCTCGTCTCAAAGTAGCCGATAATACGGGTGCGCAACTCGTGTTGGTGATTCGTGTTCTGGGTGGGTCGCGACGGATGTACGGCGGCATTGGCGATATCGTCGTGTGTACCGTGAAATTTGCGTCTCCACAGGGCAGCGTGAAGAAAAGCGATGTGGTGAAGGCAGTGATCGTGCGTGTGGCGAAAGAATATCGGCGTGCCGATGGGTCACACATCAAGTTTGATGATAACGCGGTGGTCATCCTCAACGATGACATGCAGAACCCGAAGGGGACGCGCGTATTCGGACCGGTGGCTCGTGAGCTGCGCGATCGTGGTTTCCTGAAAATCGTTTCGCTCGCGCCGGAAACCCTATAAATAGGGGAGGGTGAACGATGCAACGGATTAAAAAAGGTGACCAAGTACAAGTTATCGCCGGTAAAGATGTCGGCGAACGCGGTGAGGTAATGCAGGTGTTGCCCAAGGAAGATCGCGTGGTGGTGGGGGGTGTCAACCTTCTGAAGCGCCATCGCAAAGCTCGGCAAGTGGGCACGCAGCAGATCCCCGCTCAGATTGTGGAATTTAACGGTTCCATTCACTTGTCCAACGTATCGCTGGTGTGTCCCACCTGTGATAAAGCGACCCGTGTCGGGTACCGTGACCGTGAAGATGGTTTCAAAGTGCGCGTTTGCCGTAAGTGCAACGCGGACGTCGAGTAGGCGGGCACACTATGGCTAAATACGCAATTCAGCAACGTTACGAAGAACAGGCAGTGCCCGCCTTGATGACTCATTTCGGGTACTCTAATGTGATGCAAGTGCCGCGTCTCGAAAAAATCGTGATCAACATCGGTGTGGGCGAAGCGGTGGATAACGCCAAATCGCTCGATGGTGCGGTCAGCGACTTGCGCTTGATCAGCGGGCAACAACCGGTGATCACGAAGGCGAAGAAAAGTATCGCGGCATTCAAACTGCGTGAAGGACGTGCCATCGGCACCAAGGTCACGTTGCGCGGTGTCAAGATGTGGGCACTTTTGGACCGGCTGGTAAACGTCGCATTGCCGCGTATCCGCGACTTTCGGGGCGTTTCACCAGATACATTTGATGGACGTGGTAACTATACAGTGGGTTTGCGTGAACAGTTGGTCTTTCCTGAAATTCAATATGACAAGATTGACAAGATCCGCGGTATGGAAATCACGATTGTCACCTCAGCGCAAAGTGATGAGGAAGGTCGCCGGCTGCTCAAGCTGCTCGGTATGCCTTTCCGCGATAAATAATCGCGTCTGATAAAGAGGGATTGAGCAGATGGCTAAGAGATCGGTGACGGCTCGTGAAGGTCGCCGGAAATACAAAGTGCGCGTGCGCAATCGTTGCCAGTTCATCGACCCAAGTTCTGGGAAGATCTGCGGACGTCCACGCGGTTACATGCGCCGTTTTGCGCTGTGCCGTATTCATTTCCGCGAACAGGCACTGGCAGGCAAGATTCCCGGTGTGGTCAAATCGAGCTGGTGAGAAAGTGAGACAGTTAGCATGACGAGCGATCCAATCGCAGATATGCTCACGCGCATTCGCAACGCTCTGCTTGCCCGTAAGCAAGCGTGTGATGTGCCTTCCTCCAAGATCAAGGTCGAAATCGCCCGGATCTTGAAGGAAGAAGGCTATATTGAAGCATTTGAGGTGATCGACGAGAAGCCGTTTGCGCGGATCGTCATCACATTGAAATATCACGGCGCGCGCCGTGACCGCCAGCCAGTGATCACCAATATCACCCGTATCAGCAAGCCGGGACGCCGGGTGTATAGCACCCGTACCGACATGCCCCGTGTGATGAGTGGCATTGGCATCGCAATCGTGACGACGCCCAAGGGCGTTATGACGGCGCAGCAGGCACGTCGCGAGCGTGTTGGCGGCGAAGTGCTGTGCTACGTGTGGTAAGAGAAAGGCACAGCGATGTCACGTATTGGTAAGAAACCAATTCCGCTGCCCGCAAAGGTCGAGATCAAGATCGACGGGCAGCGCGTGACTGTCAAAGGTCCAAAAGGGGAATCGTCGATGGACGCCCACCCGGACATGACAATCACGCAAGAGGGCAATGAAGTGATCGTTACGCGCCCGTCCGATGAGCGCCAACACCGTGCCCTGCACGGGTTGACCCGCGCTTTGGTGGCAAATATGGTGGTTGGAGTTTCGCAGGGTTTCCGGCGTGACTTAATCCTCGAAGGCGTCGGGTATACGACTGAATTGCGTGGAAAAGATTTGGTGATGAAATTAGGATATTCCCACGAAATCGTGGTGAATCCTCCGGTAGATATCACTTTTACGACCGAAGGTCGTCAAAAAATAGGTATCACCGGGATCGACAAGCAAGTCGTCGGTCAGGTTGCCGCCAATATTCGTAGTTTGCGCCCGCCGGAACCTTATCTCGGCAAGGGTGTGCGTTATTCTGATGAAGTTATCCGCCGCAAAGCGGGTAAAACTGGCAAATAAGGTCGATATAAGAGATGGCTACGGCGAAGCAGTTAAAAAAGAAACGCTCGCTGCGTGATAAGCGGCGCTCCCGTGTGCGCGCCCGTATCGATGGCACGCCCGGACGCCCGCGTCTGAGTGTGTTCCGCAGCCTGACAAACATCTATGCTCAGGTGATCGATGACGTAGCGGGGCTGACTTTGGCGTCTGCCTCGACTATCGACAATGAGATCACAGCACAGCTCGACGGCAAGTCGAAGACCGAAGCGGCGAAGCTGGTTGGGCAAACGCTCGCATCGCGAGCGAAAGCTGCCGGTGTGGAAATCGTTGTATTTGATCGCGGCGGCTACAAGTATCATGGTCGCATTGCGGCACTGGCAGACGGCGCTCGTGAGGGCGGGTTAAGCTTCTAAGAGGGTGTCATGAAAAACAAGCAAGAACAGAGACGAGAGCGAGAACCACGCGAAGAGCGTGAGGAACTCGATGAACGTGTCATTGACATCACCCGTGTGGCGAAAGTTATCAAGGGCGGACGTCGGTTCGCCTTTCGGACGACGGTCGTCGTGGGTGATGGCAATGGGCGCATCGGCATCGGTGTCGGCAAAGCACGCGCCGTCCCGGACAGCATCCGTAAAGGGACGGAACGGGCGCGTCGCCAGATGGTGAAAGTAACCCTAGCGGGGACGACGATCCCTCATCCGGTGACTGCCAAGCATGGCGGCGCGGTCGTATTGCTGAAGCCCGCATCCCCCGGTACCGGCGTGATCGCTGGTGGCCCGGTGCGCGCGGTGCTGGAAGCGGTCGGCGTCCGTGATATTCTCACCAAAAGTCAAGGCAGCCCCAACCTCTTAAACGTGGCGATGGCGACTTTGGCGGCATTACAACAACTGCGCAGCCCGGCAGAGATGGCGGCGATGCGTGGCAAGAGTGTCGAGGACATGAAACCCTTCTGGGAACGTCGTCGTCGCTCGCAAGATACCGTCGTAGGCGTGCCTTCGGGCGTGCCAGCGCAGGAGGAACCGAAGAATGGCTAACGGCGACGCGCAAGCCCCCGTCAAGCAGTTGAAGGTGACACTGATCCGAAGCGCTATCGGATACGAAAAAAGCCAAGGGGACACCGTGCGCGCTTTAGGGTTGCGCAAGATGCACTCGACGGCGATCCTGAAGGATATTCCTTCGGTGCGCGGGATGATCAAAAAGATCAGTCATCTCTTGTCAGTTGAGGAGATCGACTCATGAAATTGCATGATTTGAAACCCGATAAAGGGTCACGCAAGGAACGCACGCGCGTCGGTCGTGGTCAAGCTGCCGGTAAGGGTAAAACCGCCGGTCGTGGTACCAAAGGCGCGGGCGCTCGTGGTACCAGCGCCCGCAAAGGCGCATACTTTGAAGGCGGTCAATTGCCTTTGGTGCGTCGTTTGCCGTTCAAGCGCGGGTTCACGAACCTGTTCCGTATTGAATATCAAGAAGTCAAGGTTGAGCAACTGGCGACGCTGGCAGCAGGGACGGTGGTGACACCAGAACTGTTGAAGGCGCAGGGTTGGATTCGCGAAGTGCTTAATCCAGTGGTTATATTGGGTAACGGCGAAGTGAACGTCACACTGACGGTCAAAGCGCATCGTTTCACCAAGAGCGCCCGTGCCAAAATCGAACAAGCCGGCGGCAACGTCGAAGTTTTGCGCTTGTTGGTGACGGGTGCGCGGTTCACGGTGAAGCGCCTGACCAAAGCGAAACTTGCTAAATTGATGACGCAAAACCTCGCTGCGGGCGGCTAGTTTAAGGGACTTTCTGGCATGATTGAGGCAATGCGTAATGCCATTCGTCTGCCCGACCTTCGGAACAAGCTGCTCATTACGGGCTTGATTCTGGTCATTTACCAATTTGCCGCGCATGTGCCTGTGGTCGGTGTTGACCGCACGGCACTGCGCGCCTTGTTGGAAGGACAGTCGGGCGGTCTGCTCGGTGTGCTGAACCTGCTTTCGGGTGGCGCACTCAGAAACTTTAGCGTCATCGCTAACGGCGTCTACCCGTATATCACGGCGTCGATCATTTTACAGGTCTTGTCGCCAGTCATCCCCGCCCTAGGGCGGTTGGATAAAGAACCGGGTGGCAAAGAGAAGAAAGAAACCTATACCTACTATCTGGCGCTGCCGATGTCGCTCTTGCAGACGGTCAGTCAGATTCAGATTTTTAATACCCTCGGCGGGCAACCGATCATCCCCGGATTTGGTTCTGACTTTTTGCTGACGCTCACGGTGGTCATCACCATGACGGCGGGCACGATGTTTGCCATCTGGCTCGGTAACTTGATCACCGAACAGGGGATTGGTAATGGGTTGTCGATCATCATCTTCGCGGGGATTGTGGCGCAAGCGCCGGGCAACTTGGTGCAATTGATGACCAACTCGACCCAACCCGCGATAAATTTGATCGTGTTCATCATCATCACCCTTGTGAGCATTGTCGGCATCGTCTTCATCCAAGAGGGCGTGCGCCGGATACCGGTGCAATATGGGAAGCGCGTGCGTGGGCGGCGTCAGTTTGGCGGTTCCTCGACCCACATCCCGTTGAAAGTGAACCCGGTCGGTATGATCCCGCTGATCTTCGCACAGGCGATCATCTCCTTCCCGACGCTGTTGGTGAATTTGTTCCCCGAAGGCGCGCTGCGCACTTCGATCACCCAAACGTTTGGGACCCAATCGGGTGCTGGCTACTGGCTCACCTTCTTCGCGCTGGTGGTGGGCTTCACCTTCATCTATTCCGACATTATGGTGGGCAATCAAAACCTGTCGGAAAACTTGCAGCGTAACGGCGGTTTTATCCCGGGTATTCGTCCGGGCAAGCGCACTCAGGACTATATCGTCCGCGTGACACGCCGCATTACGTTTGTAGGGGCGCTGTTCTTGGGGACAATTGCGGTGATTCCCGGCATTATCGAATTCTTCTACCGTATTTTGTTTCCGTTTGAATTCGTCCCCGGTGTGGCGGGTAATCCTGCCTATGTCTTGTCTGGTTCGGGCTTGATCATCGTCGTCGGCGTCGTCATTGACACCCTGCGACAATTGGAAGCTCAACTGGTCATGCGCAATTACGACCGTTTTATTCGTTAACGCTGAGTACGGCTGTTCCAAGCAAACGCATGAAGTTGACAGGGCGGTTCACGAAACCGCCCTTTGTGATCGGATCGCTGTACTTAGAGTAATCTAAAGAAATTGAAATTTCTTTCCGGAGAAGGTCAATGGGCTTAATTCTTATTCTCATGGGGGTGCAAGGCGCTGGCAAAGGTGAACAAGCCAAGTTCATCCGCGAGACCTATGACATCCCGCATGTTTCGACTGGTGATTTGTTTCGCGCCATGAAGACACGCACCGACGACTTGGCACAACGTATCCAAGGAATTTTGGCATCGGGGCGCTTGGTCGATGACGATACCACCAACGAAGTCGTGCGCGAACGTCTTAGCCAAGCCGATGCCGCTGAAAAAGGGGTGATCTTGGATGGCTATCCGCGCACCCCGGCACAGGCGGCGTGGTTCGAAGCACATTTGAAGGAGCGCGGGGAGAAAATCACCACCGTGCTATTGTTGGAACTTGATCTGTACACCGCTTTCAAGCGTGCTTTTGGGCGGGTGAGCGATTCCGAGACTGGGAATAGTTATAATATTTACTTCAACAGCGATGAAATCGAGTGGGGTTTTGTCGAAAACGAGACGGATAAGCAATTCCCACCTCGGTTGCGCGCAACCTTGAAAGGGTCGGATCGCGAACTGACGCGCCGCGTGGATGATGGCAATGCTGACTCGGTGCTGAAGCGTATCGATACCTATGTTGAAAATACGACGCCGCTGATCGATTATTTCCGTGACCGTGATCTGTTGGTGACGATCTCCGCCGATCAACCCATCACGACGGTTAGCAGCGCGATTCAAGCGGTGATCGAAGCCAAAAAAAGCAAGTGAAAAATCGTATGAAAAAGCGTATGATTGAAATACGGTTATAAAGGAAGTGGTGTATGGTTGTACGTGATCGTGGAGGCATTGTCCTTAAGACGCGCGACGAAATCGCGCTCATGCGTGAGGCGGGGCGGATCGTCGCTCGGACTCATGCGGCACTGCGGGAAGCGGTGCGCCCCGGCATATCGACTGCCGAACTGGATCGCATCGCTGATACCGTGATTCGCGATCACAAGGCGATCCCCGCCTTCCTAAATTATCCGAAGCATGAATCGCCTGATTTTCCGGCGTCGATCACCGCTTCGATCAACAATGAGCTGGTGCATGGCATCCCTAGCACCAAGCGGATCCTCAAAGAAGGCGACATCATCAGCCTTGATGTGGGCACCATTTATGAGGGCTTTGTCGGTGATGCCGCCTTCACGATGGGCGTGGGCGAAATCTCGCCGGCGGTGCAGCGGTTGTTGGATGTGACAGAAAAATCGCTCTACATCGGCATTGAAGCGTCGGTGTTGCCCCATGAGACGCGCGATGTCTCGTTGGCGGTCATGCGTTACGTGCAGTCGCAAGGCTATAGCGTGGCGCGCGAATACACTGGGCATGGCGTAGGGCGCAATATGCACGAAGACCCACAGGTGCCTAACTGGTGGCCCAAAGGCTCACGGATGCGCGGATGGGATAGTTATCCGCTGGAGGTGGGCATGACCTATGCGTTGGAGCCGATGGTGATCGCCGGACGCCCCGACTTGATCGAACTGCGCGATAAATGGACGGTGGCGACGCGCGACGGCTCCTTGTGCGCCCACTTTGAACATACCATCGCGATCACCGACGGCAAGCCGGAGATTTTGACGCTCCTGTAAGACATCCTCACCCCCCGACCCCTCTCCATCGTATTGAAGTCTCCATCGGGCTGGAAAGGGCTGATAAAAAGAGTGAAAGGTGCAACAGTCATGGCTGGCGGCTTGAATCAACGGCTCGGCTTCACCCGTTATGAGGCGGACGAATATTACAAGCGGGCGCTAGAGTTTTACAAGAAGAACGATTTTGACAACGCTATCGATTCGATGAACAAGGCGATTCTGGCGTTCCCCAACCAATCCGAATATTACGCCGCGCGCGGTTTGATGCACCTTGACGACGCCAATTATGACGAGGCGCGTGCCGACTTCGATCAGGCATTGAAAGTCTTCTCCCACGAGTTATTGGCGCATTACGGGCTAGGCGTGCTGGCATTCCGCGATAAACAGTGGGATGCAGCGCTGGCATCATTCACCCACGCCTATAACGTCAACCCTAAGCGTGCTGAAACCCTCTACTATCTAGCGCTCACCTATTTCAACAAATGGGATTTTGCTAGTGCTGCCAATCTCATGAAGCTGGCGCATGATCAGTTTGAGGCGCATGGGGACAAGCGTAAGGCGGACTCCGGCAAATGGCTGCGCGAGCTAGGCAAGCTGATCGATAAGTCCAGCACAACGCAATTGCCGCTCATGCAGGGATAGAGATTAGGGCATAGGGCAGGGCTTACGCATGAAACATGAAACGTACCAGACGGATGATAACGGTTCAGGATGGGCATGTAGGGGCATGTAGGGGCATGTAGGGGCATGTAGGGGCATGTAGGGGCATGATATATCATGCCCCTACCGAAGATAAACCCATTGTGTGTTTTTGTGACCCTTTGTGAATATCGAGTACCATTTCATGCGTAAGCCCTGAGGGGATAGGGAAAAGCAAAAAAACGTAGGCATGGCAGGTCATTCGCGTCTGTTGTCCTCAAATGCCCACCGCGCCCACTGCCAACCGAGCGCGAACAGCGTCCCCGCCACCGCCCAAAAGGGAGCGCGTGCCAGCGTATCGAGGATCAGCCCAAACGGAAAATCGGGCAGGACATGGCTGTGCCAGCCATTTTTGATGAGCATCAACGCCGCCGCGATGAGGGCAGTGCCCGCGCCTAGCCCCGCCCCCAAAAGCGCCACAAACAGGGACACCACCCTATGCCGGGCAGTCGCAAAAAAGGTGAAGCGCCCTGCCTGTGCCAGCAAGATCAAGAGGGCACCCGTCCCCCCAAAAATGACTGGCATCACCACGCCCGTATCTTCAAGACTCATCCAAATGAGCAGCGCTGTGCCGTACAGGGCGATCCAGCCGCGTGCGTAAGGCAAGGAACGCGGGCGACTGGCGTCGGTGGGCATCATGCGGGCTTCGGCGGGTCTTTTTGTTTTTGTTCGGCGTTGTTTAGCAACAGGTTGTGGTTGCCCTTGGTGCCGTTGGCGCTGGGCTTACCGGTGCCATTCCCATTGTCATTTTTGGCGCTGGACAGGTTTTCCCGCGCAGCTTCAAACCGGAACACATGCGATTCAAAGGCTTCGAGGATGATCGGCAAGCCTTCGTGGGTCATGGTGCCGCCATGTCGGTGATACTCCGCGCCGTCGATCACATCATAGAGACGCCAATTGCGCTGATCGAGCCATGTCCATGTCGAAAGATCGACCCGCCCGCGCGAGGGGTGAGGGGTCAAATTGACGACGATCAGGCGGTAATCTTTATTCGGTTCGCGCCAGCCATAGGCCAGTAAGTTGTAACAACTGATATCGCCGCCGTCCAGCGGTTTGACCTCGAACAGCGTCCAAACGCCCTTTTGATAGATCGGGGACTGAATTTCTTTGAGCAAACGCCGATAGTGACCTTCTAAATCGCGCCGCTCGACTTCATCCGGTTGTCGTTGGATATGGACGGGCAACTTGACGCGCCGCCCATTAAACTGTCCATCGTGCAACAAAACAGCGCCGGGCAGGGTGCAAATCAGCGTTGCCGCCGGGAAGCTGCGTCGCGGACCTAGGGAGTCGTAGGCACGGCGTTCGTCGTGATTTTCGATAAAGCGGATCATGCGTTGTTGATAACGAATATCCGCCAACAAGTGCTGGCGTAATTTTTGCACATCGCTTTCGAGAATACGGTCATACAAGACTTTGTCATAGGCATAATCAAAGCCTTGTTGTAATAATTCATATTCTTTGCCCCAATAGGCTTCGGCGACGAACACGAAATCGGGATAATACTTTTTCACCGTCGGAATTATTTCACGCCAATATTCTTTGGCAGGGGCATCCTCGGCGATGAAACCCCGCCATGTATTGGCGAAAATTTCAGAGATCATCAGCATCGCCATATCACAGCGCACGCCGTCACATTGTTTAGCGATGTCCATAAAAGTGCGGGCGACGGCTTTGCGCAAGGCGGGGTGAAAAATGTTGAGTTGTGCGGTATCCGACCAACCGGGGAACAGTGGGTCGCGCCCATGAGCAAAGACGCGCTGTTCGCCATTGGGGGGGGTGTGAAAGAAAAAGTCGCTCGGACGGTGGGCAACATCGGCAGGGGTGCCAGTCACCATGTATTCGGGATGCGTGTTCAACCAGTCATGGTCGAAGCCGACATGATTGGGGACGTAATCCAGCATCAGCGATAATCCACGACGGCGTAACCGTTTACGGATGGCTGCCAAGCCTTCCCGCCCGCCGATGGCTTCGGCGGCGTCATACTCGTAAATGGCGAATGCCGACCCAACCACATCTTCGTCGATCAGGTCGGGCAAGGCTGCCCGATATTCATGTTTGTATTTGAGCGCGTTGCGGCGTCCTGCTGGGCTACGTTCCCAAACACCCATTAGCCAGATCATCTCAATGCCGGGGCGCGCGAGGGTGTCGAGTTCAACATCGGGTACGTTGTATAGGGTGATGGCTTCACCATAACGACGGCTGAGGGTGTTTAACCATACCCATGTGTTGATTTGATAAATGAACAGTCTTTCCGGCTCAGTAGACATGAGGCGGTGATCCTTAAAAATCATGCGGGCTTTGCCATAAACATCCCGAAGCGGACCCAAAGCGGCGGAATAAATGTCCCGCCACAGTGTGTCGTTGTGTGATGCGCGATCCACTGGGATCATAAAATGGATTGAAACCTTGTCCATAGACAATAATGATGATGCTCTCCATAATATGTCAAAATACCACTTTCGGGGAGAGCCAACCATCATGAATAACACGCCATTTGTCACACCCGCTGAAGCATCGCAAGTAGAAACCCCATTCCATGCGTTTCGACGCACGATGGGCACCACCGAACATATGATGCTGATTGAATTTTTCATCCCGCGCGAAGTGGTGGTGCCAGAACACAGCCATGTGCATGATCAAGTCGGGTACGTCGTGCGCGGTGTCATCGAAGTGACCATCAACGGCGTGATGCAGGTATGCCATCCGGGGGATAGCTACGCAGTCGAGAGCAACGTCGTGCATACTGCCCGTGCGCAAGTGGATACACTGGTGATCGAAGTGTTTACCCCCCCGCGTGAAGAATACCGCAACGGGTAAGAACCCATAAAGGAACTGCTCAGGCTGTTCAACCCTTTACCCTGAGCAGTTCCGCTTTTCTCTTTATTTCACGTCATGCCACGCCGTATGGACTTCGGGACGATTCGCCCGCATCGCCAGCAGCAGGGCGTCTTGATCGACCGGAATCGAGAACACCCGCACTCCGACAGCGTTATAGATGGCGTTGGTGATCGCCGGCGAGGTGTTGATCGAGGGAATTTCGCCGACGCCTTTCGCGCCATAGGGTCCGGTACTGGCGCGGTCTTCCACCAACCGCGAGATGATCTCCGGCGCGTGCTTGATGCCCGGCATCTTGTAGCGCGACAACAAGCGTGACCATGGCACGCCGTCTTCCATGATGAACGATTCGGTCAAACAATTGCCGAGCGCCATCACAATCGCGCCTTCGATTTGCCCTTGCAGCATCAGGGGATTGATCGCGCGCCCAATGTCGGTGCTGGCGACGATTTTATGAACATGGACTTCCCCCGTATCCAAATCGACCTCGACCAATGCCGCTTGGGTGGCATAACTAAAGGCGAAGTGCATATCGCCGCCCTCACCCAAGGGTTGGGTCTTGGGTGCCCAATATTCGTGTTTGGTGCGGGCGCTTAAGCCGTTCGCCTTCATAAACCCGACGACCTCGCCCAAGTCTACACTGTGCCCATTGAAGCGTAGCAAGCCTTCTTCATACCGGATATCGGCGGGCGGCACATCCATCATTTCGGCGGCGGATTGCGAGAGCGCTTCGCGCAGGGCGACCGATGCCATGCGCACGGCGTTGCCCGTCATGTAGGTTTGCCGAGAAGCAGTAGTCGGTCCACCGTTAGGCGTCAAGTCGGTATCGCACAACAACACGCGCACCCGCTCATAGGGCAGATTCAATTCTTCGGCGGCGCACTGGGCGACGACGTGGGCGATCCCTTGCCCCATATCAGCGGAGGCGGTACGCACTTCGACGGTGCCGTCTTCATAAGCTTCGACTTCGGCTTCCGATTTATCGGGCGCGCCACCGCCTAAGCCAGTATTTTTATAGGCACAGGCGATGCCCCACGCAAAAGCTTTGTTGCCTTCCGTCCAAGCCCAGCGGAAACCGTCATGGTCATGAGCGATCATGTCGCGCTCGACATCATCTATAGTTTGCAGCAAACCAACCGATTCGCGGAGGAGTTGTCCGGTGGCAGTCGTCACGCCGACTTTTTGCGCGTTGATGCGGCGGAACTCAATCGGGTCGATGCGCAGCGCTTCCGCCAACAAATCCATGTTTTGTTCGACCGCGAACGCCGATTGGGTGACGCCAAAGCCTCGGAAGGCACCCGACGGCAGATTGTTGGTATACATGGCGAAGCAATCGATTTTGGCGTTGGGGACGTTGTAGGGTCCGGTGGCATGGGTGGTGGCGCGCGTCATCACTTTGTCCGATAACGAGGCATACGCGCCGCCGTCGCCGTACAACTCCGCCTCGACCGCCGTCAGCAGCCCGTCGCGCGTCGCCCCGGTTTTCATGCGGATAATGGTGGCATGGCGTTTGGGATGGAAAATCAGCGATTCTTGGCGGGTGTACAGCATCTTGACTGGGCGTCCGGTGGCATTCGCCAACATCGAGACGTGAATTTGTCCGGCGATGTCTTCTTTACCGCCAAAGCCGCCGCCGATCAAGGTGCCGATCACGCGCACCTCGTCTTCGGGCAGATTCATGGCGCGGGCGATCTGGTTGCGGTCTTGATAGGGGATTTGCGAGCCGACATAGACCGTCAATTTGGCATGATCGCCAAAGCCTTTGGGGATACCAATGGCACATTCTGGTTCCAAGAAGGCGTGTTCGGTGGTGGGCGTGCGGTATTCGCGCTCGATGATCACATCCGCTTGGGCGAAGCCTTGCTCAATGTCGCCATGCCGCACCTTGATATGCTTGAGCAGGTTGCCCGTCGGGTGTTTTTCGTGCAGCACGGGGGCATCGGGCGAATGGGCATACTTGGGATCAGCGACGACGGGCAGGGGGGTATAGTCCACCACGATCAAGCTTAATGCTTGTGCCGCGATCTCTTCGCTATCGGCAGCGACAAGCGCGACGGCATCACCGACATAGCGGACTTTATCGCCGCACAACACGGGCCAATCGCGATAGACCAAGCCGTGTAGGTTTTCGCCGGGCACATCCGCCGCTGTCAAAACGGCATGAACGCCGGGGAGCGCTTTGGCAGCGTCGGTGTTCACGCTGTTGATGAGGGCGTGCGGATGGGGCGAGCGTAGCGTGCGAGCGAACAACATCTGTGGGAAGGTGTAATCGTCGGTGTATTTCGCCGCGCCCGTCACCTTATCGACCACGCCTTGCGGCGGTACCGAGCGGCTGATGGTGTGCATCGGTTCTTCGACCGCCGGATCGTTGACGGGGAGCGGGGCTTCGCCGCGTTTTTCGCGCGCCGCCGAACGGATGGCGTTCAACACGCTGGTATAGCCGGTGCAGCGGCAGAAGGTGTCTTTGAGCGCGTCTTTGATATCGGCATCGGACGGATCGGGGTTTTCTTCGAGCAGTGCCGCCGAGGTCATGATCAAGCCGGGGGTGCAAATGCCGCATTGCACGGCACCATGACTGATGAAGTTGCTTTGCAAGGGGTGGAGGTCGCCGCCCTGTGCCAAGCCCTCAATGGTGGTGATGGCACGCCCTTGTGCTTTGAAGACGGGATAGATGCAAGAATCGACCGGCACGCCATCGACCAAGACGGTGCAAATGCCGCATTCGGCTTCTTCACAGCCGATCTTGGTGCCCGTCAGCCCCAGATCAAGGCGGAGGAAATGTGCCAGCGTGCGCGCTTCATCTACGTCACGCTGATAAGGGTGTCCATTGACGTTCACCTGTAAAGTTGTCATAAGTTGTTTTCCTCAATTGTTGCTTGTGTGGTTGTTTAGGGAAAGGCTATCAGCCATTGTCGCGCATTCAATTTTGGGCATGGGCGCGGTCAAATGCCGCTGACAAGGTGCGCCTAAGCAATACGCTGATCATTTCTACGCGATACTCTGCCGTTGCGCGGTATTTGCTGGTGCGCGGGTGCAAAACCGATTGCGCCAATGCCGCTACAGTGTCGATGGTGATCTGGTTGGCAATCTGACCGATGAGCGCTGTCTCGACTTCGGTGGCGCGGGCGGGGGTGGGCGACACCGGCGCAATGCAGATGCGCGCCGCTTCGACATGGAGGCGCGCGTCATCTAAGCGTACCCACACAGCGCAGCCCATGATCGGCAATGCCACCCCTTGCGGACGCATGATCCGGCTGAAGGCGGTCGCTTCACGAATCCCAATAGGCGCGAAGCGAAAACGCAGCAAAATATCATGAGTCGGGTTGAGGGCTGATTTGCCGGGTCCTAAGAACAATGCGCCGATGGGCAGCCATTGGCGGTCGCCATCCTTGACGACCTCGGCTTCGGCATCCAGCGCCACCAGCGAGACGGTGCCGTCGGCGGCGGGCAGGGCATGGGCGACATTGCCGCCCAGCGTGGCGACATTACGCACTTGGGGACCGCCGACAACGCCGCAGCTTTCCACCAAACAGATGGCGTTCGTCTGCAACAGCGGCGATTTCACGATCTGGCTGTGGCTGACCCCCGCGCCGATCACGATGTGATGATCGTCTTGGGTGATGCCCCCCATTTCCGAGATTTGGGTGATGTCGATCAACGCTTCGCTGACGGCAACCCCATTGGCGCGGGCATCGACCAGTAAATCGGTGCCACCCGCGATCACGCGCCCGTTGCCCGCGTAGTGCGTGAGTAACGCCAGCGCTTCATCTATCGTCGCAGGAGTGTGATAATGAGTCCAAAGTTTCATACGATGCGCTTCCTTTTTAGGGTATTATGCCCCACGATCAGCGGTGCTGCAATGCTTTGGGCTATGTTTCCAGAACCACCCCTGCCATCAGTGCGCCGATATGCTGAATCGATGCCGACTCGCGGGGGATAATGCCCACGATGCGCCCCGCATACATGACCGCGACTCGGTCGGATAATGCCATGATCTCATCCAAGTCTTCAGAAATCAATAAAATGGCGGTGCCCTTGGCGCGTTCTTCTAATAAGCGCTGGTGAATATACTCGGTCGCGCCGATATCGACCCCGCGCGTCGGTTGGGCGGCGATCAATAATTTAGGCTGGCGTGCCAGTTCACGCGCGAGGATTAATTTTTGGATGTTGCCGCCCGACAGACTCTTGATCAGGGTATCGGTGCCCGGCGTCTTGATCTCGTAACGGCGGATGGCATCGCGGCAGGCAGTGGCGGCAGCGCGAAAGTTCATCAGCAATCCGCCCCATGCAAACGGGGGGCGGGCGTGGTCTTGCAAAATATAATTTTCGGCAACCGTAAATTCTTTGATCGCCCCGTCGATCATGCGTTCTTCGGGGATGTATGAGACGCCCACATCGTGGATGAACGCCGCTGACTTGCCGGTGACGGCTTGCCCATCGATATGGATCGTCCCGCCTTGTGCCGGACGCAAGCCCATGATCACCTGTGCCAGTTCGGTTTGCCCGTTGCCGGATACGCCGGCAATGCCGACGATCTCGCCCCCGTGGACCGAGAGCGTCACGCCTTGCAGCCCCGCTTCGCCGCGCTCGTTGAGCGCCCGCAAGCCGTCCACGCGCAAACGTTCTCCTTGAGGCACCGCCGCAGGACGCTGGTATTCCAGCACGACCGGACGCCCAACCATCATTTCGGCAAGGCTGGCGCGGGTGGCGTCACGGGTGGGCACAGTGGCGATTCGGCGTCCATCGCGCAGCACCGACACCCGTTGGCTGATGGCGAGGACTTCGCCTAATTTGTGGGTGATGAACACGACGCTCATGCCGTCAGCGGTCAGTTGTTCTAAGACTCGGAAGAGGTCATCGACTTCGCCGGGGGTGAGGACGGCGGTCGGTTCATCCAAGATCAAGAGGGCTGCCCCTTTGTAGAGCGCCCGCAAAATCTCGACCCGCTGCTGCTCGCCCACCGACAATTGCCAGATGGGGACATCCGGCTCGACCTTGAGGTGATATTGTTCCGACAAGGTGCGCAAGCGCGCGGCGATGATGTTCAAGTCCAGCATCCACCCGCGCGACGACTTGATGCCCAGCGCGACATTTTCGGCGACGGTCAGCGACGGCACCAGCATAAAATGTTGATGCACCATGCCGATCCCTTGCTGGATGGCGTCTTGGGGCGACCGAATGCGCACGGCAGGGCTGTCTGCCCCATGCAAGTGGATCGTCCCGGCGTCGGGTTGATACAAGCCATACAATAACTTCATGAGGGTGCTTTTGCCCGCGCCGTTTTCACCCAGCAAAGCGTGGATCTCGCCCGCCGCGACTTCAAAATCGACGTGATCCACCGCCAAGACGCCGGGGAACCGCTTGACGATGCCGCGCATAGTGAGGTGGTGATGGGGGAGGGCTGGAGTCATACAGGTGAGCCTTCGTTATTGGACGGGGAAAATGGAACCTCACCCCCGACACTCTCTGTTTTGGAGAAGGCGTCGAGGGGGTAGGTGAAGTCTTTACGAACCGGCTTCGGGTGTCGCCATGGGGTCTTCAACGGGCAAGGTGGGAACCTCGCCAGAGACGATGCCCGCAATCAGTGTTTCAATGGCGGATTCAATATCGGCAACGGCTTCTTCGGGGATGCCTGCGCCCAGTTGAATCTCCAAGCCGCCGTTTTCTAGGGTCAGGGTGTACGCTTCGCCGCCGAGCGTGCCTTCTTGAATTTTAGTGATCATATCGCGCAGGATGACATCGAAGCGATAGACTTGGAAGGTGATGCCCGATGCCGCTGCGAGTTCGGCTTGGCTGGATTGGGTGCCGAACCATGAAACTTCGTTTTCCAAGGCGACGGCAATCGGACCAACGACCATTTGGGCACTGCCCGTCAAGACATCGGCACCATTGGCGATGAAGGCATTGGCGGCTTCCGTCGCCAGCGGCACATCGCTGAACGATTGGATGTAGGTCACGTTGACGACAGCATCTGGGTTCATGTTGGCTGCGCCAAAGACGAAGCCATCGACATATAACTTGGCGTCGCCGACTTCGATGGGACCCACCACACCGATGTTGCCCGATTCGCTGAGGGCGGCGGCGAGAACGCCGTTGATGAAGCCCCCTTGATCGGCGGCGGCGGTGTAGGCGAACACGTTATCTAGCCCGAACGTATTGACGTCGGTGCCCCATGCAAATGAGACTTCGGGGAATTCGGCGGCGAGTTCTTCGACTACCGACCCATATTGCGACCCGTGCGCGATCACCAGATCGTATTCACCAGAGGCTGCCCATTCGCGCAAGGCGACGGCGGCGTCATCAACGATGAAGGTGCCTTCTTGAAAGACGAATTCAAAGGCGTCGCCCATTTCTTCGTCAATGATCGTCAAAGCGTCGAACATCGACTGGCTGAAGGCGAGGTCATTGGTGGCGCTGGGGGCGACGACGGCGACGCTGAACACATCATCCTGCGCGGCGATAGGCAGGATCACCACTGCGGACAAAGCTAAAACGACCAGTAAAACGAGACTGAACACTGATTTTTTCACGGTTAAACACTCCCTGTCAAACTGTGCAAATAAAAAACTGTCGTCGGCACGGTGGGCGACGCCAGATCACACACAAAAGAATGGTGTTACCCGCCTCGGTCGAACGGCTTCGTGAGCGCCGTCGGCTTTTCGGTTTGTTTCGAGGCGAAGACCAGCGCGATGATGGTAATCACATAGGGTGCCATGACTGCAAATTCTGCCGGGATGTCGATGCCGACGGCGCTGACCTGAAGTTGCAAGGCGTTGACGAAACTAAACAACAGTGCCCCGACCATCACGCCAAAGGGACGCCAGCGCCCAAAGTAAACGAGGGCGACGGCGATAAAGCCGCGCCCAGAGGTGAGGTTTTGTTGGAAGACGTTGATCAAGGCGATGGACAATGCCGCCCCCGCTACCGCTGCCAAGATGCCCCCCGCAATCACCGTTAAATAGCGCACGCGGTTGACATTGATGCCCATGGCGTCGGCGGCTTCGGGGTTTTGCCCCACGGCGCGGATCATGAGACCGAGCGGAGTACGGCTGAGGATAAAGGCGGAAATCGGCACCAACAGGAAGGCGATATACACCAGCAGGTTGTGATTGAAGAAAATTTCGCCGATGCTCAAAAATTGAATATCCGACAAGAGTGGGATGGCGATGCGCGGGAAGCCTGCGACGGTGCGCGGGGTGCCCACCAGTGTTTGAAACAGCAGATCGCTCATGCCCAAGCCGAATAGATAAATGCCGATGCCGCTGATCCCTTGCTGCGCCTTGAGCGTGACGCTGATAAAAGCGGTGGCAAGTCCCATCACCACCCCTAGCGCGACGGTCGCTGCTAGGGCGATAGCGAGGTTGCCGGTCATCAAAGCGACATAGTAGCCGACGAATGCGCCCATCAACATGACGCCTTCGACCCCTAAATTGAGGACGCCGCTCCGTTGACCGAACATCTCGCCAATGCCCGCAAACATATAGGGAGTCGCCAAGCGGATGGCGGAGACAAAGACACTGGGGGCAAGCAATAGTTCGATCATGAGGTGGTCTCCGCGATGCGTGATTCAGAGATGGGGGGGGATGCAGCGACAACGGCACTCTTGGCACGGCGGCGGCGGCGGGTTTCGATGAAAATTTGACTGCTGACCACAAACACGACGATGATGCCGTTGATGGTCGTCACCAACGCTGCCGGGATGCCGACGGCGCGCTGCATATTTTGGGCACCGACCAGCAACCCGCCGAAGAAAATCGACGCGGGGATGGCACCAAAGGGCGTCAACCCGCCGAAGAGCGCTGCCACGATCCCATTAAAGCCCGCGCCCCCCGTAAAACCGCTCGCCGAACCATCGGTTTGCAGCCGATATTGTAAGCCCAAGACTTGCACCACCCCCGCCAAGCCCGCACACCCACCCGCAAGGAACATCGAGAGCATAATTTGCCGTTTGACATTGATGCCGGCATAGAGCGCTGCCCGTTCGTTGAAGCCGACGGCACGAATGCGATAGCCGATGGTGGTGCGCCACAACAGGATGTAGACCAGCACCGCCAACGCCAGCGCGATCACCCAGCCGAAGTGCAGACGGGTGCGGTCGAAGAAGCCCGCCGCCTCGATCAGTCCGGCGTCACGCAGGGGGGTGGCGATGAGTTCAGGAAAATTAAAGACCAAACGCGGCAGTTCTGCGGCTTCGGCGATGCGCGCCGTTTTGGGGATGTTGTTAGTGCCCGCCACCGAGGGATCGAGCAGGATGCCGTTGAGCAAAAAGTTCATTATTTGCACGGCGACTTGATTGAGCATGATGGTGCTGAGGATTTCGTTGACGTTGAAATAGGCTTTTAGATAACCCGCCAAGCCGCCGTACAAGCCGCCCGCAATGAAACTGGCGATCAGCGCCAACGGGATGGAGGCAACACCGAGCGATTCCCCCAGCGCCAGCGTGATCGTTGTGCCCGCCAGCGCGCCGATGATCATTTGTCCCTCGCCGCCGATGTTGACGACGTTGCCGCGAAAAGCGATACAGATGCCGAGCGCAATGAACAAGATCGGGGTGGCTTTGACGAGCGTTTCGGCAGTGGCATTTTCGGTACCGAAGGCACCGCGAAAGAGGGCAGTGTAAGCGTCCACGATATTGGCATTGAGGGCTACCAACAATAACGACGCGACCGCCAACGCTGCCAGCAGGGCGATGATCAGCGGTAGGGTGTTCATAAAACGATCAATGAGCCAACCGAGGGAGCGTGAACGCATCGTTAAGCCACAATTCCTCAAAGAACGCTTATCATACTTCATTTGATTAGAACTGAATTCGTGATTTTGCACAACATCGTAAAATGCTGTTTGGTGACTTCTTACAGATGATAGCAATCGTGCTGAAACGATGGGGAAAAACGGATGATTTTAGAGAGGTGATTCCCGTTATAATATCTTTTATTGATAACGGCAGGTTTTCTATGACAACTTTACTATTTGATGAAATTGTCGCTCAAGCATTGCAATTGTCACCTGCTGAGCAAACAGTACTGGTGGCACGAGTAAGCGAAGTGTTATATGCGCAATTTGTCGATTCAGATGAGGCGAATCTTATCAGTCTCTAACGCCCAGAAGAGATCATTGCCTTGATGCACATTGAGCCATTGAGTCCTCAAGAAATCATAGCGCGTGGTTTGGTGGGCACTTGGACAGATATGGAAAACGTCAATGGAGCAGAGTGGGTGAACATACAAAAGGAAAAACGTAAGGCACGCAACCCATGGTAATACTGAACTTATTTTCTTCAATAAACAACTGAGAGCGCACATCCTCTAAAATTTTGCGTACAATAGACTCATCGTATCCCGTCTATAGTTTCATCAGGCGGACTCTCATCTTCCTGATGTTGTTGTTAAAGTGGCATAGGATAAAAAATCATGGACGTATATCAACCAGAACGACGCTCGACGAAGGGGCGCGCGCGCGAACGCGCTACCGCGCGTCAACAGCGGCAAATGGCGGTGCGGCGCACGCCTGAAGCCGGGTACGTCGGTGACGAGCATTCATCAGAACCGACCCTGCCGCCCGAACGCCCGATCATGAGCCGCGCCCCGCGCGAAGCCGGTTCGTTTGACCTCGAAGTCTTGAAAGGGCGCGCCCTCGTCGCTGCCCGTGACGGCGCATGGTATCTGCGTAAGAATCGCATGGTGTCAGTGGCAGTCGTTTTGACGCCGATTGTGTTGTTCGCGCTGTATTTGGCGGTGCATATCCTCGGCGGGCGGGTGTTCCCCAACGTGTGGGCACTCGGTCAAAATATCGGCGGCATGACCACGACCGAGGCGGCGACACTGTTGCAGCGCGAATGGTCCAGCAGCACCCGCATCACCCTGCGCGACTTGGAGCGTACTTGGTCGGTGACCCCTGCCGAGATCGGGCTGGTGCTGGATGCGAACACCACTGTTGAAACCGCCCGTAGTGTCGGCTTGAGTGGCGTCCCCTTGGGTTATGGCGTTACCCCGTCGGTGTCGCTGGAATTTTTGACGGCGCAAAATTATTTACTGGATTTGACCGAAGACACCAAAGTACAGCCTTATAACGCCAGTTTTCGATGGGTCAACGACGTACTGGTCGGTGTGGAAGGATCGGACGGGCGCTACATCGATATCGCTGCCACGATGGCGGGGCTAGAAGCCAACGCCCCCTTGACCGCGCAAACTGGCGTGTTTGATTTGACGATGACCACTATCCCGCCGGAGGTGCGTGATCCAGAGTCATTTATCCCTGCTGCTCAGCGCTTCGCGTCACAGCAGTTCTTGATCAAAGGCTATGATCCATTCAATGATGAGAGTTTGGTCTGGTCGACCGACCGCGATACGCTGACCTCGTGGCTGGAAGTAGATGAGACGGGGTTGGGCTTGCGCTCGGATGTGTTCGCTAATTTTGTGGCGGCACAAACCCGCTCGTTGCAAGCGACCGATATCCATCGCTATATCGAACCGAACGACACCATCGAAAAAATGGAAGTGGCAATCGACAACAACAGCGCCGATGTCACCCTGCGGGTGCGGTATAGCTCGTGGCAGTATGCGGTTCAGTCGGGGGATACAGGCTATGGTATCGCCCGCCGCACGGGAATGCCCTTCTACCAATTAGAACTTGGCAACCCCGGACGCGACTGGGAGGTGCCGCTCGTGGTGGACGAGTTCATCAATATCCCTTCGCCTGATCTGCTGCTGCCGACCGACCCCCTGCCCACCAAGCGGATCGTGGTCAATCTGCGCACGCAATACTTGGTCGCTTTCGAAAACGGCGAAAAAATATTTGAATGGTCGATTGCGTCGGGCATGGACCGCGCGCCAACCTCGCCCGGCATTTTCCAAATTCTCAACCACTACGAGACGGCAGAGGGCGGTAGCTACGAATTATGCAGCGCGCTGGGGTGTGCCCAGTGGGAAATGACATGGTTTATGGGTATTTATGAGGTCTTCCCCGGCTTGGTCAACGGCTTTCATGGCAACGTGATTTTGGCGAATGGGCGCTTGTTGGGGGATGGCAATGTCGGTTTTCCGGCGACCTATGGTTGTGTGATGTCGGAACAAGAAGAAGCCGAGGCACTCTATGATTGGGCGGAAGTCGGCACCGTTGTCGAGATCATCTCTGGCGATTACGAACCGCGCAGCCAACTGGCGGAACAAGTCTGGAACAATGGTGCGCGCACATGGGAACCGATGCCACAAGTGGCGGCGCTCGGCTAGAAAGTCGTGACGGCATGAGCCGGCTCCACGCCGGTGCTTGAAAGGGGTGGGGCATGATGTTGTTTCATGCCCCATTTCGATTCTCAGTTGTGCCTATAGGGATTCCAAATTCTCTTCTGTTAAATCA
>JBBRTY010000020.1:0-32002 GCA_038248285.1 Aggregatilineales bacterium
AGTCGCGTGGCTTGCCGTGCGACAGGCAGTTTCGACATCACAACAGCAACCGGAAAAGTGACCGTATCGCATCGATATACCAAGGTTACCCATCACGCCGACGGCTACAATTATAAGAAAGGACAAGGCGCTATCCCTCCCCATGCCTAAAGGCAGGGGTATCTCGCGCCGATTTCGATGAATATCACAATTGACCGTGTGCGCGTTGATGAAATGCGCATAAAACTTGCAAGTGTAGGGGCATTTTTATTTGATCGTCACTTGACGGATGCTGGAGGCGGCAATATCAGTGCGCGCGTCGGGGATGTCCTTGTGATGTCGCCCAGCTACTCGGGTCAAGCGCACCGCTGGCAACTTCGTCCCGAAGATTTTATCGTCGTCAGTTTAGACGGCGATCTCCTCGAAGGTACGGGCAAAATCACCCGCGAAGCCAGTGTGCACCTCAGCCTTCATCGCAAATTCGGACAATATGGCACGGCTGTCATTCATGGACACCCGCTTCATGTAATGGTCTTTGCAGCGATGGCACAAGAAATGCCCCCCGTCTTGGAAGCGACGCTGAAATTTGGCACCATCCAATGTATCGAATATGCACCTGCCCATAGCCCCGACCTCGCCGAACGCATCGTCAATGTGATCACAGGTCAAGAAGATCGCATCGCCAAACACGCCGCTGCTGTTCTTGCGCCTTGGCACGGACTGTTTTTGATGGGAAAAGATATTGATGCTGCTTTCGACGCGGTAGAACGCATCGACACCAACGCTTACTGCATCCTTCAGGCACAAAGCGCACTCGGTGGTCGCAATTTACTCGCGGAACAGACCGAACAATTGCGCGCCGCCGCCGCCAAATACGGAAAGAAATAACCTTCAATGATTGTCACTGTCACCGCCAACACCTCGATGGACATGGTGTATTTCATCCCGACGTGGGAGCTGAACCGCACCCTACGCGCCAGCCACATCACCCAAAGCATCGGTGGAAAACCGACCGATGCGTCTTATATTTTGGGAGAAATGGGCATTCCTAGCCTCGCTATTGGTTTCTCCGCCGGTATGGCGGGCGAGACCATTAAAGGTTTCTTGAGGTCAAAACATGTCGAAGTCGATTTCGTGCCCGTCGAGGGCGAGTCCCGCCGCAATCTGATCATCGTATGCGAAGATGGCAGCGGACAAACCGCGATCACTGCTGATAGCCTTGTGACGACCGAAGCACATCTCGCCCAACTGCGCGAAAAATACATCAGCGCACTCCCAACCGCAACTTGCGTTGTGCTGGGCGGAACCCTGCCCAAAACCATGCGCCCCGATTACTACACGGATTTCATCGCGCTGGCTGTAGAGCGCGGCGTCCCCGTCATTTTTGATGGGGTGGAGCCAAACCTCAGTGCAGGGCTGGCGTCTCGCCCCACCTATGCCAAGCCCAATCAAGATGAACTCTCTCAATTTGCGGGGCAGCGAGTAGAAACTATTGAGGATGCCTATGCCGTTGGTCGTCAAATCGTCGAACGATTCGGCACACAACCGATCATCAGCATGGGCGAACACGGAGGTTTGGCAGTTTTGAAGGATCGTGCCTATCATATCCCGCCGCTCCAGATTGAAGTCGTAAGCGCAGCGGGGGCAGGTGACGCTATCCTCGCCGGACTCGCAGCATCAATATCGGCGGGTCACGCCATTGAAACCGGCATTCGGTTGGGATTCGCAGCAGCGTCCGCCGTCTGCCTCATGCCCGGCACGGCAGAGTGTCGTAAAGAAGATATTGAACGGTTGGTTCCAGAAATTCAATTGCTCGACTATCCCGCGCCAAGCTAAACAAGGACTTTGTGACGATGAACTTTGAATTTGCGACCGCTTCTCGGATTATCTTCGGTGCTGGCAAAAGAAAAGAACTTCCGGCGATTCTGAATGAAACCCACGCCGATCGTGTCTTCGTCGTCATCGGATCAAGCCTTGAGCGTGCCCGTCCGATCCTTGACTTGCTAGACTCGGCTGAGATCGAATGGACAACCTACAGCATTACCGGTGAGCCGGATCTCGACGCGATTCGCAAAGGTGTCAGTGATTTAAATCTCTTCGCCGCTGATGCCATCATTGGGGTCGGTGGTGGGAGTGTCCTTGACGCTGCCAAAGCCTTTGCCGGCTTAGAAGCCAATAGCGGCGATCTGCTCGATTATCTTGAGATCATTGGCGCAGGCAAACCCCTTGCCAATCCAGTACGCCTCCCGGTGATCGCCATACCTACAACTGCTGGCACAGGTTCCGAAGTCACGCGGAACGCTGTTATTTCATCCCCCGAACATCGCTTAAAAGTCAGCCTACGCAGCCGCACCATGCTCCCCGCCGTCGCCCTCGTCGATCCCGAACTGACGATTTCGACGCCACGCGCCATCACAGCGTATACCGGCATGGATGCGCTCGTCCAACTCATTGAGCCGTTTGTGTCGAACGCTGCCACCCCCATGACCGATGCGCTCTGTCGGCAAGGATTATCCGTGGGGGCAGTGGCATTGTTGCGAGCAGCCGCTAACGGGAGCGATTTAGCAGCCCGCAGCGATATGGCGTTCGCCAGTTTAATGGGGGGCTTGGCGTTGGCAAATGCCAAACTAGGAGCAGTACACGGCTTTGCGGGCGTGATCGGGGGCATGTTTGACGCGCCCCATGGTGCTATCTGTGCGCGGTTACTTGCGCCCGTTATCGCCGCCAACCTCCAAGCCCTGCGTGACCGCAATCCTAGCGATGCCGCACTTAGGCGCTACCATGAAATTGCCAAGATAATTCTCGGTCATGATTCAGCCGATGAACTGGTGGTCTGGGCAAACACCTTGACCCATGAATTGGATATCCCCTATTTGAGACATTACGGTATCACGTCGGAAGATATTGCGATCATTGCTGATAAAAGCGCACGCGCCAGCAGCATGAAAGGCAATCCGATCCAACTTACTGATCTGGAATTGGTGCAAATACTAGAATCCGCCCTGTAGCCAACCTATCCCCGCTTCATTCATTCTCCATTGTTTGATTCTGCTAAAAGAAGGCTACAAGGGCACCATAATTCACGCCCTTGCAGCCTTTCTTAATCTCTATAGCTGTTAAAACAGTTTTTACCCCTTTCCTCAACATCGCGATTATACCGACGTTATTTAACCCATTTTCCAGTATTGCTTAAACTTCATGCGCTACTATGAAGGAAAGGGTGGTGTATTTTGCCTTCGATCAACCAGTCACTCTTAAAGCCAATTTAACACTAATTGTGTTACAAACGTAAAAGGGAGTCATGGAGAAGTACATGCAAACCAAAGTGTATTGGAAACTGTGTGCTATCGGTACTTTTCTGATGCTATTTATCGGCATTGGGAGTATTGCCGCTCAAAATACCCGCGTGACCCTTGCTGACGTACTGCAAAGCAACAGCAATTACGAAACGTTCGTAGCACTTTTAGAAACAGTTGGACTTGAAACCTTACTCGGTGAAAGCAATACCCCTTTTACCGTGTTTGTGCCGAGCAATGAAGCCTTTGCGCAATTACCTGATTATCTGCTCGCTTACTTAAACGATAATCTCGATTTACTGGAACGTATCCTCCTCTATCACATTGTGGTCGGCAGATTCACAGTTGACCAAGTATTGGCAGAAACAACATTGCCATCGCTCGAAGGTGGCTTGGTTGAAGTCAGTGGTGATCTGCTCCGTGTGAACGGCGCTGATATCGTCGATACCGATGTACTAGCATTCAATGGTGTTATTCACACTATCGACAGCATCATGTTTCCTGAAATTAGCCTCCCCCCTGTGGATCCATTCGTCAACTTTGACCCCATTTTGACGGCAGGCAGTTCTACTGTGCGTCCCGTGACGGATCGCATGGCTGAATTATTTGAACGCGAAGGCTTTTCCGGTGACATCAGCGTCGAGGAAAACGGCACCAACGTAGGTATCGAGCGCTTTTGCGTCAACTCCGAAACCGACATCGCCAATGCCAGTCGCCCCATTCGCGACACCGAAATAGAAGCCTGTATCGCCAATGACCGCACCCCGATTAGCTTCTTTGTCGCGTTGGATGCCCTTGCGATCACCATCAGCCGTGAGAACGATTTTGTCGATAACCTTACGCTGGAACAATTAGCGCAAATCTTCGTGGGCGATGTCACAACATGGGATGAAATCAATCCTAACTGGCCCATCCAACCCATTGAAACGTTCAGTCCCGGTGCTGATAGTGGCACCTTTGTCTACTTTGTCAGTGCGGTGATCGCAGCCGGCTTAGGCATTGAATCGGACGAAGCGGAGGCACGTCTCCTAAATGCCACCAATGTGCGTTTTAGTGAAGATGATAATGTCTTGGTGCAAGGGGTCGAGGGTAGCGCCTATGCAATAGGATATTTCGGCTTTGCGTACTTCAACGCCAACGAATCGCGGTTGCGTGTGGTGAACATCGAAGGCATTACGCCCAATGAAAGCACAGCGGAAAGCGGCGAATACGCCCTTAGCCGTCCGTTGTTTATCTACAGCAGCGCTTCAGTCATGAATGCCAAACCCCAAGTCGCAGAATTTATCAAGTATTACATCAACAATGTGCGTTATGAATTGGGCACTGAAGCCGATCAAATCGGTTATTTCCCCGTAAATCGCGATGTTTTGAATCTTGACCGACTTGAATGGCTGGCGGCAATATCGGCTGCTGCGCGCTAGTCAAATATCTATCGACACTCACACCTTAGGATAATTAGGGGACACATGGACGGACAAGCAGCAAGCGCATTCAAACCAGATGAAAGCATCGAAGTGTATCCGGGCTTATTCCAAGACTGGTATGCTGGGCATAGTATGGTTGTTTATCGTTTAACCTTAGTCACGCAATCCTTGATTGAAGTGTGGTCAAAGATTGTGCTGGACACCCTCACATCATGGGATAAACAACGCCCCTATCTGGCAATGCACGACCTCAGTGCGTCTGGTGTCTCCACCATCTATGCGTCGCTCACCAGCTATGACATGATGAACATTGGCATCACGGCAGATGGAAAAACAGCCATTGAGCAAATTTTGAATGAACACCCCGGTTTCGTTGCACGGGTGGCAATTGCTTTTAACATTACCTTGTCCGGACATATCGGCAAAACGCTACTGAATTATTACACTGACAAACATCCGGCAATTCAGTACAAAAGTTTCTATAGCCAAGATAAATCGCTGCGCTGGTTAGCATCTCATATCCAAAGTGCCGACCAATCAAGTTCGGCAAATGCTTAGGTCTTGTTAAAGACGGTGCGATGCACACCTCTACTCTTTATAACGACTCGACTATCCTCGCCTCACATCACAGTCCACACCGCTAAGCGCGTTTGTGGACTGTCTCTGTTATCTGTGGAGAAACAGCCTTCATGTTAAACTACGCGGGACAAATTCTCAAAAGCTATGAACTGAAGGAACTGATCGATGCGGGTGGCTTTGGAGCGGTCTACCGCGCCAATCAAGCAGTGGTCGATCGCGAAGTTGCCATCAAAATCATTTGGCCTCAATTCGCCAGTCGCCCTAATTTCATCCGCCGCTTTGAAGCCGAAGCACAGCTTGTCGCAGGTCTAGAACACCCTTATATCGTCCCGCTATACGATTATTGGCGTGACCCCGAAGGCGCATATATCGTCATGCGCTGGTTGCGCGGGGGGCATTTGCGCAAGTTAATCGCACAGGGCGCAATGCAAATCGAAGATGTCGCCCGCCTCTTTGAACAAATCGCAGCGGCACTCATTTTCGCGCATCGTTACGGCGTTGTTCATCGTGACCTTAAACCAGAAAATATCTTGCTGGACGAAGCCGGCAATGCATATCTTGCTGATTTTGGCATTGCTCAGATTTTGAGTTCATCGCGCAGTGAAGATGATGAAATGGCGTCTATGGGGTCACCCGCGTATGCCGCTCCCGAACAAATGTCGGGCACGCAAACAACCCAACAGACCGACCAATATAGTCTCGGCATCATTCTCTATGAATTGCTTGCTGGGCAACATCCTTTCCCAGATTTGGCGGAACTCACGCTCACTGAAATGACTGCCAAACGCATCAGTGAACCCCTCCCACCCTTATCAATGGTGCGCCCGGATCTGCCTGTTTCAGTGGGACAACTCATTCAACGGTCAACTGCGCTCAACCCAAATGATCGTTACGCCGATATTGGGGCAATGCTGCGCGCCTTCCATGATGCCATTTCCCCCCTATTGAGGGCTACCAACACGGGCACAATCGCCACGGCTACCATGCCCATCTTGCGAACCCAACAATTGATGGCGGTGGTCTTGGACCTGCCCAATCCCTACAAAGGCTTACGCACCTTTCAGGAAGCCGATGCGGGCAACTTTTTCGGGCGTCAAGCATTGATCGAACGTCTTGCCAACCGGATGAGTGAGCAAGACACTTACACTCGCTTCTTAGCTGTTGTCGGTCCGAGCGGTAGTGGCAAATCAAGCGTCGTTAAAGCGGGGCTAATTCCGGCGCTCCGCAGTGGCGTACTCCCCAATTCTCAGCGGTGGTTTTACGTGGAAATGCTCCCCGGCACGCAACCCTTTAAAGAATTGGAAGCTGCCCTCACCAGTGTTGCTATCCAACCGCCATACAACCTCGCCATGCGCTTAATGCGCGATTCTGACGGGCTGGTCAACGCTGTCCAACAGATTCTGCCGCCAGACGAAACGACCGAGTTATTTCTGCTGATCGACCAATTTGAAGAAATCTTCACACAATCCACCGATGAAGCCCTCACCAATCGCTTTTTGGAAAGCCTTCACGCCGCTGTCATCCATCCCAACAGCCGCATTCGCATTGTGGTCACTTTACGCGCTGATTTTTATGATCGCCCCTTGCTACGTCCGATCCTCGGCGAAATGATGCGCCAGCGCACAGAAGTGATCATCCCGCTCAACGCATCCGAACTCGCAGAAGCAATTGTGGAACCAGCCCGTCGTTTAGGGGTCGAATTAGAAAGCGGACTTGCAGGCTTGATCGTGGCGGAAGTTGTCGATCAGCCGGGGGCGTTGCCGCTGTTGCAATATTTGATGAGCGAGTTATTCGACCGCCGACAAGGGGCGTTGATGACATTGGAAGCTTATCATTCAGTCGGTGGTGTACGGGGAGCGCTCGCCAAACGTGCGGAAGAAATTTATGAGCAGTTCGACCCTGCCCAACGCATCGGGATGCGCCAGCTTTTATTGCGCTTGATCACTTTGGGTGAAGGCAGTGAAGATGTGCGCCGCCGTGCCCTGTTATCTGAAGTGAACACCCTTGGGCGCGATGTCAGCGTTATCCGAGGCGTGATTGACCTACTCGGAAAATCCCGCCTCGTCACTTTTGACCAAGACCCCGAAACCCGCAGCCCAACCATCGAAGTGACCCACGAAGCCCTAATCCGCGAATGGCACCGCTTACGCGAATGGCTTGATACCGGGCGGAGCGATGTCCGCAACCAGCGCACACTTGCCGCGTTGGCGTTGGAGTGGGTAAATGCTGGTAAAGACAGTAGTTATGTTCTGCGCGATGCCCGGTTACGCCAATTTGAAGCATGGCTCAGCGAGACTACGCTCGACTTGACGAATATCGAAAATGATTTCCTTCATGCCAGCTTAAATGAACAAAAGAATCGTCAAACCCAAGAGCTACAGCGGGTTGTCAACGAACAAAAGTTGGAAGCGCAATCGCGCAATCGCTTACGCGGATTAGTCGGGGTCATGGCGATTGCCCTGATCGCAGGCTTTGCTTTAGCCGCCTATGCCCTCAATGAAAGTCGCCGCGCCCAAGTGGAAAGCGCTGTCTCTCAAAGCCTAGCCCAAGCCTCTGGCGCGCGCAGGGCTTTGACCGAAGGCGATACTGATCTCGCTATCTTGCTCGCTATTGAAGCCAATAGCGGGGCAAATGCGTCGCCCCAAGCCTTGCGCACCTTAACCGAAGTCGCTTTCGCCCCCGGTACGCGCGATATCCTCACAGGGCATGCTTCTTTTGTGACAAGTGTGGATTTTAATCCCGATGCAACACTGCTCGCCAGTGCTTCGCGTGATGGCACTGTCCGTATCTGGTCGCAGCAGAATAGCAGCCTCATTTACGAATTGCAGGGACATCGCGGCGATGTACAAACCGTCTCCTTTAGTCCCGATGGGCGCTATGTCGCGTCCGGCGGATTGGATTTCCTCGCCATCTTGTGGGATGTGCAGACTGGCGAACGCATACGTACTTTCACACAGCATACTGGTTCCATCATCACCTTGGCATTTAGCCCTGATGGTCGCTATTTGACGACGGGTTCACGCGATGAATCGATCATCATTTGGGATGTGGGAACAGGCGAAGTGATACGCACCTTAAGCGGGCTTGCTGCCTCTGTTCAAGTGGTCGCATATTCACCTGACGGGCAAATCATTGCAGGCGGGTCCGGCGACGGCAAAATCATCCTGTGGGATGCCCTAACGGGGAATCAACTCCGCGCGTTGTCCGGTCATACCACTTCTGTGAACGATCTTGAGTTCACAAGCGATGGTCTCAGCCTCGTCTCGGCATCCGCCGATGGCTCAATTATGATTTGGGATGTGGCAGACGGCACCATTAACGCCACGATTGCGGGTCTCAGTGATGTCCCTTTCGCCTTTGCCTTGTTCCCAGACAATCAGCAGGCATTGGTCGGCTTACGTAACGGCAACCTCGCCTTACTCAACTTAGAGACCGGACGCGAGTCCGACGTGTTGCGTGGACATTCCGGTGAAATTTATGGCGTTGCGATGAGTGACGATGGACGCTTCGGTGCGACGGGTTCTGCGGATAGTACCATCCGTCTGTGGAATATCCTCAATCCCGCTGAAGTGGCACGCTTTAGCGATCATCGTGCGCGCATCACGGGCGTGGAATTTCTAACAGGTGGCAGCACATTATTGACGACCTCGATTGATGGCACGCTCCGACTGCGTAATATTGCCACTCAAATCGAAACGAGAGTAATCGATCTGGGATTGCCGATTCGTTCATTAAGCGTTTCGTCAAACGGACGTTTGGCATATGCGGGTACGCGCGATGGTAATGTCGAAATGGTCGATCTCGCCACAAGCGCAATTATCCAAACCGTTCCCTTGTATGAGAGCGACGTAGTCGCGCTGACCATCAGCACTGACGGCAAGATGGCAGCAGTCGGCTCTCAGGATGGTGTCCCCGTCTTATGGGATGTCGAAACTGGGGTGGTCACACAACGTCTCGCCCAATATACCGATGCCGTCTTCAACCTTGATTTCAATCAAGATGGCTCGCTCCTTCTGTTTGGCGGGCAAGAAAACAATGCTATCCTTTGGGATGTCCCCGGCAACACCGAAAAACGTCATCTGACAGGGCACACCGATGTGGTCTGGAGCGTCGCCTTCAGCCCAGACGGGACACGCGCCGCAACAGGGGCGAGAAACGGTGAAGTGTTCGTGTGGGATGTTGCTACTGGGGTAGAATTGGTCCGCCTGAATGGGCATATAAATTCTGTTTGGAATATCGGCTATAGCGCGGATGGCAAATCGATTGTGACCGCGGGCGCAGATGGCAATGTCATTTGGTGGAATTCTGAAACAGGCGAGCAGATGGAAGCCTTCCGCACCGCGACTTCACCAGCACTCAAAATCGCTTTTCAACCCAACGGCAATCTGATCGCGAGTGGCGCAGAACGCGGTAGTGTTCAATTATGGCGTTTGTATAATGCCCAAGAACTTGTTCAATGGGCGTCCGACAACCGCTATCTGCGCGATCTTACCTGTCCCGAAAGAAACCTCTATGGCATTGAGCCATATTGTTCATGATGGAAAAGCGAGTGCTTAACATTTTGTCAAACCCCGCTTAATATCTTCGTGCCAACATCATCATCTACAACGTTACGAACGTGGTTTTTCACCGATTGAAAAACCACGTTTCACTAACCATCGGCTGTAACATTCGCAGGCTTATGAAAGGTACTCCGACCATGAAGAAAGTATTGCTTCTCCTAGCCATCCTATCTATTTTTGCCCTTCCCGCCTCTGCGCAAACTGATGCGCTCACACTTGAACCCATTGGCACCTATGCCAGCGGCACCTTTGATGAAGGCGCAGCGGAAATCGTCGCTTATCACGCGGGTACCCAAACCTTGTACGTCGTTGATGGTAACGAAGGCACAATTGACCGTCTCGATATCAGCGACCCGACCGCTCCAACCTTAACCAGCCAAATTTCGCTCAGCGATTATGGTGATGCCGCCACACACGTCGCCATCTATGGCGATCTCGTTGCCGTTGCCGTTGTTGCCGAAGAGAAGACCGACGCCGGCATGGTCGCTTTCTTCACCCCCGATGGTACCCCTTTGAACGCTGTTGAAGTCGGCTCCCTGCCCGACCAACTTATTTTCACCCCCGATGGCAGCAAGGTCTTGACCGCCAACGAAGGCGAACCCAACGACGATTACAGCATTGATCCCGAAGGTTCGGTCAGCATCGTTGATCTGTCCAATGGCGTCGAAAATGCGACTGTGACCACCGTCGGCTTTGCTGATTTCAACACCGATGGTTCCCGCTCCGCCGAACTTCCGGCAGAAGTACGCATCTTCGGGCCCAATGCCACTGTTGCCAGCGATCTCGAACCGGAATACGTCGCGATCAGCCCCGATGGGATGACCGCCTATGTCGGCTTGCAAGAAAACAACGCGCTCGCGATCATCGACATCGAAACTGCTTCGGTGACGACGATTTTGTCGCTCGGCTTCAAAGATCACAACGCCGAGGGCAATGGTCTCGACCTAAGCAATGAAGATGGCATGATCAATATCGCCAACTGGCCCGTCTTCGGCATGTATATGCCCGATGGCTTGGTGGCTTTTGAAGCTGCTGGCGCGACCTATCTGATCAGCGCTAACGAAGGGGATGCCCGTGAATACGACACCTTCGAAGAAGAAGTCGATGTCGCCGACATTACCTTAGATGCCACTGTGTTCCCAAATGCCGCCGACCTACAAGCCGAAGCCGCAATGGGCAAGCTTGAAGTGCCCAACAATATCGGCGATCTTGACGGCGACGGCGACTTTGACGCCATTTACGCCTTCGGCGCGCGTTCCTTCTCTATCTGGACGGCAGACGGCAGCCTTGTCTATGATAGCGGCGACGCCTTCGAACGCATCACCGCCGAAGCCTATCCAGAAGATTTCAACGCCACCCATGACGAAAATGGCGCATTTGATGATCGCAGCGACAACAAGGGACCCGAACCAGAGGGCGTCACCGTCGGCATGATTGGCGAAACCCTGTATGCCTTCATCGGATTAGAACGTATTGGTGGCGTGATGGTGTATGACATCACTGACCCGATCGCCCCCGTTTTCGTGACCTATATCAACAATCGCGACTTCAGTGGTGATGCCGAGGCGGGTACCGCTGGCGACCTCGGTCCCGAAGGTTTAGCATTCATCTCGGCAGCCACCAGCCCCAATGGTGTTGACCTGTTGGTTGTCGCCAACGAAATCAGCGGTTCAACTACGATTTACCAAATTAACGGGCAGTAAGCTGTCCTGTCAAATCACCCAAGTTGCAAATAGGGGCGAAGAATCTTCGCCTCTTATCTTTTCAAAAACACGAGATACGAAAGGTCTTGATCCCTATGAAACAGTTTTTGCTGTTCTTTTTCATGGTCACCCTGTTGGTCATGCCAGCAACTGCCCAAGAAGATCGTATTGAAGTCACTGCTGTTCTTGAAACTCAACCCTCCCCCGGCGATGGTGCGACCGCTCCCAATATTTGGCTACATCCTTTTGACCTGAACAGATCCTTGATCCTCGGTGCCGATGATAATCAGGGATTTGGCTTATATGATCTAGAAGGTCAATCGATTGGGTTTGAAGCTATCGGTTCCGTGCTCGCCATCGACCTGCGCTATAACTTTCCCTTGGGGCGCGCTAGCATTGGCTTGATCGCCGCCGCCATTGAAGATCAGTCCACCGTCTATCTTTACAGCATTGACGAAGAGTCGCTTGAACTAGAACCGCGCGGACAAATTGAAACGGGCGTTGCTCAAAGCGGCATGTGCCTCTATCACAGCTCTCAAACTGACCGTTTCTATGTGTTCGTCACCAGTGGCACCGGGGATGTGGAACAACACCTGTTAGATGGCAGCACTGGCACCATCACAACCCGCTTGCTGCGTTCCTTCAATGTGGGTTCTGAAACCGAAGGCTGTGCCGCCGACGACGATTTCCGCGCTTTTTATGTCTCGGAAGGTAATGTCGCCTTATGGCGTTATGGCGCCGAGCCAGAAGCGGGCGATACCCGTCAAATCGTTGACTTATTGATGCCGCGCGGCAATATCACCGAAGAGATCGAAGGCGTGAGCATCCTGTACGGGGCGGAAGGCGCGGGTTATGTGATGGTTTCCAATGAGAAAAATCACAGCTTTCTGATGTATGCGCGCGCTGGTAGCAATGCGCTGATTGGGGAATTTGGCATTGCCGAAACCGACACCGCCGATCGTGTTACTGAACCGACAGGCTTTGCCGGTGTAAGTCTTGCGATCAACGATCAATTTCCCGCTGGTTTATTCGTCACTTCTGATGATCGCAACAGCAACCCGACAGATAACAACAACTTCAAACTCGTCTCGTGGGCAGATGTGGAAACGGCACTCGGTCTGGAACCCATTGCCCCGCTTGATCGCCGTGCTGAAGGCGAGTCGGCTTTTGTCAGCGACGCCCCATCTGTGATTGCTGCGCTAGAAACTCAACCGGTGCCGAGCGGCATCGACGCCGCCGACGACCCAGCCATCTGGATTCATCCGACCGATATTGCGCTTAGCACCATTATCGGCACTGACAAAACGAGCGGCTTGGTGGTCTACAACCTTGACGGCACCATTTTGCAAGCTGTCGATATCGGGCGCGTCAACAATGTCGATCTGCGCTACAACTTCATGCTCAATGGAGAATCGGTCGCCGTCGTCACGACCACCAATCGCACCACCAACTCCCTCGATATTTTCATTGTGAACAATGAAACTCGTCTGCTAGAACCCGCCGCCGCTCGCTTGATCGAGTCAGCGGTCGAAGAAGTATACGGCATTTGCCAGTATATCAGCCCCACAGATAACGCCCATTATGCGTTTGTGAACAGCGCTGATACCGGCGAAGTGGAACAATACCTGCTCACTGCCACCGCCGACGGTAAGATCGATGCCGAAGTCGTGCGCACGTTCGTTGTGGGTTCCCAAACCGAAGGCTGCGTCGTGGATGATGCCAACAGCATCCTCTATATTGGCGAAGAAGCCGTCGGTTTGTGGCGCTACAGCGCGTCCCCAGACGCAGACGACACGCGCATCCAAATCGACAACACGACCCTTGAAGGCAACTTAACCGCCGATGTTGAAGGCGTCAGCATCTATCATATTGGCGACGGTAGCGGGTACCTCGTCGTATCCAGCCAAGGCAGCAGCGAATTCGCCATCTATGAACTTCTCGGCGACAATGCCTACCTTGGTAAATTTACCGTCATCGAAGGCGATGGCATCGACGGCATTTCTGGCACAGATGGCATTGATGTGACTAATTTCCCATTGGGCGATCAGTTCCCAGAGGGCGTATTTGTCGCCCAAGATGACCTCAACATCGACCCTGACGACAATCAAAACTTCAAGCTTGTTTCATGGTCGGTCATTGCCGAAGCGCTCGGCTTGACGGTAGATACCACTTTCGACCCCCGCACAGTCGGGCGTTAACCAACAAGAGAGGGGGCATCCACCAGTGGCGGATCCCCCTCTCTTGTTCTGTTATAGGCGAATTCAGACGCAGCGTTGCGCGTCCCTACTCAAAAGACACGAATCACGGATTTTGGTTGCAACCGAATGACCACAATATCATCATTCTTCCACGCTTCTTTGGTCTGGTCACCTGTTGCTTTATCTTGATAACGGTCGATCATGCGATGCACTCGAACCTGATCGGGATCATCCTGAATGACGAAATCCCCGCGAACCATATAGCCCGCACCATCCGCAATATCCCCCCCAATGACCACTGCACCCTTGGGGTTTGCCAGCGCGTTCTGGGTTTTGCGCACGCCTCGGTCGCTGATGAAAATAATATCAGCGCCATCGTGCATAAACCAAATCGGTACAGTGTGCGGATAGCCATCCTGCCCGATGGTCGAAAGCCGAGCAATCAACGGTTTTTGAAATAAAGCAAGCGCGGTCTCATCAAACATAGTCCATGACCTTATTCATCCCCGAACGATACCCCCAAGCGTAACCCAAACTGGCGGCAAGGTAAAGGCAATCGATGTCAGCGAATAATAGTTAACCTCTCAATACCCCTACTGACGCCGTAAAATTCTCGCAAAGTGCTTGACAACCCACTAAAATATCTGCTACACTTTTTTGGTATCTTATCTTCGGAATGGACTTATCAGAGATGGAGAAATTCAATATGGCGAAAATGACTCTTGTGGTGCCTGTCGGATTGATGTTCTCGTCTCGCAGCATGTAAACCCCGCAAAACCACTTTTTCACATCACTTGGTTTTGTCTTCAGTTTGCAATCTTGCGGCGAGTCACGGGCACGTCAATTCCTCACACGACGAACTCTACCGTTACCCGTTGAGCATTCATCCATGCTCGTTATGTGATTGCATCTTAAAACCCAAAAACAAACTGAAGGAAAACCATCACCATGTCTCGTATGCCCCAATACGACGATCTTGAGCAGTATGCCGATTTATTTGAGTCCATGCACGAAGACCGTCAAGCCCGCCGCAAAAAGAATCCGAAAGCCAACCATCGCCCAAAAAAGGCAGTGAGCGATGTCATCAGCACGCTTGCCGATAATGCCGTCAATGAGGTTGAGCGCAAAATCAGCTATCAGCCCAGCCAGTTTGAAGCAGTATGGCTTGCCGATTCCTTAGCCCCTTTCTTTGAACGCGGCTTGATCACCGATGTCCTCGCGTTAGTGCGTGGCGGCAAAGAAGCCAGCGTCTATGTTTGCGAAGCCAGTCCCGTCTTAAACCAACCGCTCGTCGCAGCCAAGGTCTATCGACCGCGCATGTTTAGGCAAATGCGTAACGATGCAATTTACCGAGAAGGGCGCGAAGTGTTGACAAGTGAGGGTGCAGTCGTCAAAAGGACGGACCATCGCGTCATGCGCGCCATGGGTAAGAAAAGTGCGTTCGGGATGCAGGTCGCCAATACCTCGTGGCTGATGTATGAACAGCAAACATTAGAGATGTTACACGCCGTTGGTGTGGATGTGCCCACCCCCATCAGCGCCGCTTCCAACGCCCTGCTGATGCAATATTTAGGGGAATTGAACCACCCTGCCCCAACGTTGAGCATGGTAAGTCTAGAAGAAGACGAAGCGCTGCCCCTCTTCAAGCGCGTCATTCGCAATATCGAGGTGATGCTGGCGCATAACGTCATTCATGGCGACTTATCTGCGTATAATATCTTGTATTGGGAAGGAGACATCACAGTGATCGACTTCCCGCAAGTGACCAACCCCTATAATAACGCCAACGCGCGCGCCATTTTTCAGCGTGATGTCACGCGCGTTTGTGAATACTTCGCCGATCAAGGGGTGGATTCAGACGCCGATACGCTGGCGGAAGAGATTTGGGCGAAAACTATCGACACTGACGGCTAGAAACAGATTCGCTCGATTAAAATACCAATGATGGGGTTATCGATGATAGCCCCATCATGCTTTTATGCCGATTGATGATCCAAAATCAGGGGTTTCAGGCTAAATACTTTACAAAGCGATGATTTTCCGCTATTGTCTGATTATTGAACACTTAAAAGCTTTTTATAAACTTGCATCAGTTAGAATGCGCCCCTGTTTTCATCATTGCATCCATTTGCAATGATGGGCTTTGGAAGCGTAAAGCAAGTGTTTCGGTCATCGTTTTTGGTGTTTCGAGTATGCGAGGTACCTATCAGGTCGGGATAATGGCGAATCGGACTCAAGAAGAAAACGTGTCACTATTGGTGGATGCTTTACGTCTGGCGGGAACGCGCGGCTTGTCGATTGACCAAGCGCGTTTAATTGTTTTTGGTAAAGATAATACAGCCGGCTCCCGCACAAAAAAACTTTTGGACAAGTTAAAAACTAAGGGCATGATCAGCACCCAAATGGGTACAATGGGGATCATTTACGTGATCAACCCCGGTCATTAGGGCGTTCGTGGGTACCCTTTTTATCATCGCGACCCCCATAGGCAATCTGGAAGATATCACGGTCAGGGCGTTGCGCATATTGCGCGGCGTCCCTGTAATCGCTGCCGAAGATACCCGTCACTCGCGCAAACTACTCAATCATTATGACATTACAGCCCAATTGGTGAGCTATCACGACCACAACAAACAAGGCATGACGAATACCCTCCTGAAGATGTTGGAACGGGGTGATGTCGCCGTGATCACCGACGCGGGTACGCCCTGTATTTCCGATCCCGGTTATGAACTGGTAGGGCGTGCGCTGGAAATTGGGGCACAAGTGGACGTAATTTCGGGAGCAAATGCCATCACCACCGCCTTATGCGCTTCTGGCTTGCCCAGTGATGGGTTTCGCTTTTTGGGATTTCCCCCCCGCAAAGAATCACAACTCAAACGCTTTCTCGATGGGGTCAGTGCTGCCAGCGAGACTCTCATTTTTTATGAAAGCCCCAACCGCCTGTTAAAAACCCTTGCCATCCTCAATGAAGTCTTGGGCGCACGGCAAGCGGTCGTCGCCATTGAGTTGACCAAGTTTTTTGAGCAGTTTCAGCGCGGCACCTTGCCCGAATTGGCGATCTTTTTTGAAACCAATCCGGTACGCGGCGAGGTCACACTCTTGGTAGCGGGTCAATCATCGTCGGTTTGATGATGCGGAACGCCAGTTCATCAGCAAAGTCAAAGCGCTCCACCTGCCATCCTTTGCCGTCAACCAAACTATTGAAAGCATCGGCATAGTGGGCGCGCATCCCCTTTTCATTGCCGCCCAAGCTGCGCACCGGATACGACACAATCACGCAGCGCGCGAGCAATGCCTCGATTAAACCTATTCCGACCGTTCGATCGATCTGTTGCAAACACGGAATCGCCTTGATCACCAGTGCCACATCCGCCTGATGGGACGGCATAGCGCGTGTGACATCCCCGACCTGAACTTCTGATTGCATCCCCACCAAGCGAATCGCCTCCCCCAAGAATGCCATCAAATCGGTCATCACATCGACAGCGAGATAACGCGCATCCGGCATCAGCGGCATAAACGGGATCGCCAGCGGGTTCAGCCCACAAGCGACATCAATCACCGAATGGATAGGCGGCAAGTCACCGAGTAACGTCGTGTAAAATTCCTCCAGCATCCCCAACCGTTCGCGCGATGAAGCATGACCTTCCATGATCGTTCGGCACGCCACCCGCAGCGCCTCCGGCGTTTCTGCCCCACCCAACAATTTCAGCCATTCTCCATAACGCGGGCGCACATCCGTGTATGCCCCAACCACTTGATGCAAGCGATTTTTGACCGCTTTCACCACTTCTTTGGGACGCTGGCGTTTCTCCAGTTCAATTTCAACGAGATGGGCGATCAACTGCGGGGCAATGGTCGAATACTTGCCACTTGCGCGCACCGAGTCCACAAGGGCAACGACCGTTTCAGGGGATGGATGAGCCATCGGCAGGGACTCTCTCCGCGCGCAAAAGTTCCATCATGCGCGTCATAAAACGCAGGTTGTGCATCGTCACCAAGCGGATGTATAACGTATCCTCAATCGAAAACAGGTGATGCAGATATGCCACTGAATAACGGGCACAGGTCGGGCAATCACACGTCTCCGAAATCGGGGTGGTCGTCCGTGTGTGTTTGCCATCTTCTAAATACAAAAATTCGTACCAGTTATCGCCACCATAACGGGGATCCCCCGTCATGCGATAGAGTCGTCCTCGCCGGGCATCGCGCGTAGGGAGGGCGCTGTCGAAAATGGTGTAGCCCATCTGGGCACACGCCAAAACATTCGCGGGATGCCCCACCCCTAGCGCGTGCAAAGGATAGTGCAGCGGGATTTGCTGGCGCACAACCTCGAACATCTCGGTCAAGAGCTTATTTTCGCTGTCCAATGGGTAGCCTCCATAGCCATACCCATCAAAACCAATGGCAAGCAACGCCTCGGCACATTCTTGGCGCAGTGCGGCGATATTGCCGCCTTGCACCACGCCAAACAGCAGAGGACGTTCTGTTTCTGTCCATTTTTTCTGCTTGACCAGCAGGTCAAATTCCTCACGGCATCGTTTCGCCCATTTAATCGTGCGGCGGACAGCTTCTACTTGCGTCGCTTCATCGGAGTCCGCATGGGTACAGTCATCGAGACAAAAGACAATATCGCCACCATAACTGACCTGAAGTTGAATACTCTTTTCGGGCGTCAGGTTATATTTGGTGCCATCATCGGCGCGATAGATCATCCCTTTTTCGTTGAGCGTGCCATATTTAGGGTTTTGCCGTACCAGCGAATAGACCTGAAACCCACCGGAATCGGTGACAATCGGTTTACGCCAGCCTGCAAATTGATGTAGCCCGCCATGCCCCGCGACCACAGTCGAGCCGGGATGCTGCATCAAGTGAAAGGTACTCATGACCAATCCGTTGACGCCGCACCGTTCAAGGTCTTCGCTATCGATACCCCGCACCACAGCGCGGGTCGCATCGGGCAGAAAAATGGGAAAATCGAATGTCCCGGTGCGTAATTGAAGCTGATTCACAATGATTTATCTTTTCTTGGTCATCGTCGGCGTTCTGAGTCACGGATAAAGCGTAGAACTTCATCACGAAAAAAATTAGGCTGTTCTAAGTGGATGGTGTGCCCCGCATCCGGCGCAACCGCCACCCGTCCCCTGCGTAATGGTTTCACCATCGCACGAGCAATTTCAATATATTTTGCATCCAGCGCCCCGCACAACAATAGGGTGGGCAGTTCCAAGCCCCCCAAGCGCGCCCAATAACTCGGTTGCACACCCGTACCCATACCCCTTAAACTATTCGCCAACCCCAATGGGTGATTGCCGAGCCGTTGTTGACGCACTTGTTCCCGCGTCGTTTCTGGCAAGCGCGCTTGCGTCGCAAACAACGGCAACGCCTGCCAATAATCGACAAAGCGCGCCACGCCACCCCGTTCGATCTGTACCGCCAGTGTCTCATCCGCTTGCCGACGCGCCAAACGTTCAGCATCATCCGCAATGCCGGGTGAGGCACTTTCGAGGATCAACGAACGCACGGGGTGATTCAAAGCATACCGTAACGCCAGCCGTCCACCCATCGAATACCCAAGTAAATGAGGGTTTTCGACGCTGCACGCCGTCAGAATAGCGCGCAGATCCGCAGCAGCACGGTCAATGCCATAGCGTTCGACCTCCATTGGCGCATCAGTCGCGCCATGCCCCAACAAATCCACCGTGATCACCGTGAAATAGCCCGAAAACCAATTGACATGTGCCGTCCAGGTTGCCGCACTGCCTGTAAAGCCATGGAGCAGCAAGAGCGGATCGCCATGACCCCGCAAGGTGACATTATAGTTGACGCCGTTGATTTTCATGCGTCGCGCACAGCCTCCATCACCAACGGACGGCGTACTTTGCCCGAAGCCGTCTGGGGTAATTCCGTCGCAAACACGATCTTGCGCGGCAATTTATACGCAGCGAGATGGGCGCGACTAAAACTGATCAGATCTGCTTCACTGACGGTGCTGCCCTCACGCGGAATCACCATTGCCGCCACCCGTTGCCCCCATTCAGCATCAAGCACCCCGACCACACAGGCATCCGCAACGTCGTTATGACGGCGCAACACGGCTTCCACTTCCGCCGGATAGACATTTTCGCCCCCGCTGACGATCAAATCGCTACGTCGCTGCACTAACCACAGATCACCATCGGCATCCACATAGCCCAGATCCCCCGTCGCAAACCCTCGTGAGGAGTCTACGGCGGGGAAATCCAGATACCCCTGCATGACCGTTTCACCAAAAACGATGATCTCGCCAATCTCATCAACGGCGGCAACCTCACCCGATTCTGCCCACACCACCACGCGCACACCATCCAAGGGCTTGCCGACACTGCCCGGTTTGCGACAAGCATCTGGGGGCAGTATAGTCGCCACTTGCGAAGTCGCCTCAGTCAAGCCATAGGTTGGGGCGACTGGTAAACCCAATACACAGCATCGCTGGATCAACTCCGGCGTGGCTGCTGCCCCACCCAATAAAATCAGCCGTAAAGACGCCGGCGGTATCCAGCCCGCATCCAACAAGCGTACCAACTGAGTCGGTACTAGCGAGATCAAGGTCACGGCTTCACGCTCGATGATCTGGATCAGTTCCGACGCCTCTGGACGCGGCGCGGGCAGGACGACTCCCGCGCCCGCCAAACACGCACGCACGAGGATTGCCAGCCCGCCAACATGATACAGCGGCAATGACAGCAACCAACGATCATCGGGCATATCGCCCAAACGCGACGCGGACGCCTGCGCATTGCTCAGCAAGTTGCGGTAAGTGATCTGTGCGCCTTTTGGCTGACCGGTTGTCCCTGAGGTGAAAATAATCGCTTGCACATCATTGAGATCAAATTCTGTCTCCAGAGCCATTGCCAAATCCGAATCGCTGATCTCAAAATTGGGCAGTGCCCCCAACACCGAGTCGGGCGTCGGGCTGATATTGATCACCCGCGTGGACTCGCCCGCCAGCGCCGCCCGCTCAGCATGGGGCTGATCACACAACAACACTTTACAGCCGACGCTTTCGACCTGATATGCCAGTTCTTCGGCGGTCAGGCGCGTATTCAAAGGTACCAATATGGCGCTCAACTTCATCAAGGCATGAATGATTTCGATAGCACGGTGGGGATTATCCAGCAGCACAGCGACTCTATCCCCCCTGCCAATGCCTAATCCTGCCAAACGCAACGCCAAACCCGCCGCGATCTTGTTCAAGCGGGCATAATCATAAATGCGAAAAAACGGATCAAGATGCCCATAGTAGGAGAGCAGCAACGCGGGTTTGGAGTCATACACCCGCGCTGCCTCCGCTAACCAATCACGCATGACTCATGGACGCCATGGATAACGCCGAAAGTTAGGGGCACGCTTTTGCACATAGGCATTACGCCCTTCTTGACCTTCTTCACTCATGTAATAGAGCATTGTGGCGTCACCCGCCAAGACTTGTAAGCCCGTTTGCCCATCAAGATCCGCATTAAAGCTGGCTTTCAAGAAACGGATCGAGATCGGGCTTTTTTCAAGGATTTCTTGCGCCCACTGGATACCCTCCGCCTCCAAGCGTTCGACGGGCACAACGGTATTCACCAACCCCATATCGAGCGCTTCTTGCGCGCCATATTGACGGCATAAATACCAAATTTCGCGCGCCTTCTTCTGCCCGATGATCGACGCCAAATAGCTGGCACCATACCCGCCGTCAAAGCTACCGACTTTCGGACCGGTCTGTCCAAAAACGGCGTTATCCGCTGCAATCGTTAAATCGCAAATCACATGGAGTACATGCCCACCGCCGATGGCATAGCCCGCCACTAGTGCGATCACCGGCTTGGGCATGGTGCGGATAATGCGCTGAAGTTCCAAAACATTCAGGCGCTCCACCCCATCATCGCCCTTATACCCCGCATCCCCGCGAATCTTCTGATCGCCACCGGAGCAAAAAGCATACTTGCCATCCTTGGGGCTGGGACCGTTGCCGGTCAACAACACGACCCCAATGCTGCTATCACGCCACGCATCCTTAAACGCCTCAATCATCTCATCAATGGTGGCGGGGCGAAAAGCGTTGCGCACTTCGGGACGGTTGAAAGCGATTCGGGCGATGCCGTCCGCTTTGTGATAGGTGATATCCTCATACGGCTTCACTTGTTGCCATTGGAGGGTGTTTTCCATGACCATATTCTCAGTTTCCTCAGTCTGTTTTTTCATTCATCATCAGTAATTGTGATTTTACGAGCCGCACGACCTCGCGACGGACTTCCTCATCCGCGTGACCGTTCGACTGAATTTCTATCAAGCTCGCCTTGCGCCCCACGGCAATCTGGCTGATCGCCTCGCGAAAAGCCCCACGATCTGTAATGTGAAGATAGTCCATCTCATAAAGTGCCGCCACATGCCGAAAATCCAACCCATGCGGCATGATGAACAAATCGGTGAAGGTCGGCTCATAGCCTTGAATCGGCAAGCGTTCAAAAATCGCCCCACCATCATTGTTGACAACGATCACGGTCACATTCCCGATATGCTGATCTTTCAGCGCAAACAAGCCATTCATGTCGTGATACAGCGTGATATCCCCCACTAGCATCACTACGGGCTGATCTGGATGAGCAACCGCAATGCCCAATGCCGTCGAAACATTGCCATCAATGCCACTCGCCCCGCGATTAGCGTAGAGGTGCAAGGCAGAAGCGCGCGGCTGCCCAAATTGATCGACATGGCGCACCGCCAAACTATTGCCCGTGAACAAATGGGTACCCGCGGGCAATTGGGCGATTAAATCGCGAATATACGCCGCATCAAAGGTTAATTCATCCAGCGCGCGATTCACACTATGCCATGTGTTGCGTTCCAATTGGGCGATCTGTTCCCGCCACCCACTCTCAACGCGCACAGGGATGCTTTCGCTCACGAGTTCACACAAAAGCACAGGATCAGCATGGATAAAATGCGTCGTTTGGTGTAAATCATCCGACCACACCCCATCAGTGCTGACCTGTACATAAGCGACTGGTTGCGCCTTCTCTAAATATTCATTCAACCATTTGGACGTAGGGACATCCCCAAAGCGAATGACGACTTTGGGCGATGGCAGAGTCGTCACCGCCAAAAAGGTCTCATAACCGCCGATAGTGATATGATTGACATGAGTACCATAGCGCACACCCGATGACGGTTCCGCAAAAACTGGGTATCCGATACGCGCTCCAAGACTGGAGACCGCTTGGGCAAATGTCCCACTTGGGCAGCGTGTACCACACACGATGATGCCTTGTTCATGAGTTGCGATCAAGGTGCTAAGCATCTGAACCGTCTCGACTGACGGGTGAAGGTGGGCGGATGCAAAACGGGTGAAGGCTACCCCTATGTCACGATTAGACACATCAAACCCAACCGTGTTGTCGGCAGGCACTAGCGTCGGTTCCAAAGGTTTGCGGAACGGGAAATTGAGGTGTACCACCCCTTTTGCGCCTTGCCCCGCCCCACCTGCCACATGGAACGCCCGTGCCGCCATCGTGCGCAAGCTGCGTACCAGCATCGGCGCTGGGTCGCCTTCAGGCATAGCGACATCCACCGACCACAGTGCATACTCCCCATAAATCTTGGGCTGATCAATCGTCTGGTTGGCACCGCTGTAACGCAGTTCGGGCGGGCGATCCCCTGTCAAAATCAATACCGGGATGCGCGCCGCCGACGCTTCGATCACGGCTGGGTAAAAATTAGCGACTGCCGACCCCGATGTACAGACCATCGCCACCGGTGTCTCGGTTGCCATCGCTAAGCCTAGGGCAAAAAAAGCAGCGCTCCGCTCATCCAAATGACGATAGACCTTAATCTGCGGATGCTCCGCAAACGCGACCGTCAAAGGCGTAGATCGTGACCCCGGCGCGATGCACACCGCCCGCAAGCCAGAACGCGCCAATTCATCGACCACAACCTCTGCCCACAGAAAATTACGATTAGGTGCGGACATGAGCAGCGACCTCCGCAATGAGTTTGGGCTGTGCGCCCAACGCATCCAGCATGGGCTTAAATTTCAGCGCTGTCTCTTCCCACTCTCGTAAGGGTTGCGATTCAGCGACAATACCTGCGCCCGCGTACAACCACACCCGCTCGTTCTGGCTGACCGCTGACCGAATCGCAACCGCAAAAGTACCATCTAATTGGCTATCGATCCAGCCGATAGGTGCGGCATACCAACCGCGCGGGACTGGCTCGGCATGGCGGATAAAGTCGAGAGCGCCCGCTTGCGGCATTCCACCCAATGCCGGCGTGGGATGTAAGGTTTCTAGCAATGGCAAAACGCCATTTGCCGCTTTCAGCCGCCCTTGCACTGGGGTGAACAAATGCTGAATATTGCGCAACTGCAACGTCCCCGGCTGCGCAGGGATAGCCAATGCCGTCGTCAATGGAGTGAGCCGCTCACGGATTCCATCCACCACCAACTGATGCTCATAGCGTTCCTTGGGGTCTGCCAGCAGTCGTGCCGTCAAAGCTTCGTCGTCCGTCGTCGTCGCACCGCGCTTGATCGACCCCGCCAAAGCCATCGTGCGAAGCTCTTGACCCTGAACCGCTACCAGCAATTCTGGCGTTGCACCAAAAAATGCCAAATAGGGCACAGGTTCAAACAAGAAGCGATAGCTGTCCGCATAAGCCTCGTTCAAAAAGTCGAGCGCCCTATCCACATCGACGCGCTCCTCAAAACGGAGTTCACACACCCGCGCAAGGACAACTTTTTTCAATATGCCCGTCTGCATCTGATGCACAGCGCTATGGATCATCGTCGTCCACTGCTCGAACGACATCGGGTAATCGACCTGCGTTGGATGGGCACTCGACTGGCGGGAATACGACAATCCTTGGAGCGCTGTGCATTGTTCCACCAGTGCTGCCTGCAACGCCGTTTCGTCGGCTATTTCATCCTCGCCCAACTGGATGTTCAACGTCAACCATTGTTCTCCGTCATGGCTGACCAATTGAAAATGAGGCAAGATGAAATAAGCAGGAGCGAATTGTGCCCATGTTCGCTCGGTGATGAAATCCGGTTGAAACGAAAATCCGCCGAACAAACGCGGTTGTGCCATCACAGCGCCGCCGTCCAAGACTTGCACACCATCAAACAAAGCGGTGGCTTTCTCGCGCACAATCTCAAAACGACGTTCGCCCCATGCCGTGATCTCGGCAGTGATGCCAATGCCAACCAGCGTCACCTCGTTATCACGCCAATAAAACCGTTCTCGCCCGCGTGCCGAGGCGAGAAACGCTTCCGGCGAGACATTATTAGGGCAACGACAACTGACACTGACAAGTCGTGCGGCGCTCATAAGGGTTCCTCATAGCCGACGCTTTTCAACAGCAAGGGCAGCATACTCTGCAAAATGCGTTCCGAGTCAGGTTCGCCGGTATACACCCAGCGGATCACAATCCCATAGATCGCCCCCATCCACGCATACGAGACGATCTCCGTATCGACCGGGACGATCTCCCCAACTTGGATCGCCTCATCGAGATACTTCTTGATCAACAAGGCAAAACGATCATTGACCTCAAGGCGTTTTTTCTCAAACAGCGTCCCTAAGCCGACCGCCTGTACCAGCAGGATTTTCGCCGGACGGCGGTAGCGTCCAAAGGTATCAAGGCAAGCTTGTAAGGCGGCTTGTACCCGCTTCATGCCTTCTGCCTCGCCTTCGACCGCTTCGACCACGCGCCGCTCCAGCAAATCCGCAAATTGATCCACCAGCGCCAAGAAGAGGCGTTCTTTGTTGGGGAAATGGAAATAAATCGAGCCTTTGGACGTAGCCGAAGCTTCGACGATCTCGTCCATACGAGTATCGTGATAGCCCTTTGTAGAGAAGATATTGAGCGCCGCATCCATGATGCGGTCGCGGGTGGGTTCTGCTTTAGACATGAGATTTTGCCACTTTCACTCGCTGACCAAACGATAGACCGACTGGTCAGTCTATAGTATAGCAAAGTTCAAGGTGGAGGGAGCAGGCTTCTTAACAAATTTTCATGTGGGCAAAGTTCTGTGGGGATATTGGCAATCCCCTCCACTAGACTGTCCGATAACGTCCACAAAGTTTATAATGCCATTACTTTTATACCCATCAATTGGAGAACGGGTAAGCCAATGACCAACACCATTCAACCCGATGAACTCAATTCTATAGCTTTTGCAGATCATGGAAAACCGTTCGACGTGTTGGGGGTACACCCTATCGATGCCGACCATTCCCTCATCCGCACTATTCAGCCTCACGCTGCCGCCATCACTTTGCACCTAGAAAGTACAGGCGAAGCCATCGTTATGGAAAAAATTCATGGGGCGGGGGTGTTTCAAGCCGTCGTCCTCTCTGCCAGTGCCTTGCCCCGTTATCACTTTGATATCACGACCCACGATGAACAGCATCTCCAAAGCGAAGACGCCTATAACGAAGCCCTATTTCCAGCAACCATCACCGATTTTGACATCTACCTCCTGAAGCAAGGGCACCACTATCAAAGTTATGAAAAACTTGGGGCGCATCTGCGCGAGGTAGAGGGAATACACGGGGTAAATTTCGCGGTCTGGGCACCAAATGCCAAGCGTGTCAGCGTCGTGGGGGATTTTAACAATTGGGATGCGCGCTTTCATATGATGCGCCGGCATGGGGATAGTGGCATTTGGGAAATCTTCATTCCGGGGATCGATCAGGGTACCATCTACCGTTATTCTATCCGCTCGCAACACGCGGGTTATCAAGCTGATAAATCCGACCCGTATGCTTTCTATGCCGAAAAACGCCCTCAAAATGCCTCCATTGTTTACGATATCACCCAACACCAATGGGGAGATAACGACTGGATGACGACCCGCGCCGCGACCGATTGGCTGGCGCAACCGATGGCGATCTATGAACTCCACGCTGGTTCTTGGCAATATGACGACAATGGGCAATGGTTGAACTACCGAGATTTGGCGCATCGCTTGGTCGCCTATATAAAGAATCTCGGCTATACCCACATTGAACTCATGCCCATCGCCGAACACCCGTTTGATGGCTCATGGGGGTATCAAGTCACGGGGTATTTCGCCCCCACCAGTCGTTATGGCACCCCCAGCGATTTCATGTATTTTGTCGATCACTGTCACCAAAATGGCATCGGCGTGATCATCGATTGGGTGCCAGCCCACTTCCCGAAAGATGGCTATGCCCTCAGCTATTTCGACGGCACCCACCTCTATTCTCATGCCGACCCGCGTCAAGGCGAACACCCCGATTGGGGCACCTATATCTTCAATTACGGACGCAATGAAGTACGCAACTTCTTGCTATCCAATGCCTTATTCTGGCTACATTACTATCATATCGATGGGTTGCGAGTCGATGCCGTCGCTTCGATGATCTATCTCGATTACTCGCGTGAAGCCGGGCAGTGGATTCCCAATAAGTATGGCACCAATCAGAACCTCGATGCCATCGACTTTATGCGCGAATTTAACACCCTCGTCCATCGCGATTATCCGGGCGCGATCACGATTGCCGAGGAATCAACGTCGTGGGCGATGGTCTCCCGTCCCACCTATATCGGTGGCTTGGGCTTTACCTTCAAATGGAACATGGGTTGGATGCACGACACCCTGAAGTATTTCGGTCTGAACCCGATCTTCCGGCGTTATCAACATAATCTGATCACCTTTGCGCTCATTTACGCCTTCACCGAAAACTTCGTCCTCTCCCTGTCTCATGATGAAGTTGTCCATCTAAAAGGATCGCTCCTCACCAAAATGGCGGGCGATTGGTGGCAGAAATTCGCCTCTTTGCGCTTGTTGTTCGGGGTGCAATACGGTATGCCGGGTAAAAAGCTCAACTTCATGGGGCAGGAATTCGGACAATGGGCAGAATGGGGTGAAGCGAAGCAACTTGATTGGTATTTGACCGCCCTGCCCACGCACAGCGGCGTGCAACGCTGGATGAGCGATCTCAATCGCACCTATCGCGAACAACCCTCATTGTATGAACAAGATTTTGTCTCGGAAGGCTTCGAGTGGATTGAACCCAACGATGTCGAGCAAAATGTCTACGCATGGATACGCTATGCCAAAGACAAATCCGATTATGTCGTCATCTTGGCAAATTGCACACCCGTACCGCGCATGTATTATCGTATTGGCGTCCCCAATGCCGGCACCTATGACGAAATCCTAAACAGCGATGGCAATGTCTATGGTGGGGGTAATATTGGCAACGGGGGTAGCGCGCAAACTGAGGCGATCCCTTGGCACCGCTTCCAGCAAAGCCTTAGCCTAACCTTGCCCCCCTTGGGCATCGTCATCCTCAAGCCGAAAAAAGAGAATACGCTCTCGTCGTAATCGTTCCGTGGCAGGGGCACAGATCTCGATCCATCCCCCTGCCACTACAAGGATTGCCCTAGAGTATAAACTTGTGGCAAGAATGTTTTCGTGCGATAGAATAGACCCATCCTATAAGATTTTCTTTTGCGGAAATTTTTCATGACTTCCAACAATAGAGCGCCCCATGCTCGGCGTTATTTTGCCGCCCTTAAAGCCCATACTTTCCTCGTTCGCTTGGGGGTGCTGGCGTTTTTTGTAGGCGGTTTGATGTCCTTGTCTAACGTCAATATCGGTGCTATCGGTCAAGGCTTAGCACTAGCGCTCGTGGGTGTCGGCGTCTATATCTCCTTTCGGGTTCTCAATTTCCCTGATCTGTCGGTGGATGGCTCCTTCCCAATTGGCGGTGCCGTCGCCGCTGCCTTGATCGCTGGGGGTACGCCTGCAGAAGGAACGTTACCTGCTGCGCTGATCGCCGGCGCGTTGGTCGGGCTAACGACGGCGCTCATCCATATCACTTTCAAAATCGAAGGCTTGCTCGCCAGCATCATCGTGATGACGGGTGCCTACACGTTCACCCTGCGCATCATGGGCACGAGCAACATCCCGCTCCTCAATGTCCGCACCATCCTCACCCCTTACGAAGCCCCCATGCGCGAATTTGTGACCGCCACGTTTGGCGACGCCCTACGCCGACAAGCGAATAATCTCGTCGAGATCCTCATTTTTGGCGTTGTCGTCGCCATCGTGCTGGTGGTACTCAATGCCTTTATGCACACCGAGATCGGTCTCGCACTACGCGCATCGGGCAAAAATAGCCAAATGGTGCGTGCCGTCGGCATCCATGACCGGATGATGATCATCCTCGGCTTGATGCTTTCTAACGGGTTAGCGGCGCTGGCGGGCGCGCTTACGGTACAACAATTGGGGTTTGCCGATGTCCAGATGGGCGTCGGCATCATCGTGCGCGGTCTGGCAGCCGTCATGATCGGCGAAGTATTGTTGCGTCCTAAAAATATCGGACAGGCTTTATGGTCTGCCGTCTTTGGCATGATCATCTTTGAGGTGGCACGCGCTTGGGTGTTTTCGGCATTAAACCTCAATGCTACTGATGTCCGTCTGGTCAGCGCTTTGGTCGTCTTGCTTGCGCTCGCCGTGCCGAATGTCCTAAACCGTTTGCGCTTATGGCAAAGGAGCCGTGCCCATGCTGCACCTTGAGAACGTCCATGTTAACTTTAACACGGGTTCCGCGTCAGAAGTGCACGCCCTTCGGGGGATCGATCTCACCGTCGCATCGACTGAATTCGTCACAGTGATCGGTGCCAATGGCGCGGGCAAATCGACCCTCTTTAATGTGATCGCCGGAACGGTGACGCCCGACAACGGGCAGATCACGCTGGATGAACAAACCATCACCCATGCGCCCGAATATCAGCGCGCCGCGCATATCGGACGAGTGTTTCAAAATCCCACCAGCGGCACTTGCGCAGGGCTGACGATCAGCGAAAATCTAGCCTTGGCGCTGCGACGCGGGAAGCGGCGCGGGTTACGTCCTGCGATTACGCGCGCCGACCGTGAACATTTTCGCGAACGCTTGCAGGCAATGAACATGGGGCTAGAAAGTCGACTCGACACCGATGTCGCCTTTTTAAGCGGAGGGCAACGGCAAGCACTCACGCTCCTTATGGCAACCCTCACCCAACCCAAACTCCTGCTTTTGGACGAACACACCGCCGCCCTTGACCCCAACGCTGCCGCCCAAGTCTTGGAACTTACCGTGCGCATCGCCCGTGAAGCCCAATTGACCGTCATCATGATCACGCACAGTATGCAGCAAGCCGTCGAAATCGGTACCTGCGTGGTGATGATGAATCGAGGTAAAATCTTATTTCAGACATCCGGTCAAGAACGTGACCAACTGACGGTTGAGGACTTGATCGCACGTTTCCGCGCCTTGCGCTCAGCGGACGATGAGCTTTCGGATCGCACGTTGTTAGCATAGGCACACTATTTTTATGCGGGTGTCCACGATAGACATCTATCGATAATTTTAAGGAGCTATAGCTATGGTTCGCAAATTGATTTTAACGTTCGCACTTTTCTTGATCGCCCTACCATTAAGCATGACCGCCGCCCAAGACAGTGAGTTGCCCGTCATCGGTATCATGCAATTCGTGTCGCATCCCGCCTTGAACGCGGGGCGCGATGGTGCCGTTGAAGTCCTCAATGCGGCAGGGTATGTGGACGGCGAAACCGCCACCTTCCTATTTGGCAATGGCGAGGGGGACATGCCGACACTCGCTACCATCGCCCAAAGCTTTATCGACGAGGGTGCCGACTTGATCATCGCCGTCAGCACACCCGCCCTGCAAGCGGCATATAACGCCACCATCGACATCGAAGCGCCGCCCATCATCTTTAATGTCGTCACTAGCCCCTATGTCGCGGGTGTGGCGCAAAGTGCCTGCATCAAACCAGCGTGGATCACCGGATCGCAAGCGCTGGCTCCCTATGCCGATACTGTGCCCCTCATTTTCGAAATCGTCCCCGACGCCGATACTGTTGGCTATATCTATAACTCGGCAGAAGCCAATTCGGTTGCCAACACCAATATCATCACCCCGATCATGGAAGAACTCGGCTTGACGATGGAGGTACAGACCATTGCCAACTCTTCAGAAATCACCACCGCTGCCGAAGCGTTGGTCGCACGCGGGGTTGATGTCTTCTATGTGGCGACCGATAGCACGGTCGTCGCTGGCTTAGAGGGCTTGATCCAAGTCGCCAATGAAAACGAAATCCCTGTGATCGCCAGTGACCCATCCAGCGCGGGGCGTGGTGCTGTCTTGGCACAAGGTTTGGACTATATGCAAGAAGGACGGGACGCGGGTCGGATAGCAGTGGCGTACCTAAGCGGCGAACTCGATATCGCGCGCACCAGTATCAGCGTCCAAAAGACGAACGTACTGGCGATTAATCTGGACGCGGCAGAACTGCAAGGCGTGACCATCGCCGAAGAATTACTGGCACGGGCTGGCATCGTCATTAGCGGCGGCGAACAAACCATCACTGAAGCGCCCGTTATGTCCGCAGAAGACATCGCAGCAGCAGATACAGCCTTCCTCGAAGGCTTGGCTTGCACCGATGAGATCATCGCCGAACAGCAAGCGGCTTTGGATAGCAGCGGCGGCTAAAACCAGTCTAACCATTTAGAAGAGAGGATTCCAAAAGTGGAGTCCTCTCTTTCATTTTCCGGCAGCGTACAATACTTCACCCAACACGCGCCCAGCACCATGCAAAATATCATCTTCTAGCATCGCAAAACACAGCCGCATAGTGCGGTCATGGGGCGGTGTCACATAACTGGCACGACCGGGGAACACGTCGAGTCCGCGCGCATGTGCCAACCGCAATACATTCGTCAACGTCACGTCTTGGGGGAGGGTCGCCCACACAAAAAAACCGCCATTGGGCACAGACCACCCCAACCAATCCGGCGCGAACTCCGTCAATGCCTCGACAAAAATAGCGTGTTTACGTCGGTACAAGGCACGCACCCGCGCCACTTGTTCTTCAAACGGCGCATTCCGCATAAACTCAGCGACAATTTCCGCCGCCAAACGACTGGATGAGGCATCCGACTTAAAACGGATAAAGGCATTGTTTTGTGCCGTCGTCGCCCAAATCCAGCCAAAACGCAAGGATGGCATCAACACTTTCGACAATGACCCCACAGTGATCACCCTACCCTGTCCTTCGTCATAGGCTTTCAAAGGCGGCGGCGGCGGGGCTTCATAATATAAGGTTTGGTAGGTCATGTCTTCCAAAATATGGAAATTCAACGTTTCTGCCATCTGCACCAGAGCACCGCGGACCTGATCAGCAAGGTGCGCATGCAGCGCCTG
>JBBRTY010000021.1:0-31634 GCA_038248285.1 Aggregatilineales bacterium
CCGATCATCGAAGCCACCCGTCGCTTGACCGGACAATCTGAAGCTGACCGTGACGCCAACATCATCCCTTACCGTGTGATCGCCGATCATGTGCGCGCAGCAGTGTTCTTGATCGCCGATGGCGTGATGCCCGGCGCAAAAGGGCGCGACTCCGTTTGTCGTTTGGTGATCCGCCGAGCTGCCCGTTTCGGCGAGAAAATCGGCTTCACAACCCCCTTCTTGGGGCAGGTCGCTCAAAGTGTCATCGACGTGATGGGCGGTCATTACACCGAACTGGTCGATAAAGCAACCGCCATCAAGCGCGTGATCACTCAAGAAGAAGAACGTTTCCGGCGCACGATGGATCGTGGGTTGGCAGAACTAGATGCCGAAATTGCAAAGCTGCAACCCGGCGATCAACTCTCTGGCGATGTCGCCTTTTATTTGAAGGCAACGCTCGGTCTGCCTATTCAAGTCACAAAAGATATCGTTGAAGAACGCGGCTATGCGGTCGATCTCTCTGGGTTTGAAACCGCCGAACAAGAACATGCCCTCGTGAGCGGCGGCGGTAAGGCAATGGGCGAAATTGAGAGCGGCGAAGCCTACAACGCCCTTCTCGCCCATCTCAAAGCCGACGGCTCCCTAACAGATACAGGCGTCACCTATCAACCCTATGATGCAGCTCCCTTCAAGGCAACCGTGCTGGCATTGTTGCAAAACGGAGCAGGGGTTCCTTCGGTGATGACGGGCGATAAAGTCGAGATCGTCCTCGCTCGCACCAATTTTTATGTCGAATCTGGCGGTCAAGTCAGTGATACCGGCGTGATCAGCGGGGCGAGTTGGCGCATCGAAATCGAAGATGTGCGCCGTCCAGTCAATGGGCTGATTGTGCATGTGGGCGAGGTGATCGAAGGCACACCTACAGTGGGCGATGCCATTGAAGCTGAAGTGGACACCACGCGCCGCAATGACATCATTCGCAATCACACAGCCACCCACTTGCTTCATGCCGCCTTGCGCCACCACTTGGGCGATCACGTTCAACAGCGCGGTTCACTGGTCGCGCCGGAACGTCTCCGTTTCGACTTCGCCCACGATGGCAAAGTCACAGCGGAGCAACTGCGCAGCGTCGAAGCGGAGATCAACAAAGCGATCTTGCGCAATTATGGCGTCAACGCGGTTGAGAAATCGCTGAACGAAGCCCGTGCCGAAGGCGCAATGGCGCTCTTTGGCGAAAAATACGGCGACCGTGTGCGCACCATCACCGTCGCGCGTGATGGCGACCGTTACAGCTATGAATTGTGCGGGGGTTGTCATGTCGCTGAAACCGCCGAGATCGGCTCATTCGTGCTGCTTGCCGAAGGCAGCGTCAGCTCCGGCATTCGCCGTGTCGAGGCGCTCACCGGACACGCCGCCTTTGAGCATGTGCAAGGGCAGATTCAATTGCTCCAACAAGTCGCGGCGCAACTAAGCACCCAGCCTGAACAAGTCAGCACCCGCGTTCACGCTTTGCAAGAAGATTTGAATGCTGCCAAAAAGCAGATTACCCTGCTGGAGCGCGCGCTGGCGAAGCAGAAATTTGATGCGCTTGTACATTCGGTCGAACAGATCAACGGCAAAACGGCACTCATCGCCCAAGTCAATGATATCCCGTTGGAGATGATGCGCGAGATGTCGGATTGGTTCCGTAGCGCTATCAAGAGCGGCATCATGGTCTTGGGAATCGTCATAGACAGCAAACCGCAATTGTTTGTCACCGTCACCGATGACCTAACCAAACAAGGCGTCCATGCGGGCAACCTCGTCAAGCAAATCGCGGCAGTCGTCGATGGCGGCGGCGGCGGGCGTCCCAATATGGCGCAAGCAGGCGGGCGTAATGCCGAAAAACTGCCGGAAGCACTCGAAAAAGCCCGTCAACTGCTCGCTGGAACGAACTAAGGTTTTTATGGCTTCCAAGCCTCAGTATGTGCAGATTGAACCCAATGAAGATGCCGCGTCGGTCCGTGACCGACTCGGCTATCTTCGTGGGCAGCGCGTTCTGCTGATTTGGCCCGAGGCGGGAACAGCGCTCACCCGCAAACTGGACTTGGTGCTGGTTCAGCGCGAAGCCATGCGCTTAGCGATTCGTTTGTCGCTGGTCACGCACGAAGATATCGTCATCCAAAACGCGCGGGAACTCAATATCAGCACCTTCGAGACTATCGGTGCCAGCGAACGCGCTAAATGGAAACGAGGACGTGCCAAAGTCTTCACGACGCGCTTCCAACGCCCCAAAGACGAACCTGATGCCGATGAACTCAGCGATGTCGCCAGCCGTCTGCGCGACGATGCGACCACCCCCACACAGCGTCGTGTCCAGTTATTGACGCGCGTGTTTATCGCGGGTGTAGCACTGGCTGTATTGGGCGTCGCAAGTTATACCTTATTGCCATCAGCAGAGGTAACCCTCGTCCCAGCACAACAAGTGATCGAGGTCAACGCCGATGTGCGCGCCTTGCCAAATAGCGATCTGGTGCGCATTGATGTCGAAACCGGCGTAATCCCCGCACTTGTGGTGCGTGCCCAGATTGAAGAACGCGCTTCTATCGCGACGACCGGCATCCGTGAACTAGGATCGTCACGCGCAACAGGGGCAGTCGTCTTCATCAACAAGACAGATAACGCCGTCGTCATCCCTGCCGACTCCTTCGTTAGCACCAGCGCAGGAACCCCGATCTTGTTCCGCACGATGATCGATGCTGTCGTCCCTGCCGGACGAGGATTGCAAATCGAAGCCCCTATCGAAGCCGTTGCCGAAGCAGCAGGGGGTATCGGCAATGTCGAAACGGGATTGATCAATACCGTCATAGGACCACTTGCCGAGACGATTGAAGTGCGCAATGTTTCCCCTACCTTCGGCGGCGAACGGCGCGAGTCTGGGGCGGTCAGTGAGAGCGACCGCGCCCGTTTGCTGTCGATTTTGCGCCAACAATTGCAAACCCGCGCCTTAGATGAAATGGAACCACGTTTAGAAGAAAACCAGTTCATCATCAGCGAAACCATCCGCATTGTCGAAGAACGCGAAGACTGGATGATCTTCTCGCAACCTGTGGGTGCCAGCGCTGATGAACTTTCGCTGACAATGCGGGCTGTTGTGCAAGCGACCGCTGTTGATGAAGATTTAGCGCGCCAAGTCGCTTTCGCTCGGCTCGGTGGGCAAATCCCACGCACATTTGAACTTCGCCCCGATAGCGTCATTTATGAGCGTGGCACCGTCACCACGATTGATCCCGACGGTGCCGTCACCTTCACAATGGTGGCGGGCGGTATCGTCAACCCACAAATCAATCTGGATACATTGCAACAAAATATCGCCGGTCGCTCGCTCGATGAAGCGACGCGCTATCTTGCCAACACAATCGATCTCGCAGTTGGGACAACCCCCCAAATCACCTTATCGCCGTCATGGTTGCCGCATCTCCCCCTACTACCGTTCCGCATTCGTTTGCAGGTGATTAAGCTATGAATTACCGGAGTGGCGCGACTCTCAAAGGGCGGCTAATGGGTCTTGATTACGGTTTGGCGCGGCTTGGCATCGCGATCAGCGATCCGACCGGGTTTGTCGCCCGCGAAATTGCAGTGATTCAGCGAAAGTCCAAACGGGAAGACTTTGAGAAGCTCACAGCATTGACCAGTCAACACCACATTATTGGTTTCATCGTCGGTTTGCCCTCCGAACTTGACGATCCAGAGGGTGGCTATTCACAATCTGACCGTGTGCGCACATGGGTCGGCTATCTCGCCGAAGCGATCCCGCTACCCGTCGCCTATTGGAACGAGCAATTGAGTTCCGTAGACGCCCAAGCGTTGGCATATCGCTTAAAACGTCCTGTACGCGCACCGATTGATGATCTCGCCGCACGTTTAATCCTGCAAAGTTATCTTGACGCCATCCGTGATGGGTTGGCATCCCCCCTGCCCGAATGGGCTTCATCCCCTTAATCGCCAATAAGCTATGATGACGGGAAGGCACATTTATGAAATTTTTCAGAATACTCGCTGGCTTGTTGATGATTCTTGCGTTGGTCGGCATCATCGGCGTCTTAGGGCTATTGTTGATCTCTAACGGCAATCCGGTCGATTTTGTGCAGACACAAATCGTTCGTCTACGGATATCGGGGCGCGAAGCTGATCTTGTCAGCACGGTCAATCAAGATCAAACGCCGCGACGCTTCACCGTCAGTAGCGGGGATACCCCCCGCCAAATCGGGATCAACTTATTGAATGATGGGCTGATTAACGATGCCGATCTCTTCGTCGATTATGTCCGCATCGCTGATTACGATACCGAGCTTGAGGCGGGCACCTATTTCTTGCGTTCCTCGCAAACCATCCCAGAGATCGCGAAAATCTTGACCGATTCACGGGGCAGTTCTATCCCCTTTCGCGTCATCGAAGGTTGGCGCATCGAGCAAGTGGCGGAGTCTATCGATAGTAATCCGTTGTTTGGCTTTAGCGGAGCGGAGTTTTTGACAGTCGTCAACGCGGGCGCGCGCCCCGATCCACTCTTCGCACAGCAAGTCGGGTTGCCCGCAGGGGCGTCCCACGAGGGGTTCTTGTTTCCCAACGGGTATAGTCTCCCCCCCGACATCACTCCCGAAGGTTTACGGCAAGCGCTGACCGACGAATATATCGCCCAAGTAACGAACAACGGGATTACGACTGCGGCATTAACGCGCGGGGTCTCCCTCTACCAGTTGACGATCCTAGCCTCTATCGTCCAACGTGAAGCTGTGCAGATGGAAGAATCGCCCCTGATTGCGGGCGTGTATCAAAATCGTCTCGACATCGGCATGAAACTTGATGCTGACCCAACAGTGCAATATCCGCTGGGGCAGCCGGGCGATTGGTGGGCACGCATCACCCAAGCTGATTACAGCGGCGTGCAATCGCGTTACAACACCTATCTCTATACGGGCTTGCCGCCGGGACCGATTGCCTCCCCCGGTCTAGCGGCATTGACTGGCGCTGCCACGCCCGAAAGCTCACCCTATTTTTACTTTCAAGCCGATTGCAGCGTCAATGGCTATCATAAGTTTGCGGAAACCTATGCAGAACACCTCGCCAATAGTTGTTTCTAGCGGCAACATCATCCGGCTGATGATGGGATTGATGGCAGTGCTGACCACCGCCGCTGGTTGTGCTGTCCATCGCTCGGCAACACCGATACGCATTGTCTTGATCGCCCCGTTTGAAGGGGAGGATCGCGCTATTGGTTATGAAGCACTGTATGCCGCCCGCCTCGCCCTGATCGATTCGGGCACGGTCATGATTGACCTACTTCCCCTAGACGATGGGGAAAGCAATGCCGACGAACGAGCAGCAGCGATTGCGCGCGATCCAGCGATCATGGTCACGTTGATCTTGGGAGAAGAAACCGCATCAATCGAGGTGCAAGCCGCTTTTGGCGATCTACCGACCTTGTGGATCGGCGGATGGGCGACCCTCATGGATAGCTCATCCGCCTTTGCGTTGCCCAACCGCGCCATCGCGAGCGCTGATTTACGCCAACGGCTGATCGCTTTCGATGCGTTTGCCCCCCCGCCAACCGACCTCGCAGCACCCGTCTTTGAGGCGACAGTGTTGGCAATCCACGCCGCGCAGACAGGCTCACGTAGCGCGGCGACCGATTACCTAAACGCCCAACTCAGATAACTTCATAAAATAACGGGAGCGGCGGGCACGATTCTGGCGCGATCACAAACGCTTGCGCTAGCAAATGCGCGCAAGTGGCGAGTTTTCCGGTGTCATCCGCGTGCATCATCGCGAGGGGCATCCCCGCCGTAACGTGATCCCCAATTTTGACATAACACTCAATACCAACCGCAAGATTGAGGACATCGCCTTTCTTTTCGCGTCCGGCACCAAGTTCAAACGCCGCCCGTGCGATCTCATCCGCAGCCACCTGATGCACATACCCTTCTTGTGGAGCCGCAAAAACTTCCCGCAAAGGTGCAGTCGGCAGCAGGCTCGGATCATCAATACAGGCTGGATCCCCGCCTTGTGCCACGACCAATTGTCGAAACTTCGCCAGCGCCGCCCCGTGATCGAGCGTTTCAACCAACAATGCGCGCACCTCGACTTCATCCGTCCAACGCTCGTCGCGTCCGGCAAGACGCAACATGTGTCCGGCGATCACCAAACAGTGTTCGCGCAAATCCGCCGCCCCACGTCCTTTCATAATTTCCAGCGCTTCCGCGACTTCGAGCGCGTTGCCAATCGCCATACCCAGCGGTTGATTCATGTCCGACAACAACGCCACGACATCGCGCCCGGCATCCCGCCCGATATCAACCATGATCTGCGCCAGTTCGTGGGCATCTTCTAAATTGGTCATAAAGGCACCCCGCCCGACTTTAACATCCAAGACAATGCCATTCGCGCCCGCCGCGATTTTCTTACTCATGATGCTGCTGGCGATCAAGGGCTTGTTAGCGACAGTGGCAGTCACATCGCGCAAGGCATAAATTTTGCCGTCGGCGGGGGCAAGCGCCAGCGATTGCCCGGTCAAAACAATGCCATTTTCACGTGCCAAACGTTTAAACTCGTCGGCACTCAAATCAACCCGATAGCCCTTAATCGCCTCCAGCTTATCGATGGTTCCCCCTGACATACCCAAGCCCCGTCCACTCATCTTGGCGACTGGCACGCCACATGCTGCCACCAATGGCAAGACGATCAGGGTGGTTTTATCACCCACCCCCCCAGACGAATGCTTATCCACCCAATAATCCCCAATTTCCGACAAATCCAATTGATCGCCAGAATTTGCCATCGCTAAAGTGAGATCAACGATCTCGCGACGGCTCATACCGTTCAAATAGACCGCCATCAACAACGCCGCCATTTGATAATCCGGCACAACGCCGGTCGTGTATGACTCAATCAGCCAGTTAATTTCAGCTGTTGTCAGGGGTTCGCGATCTCGCTTTTTCGCGATTAAATCGACTGCGCGCATCATTCTCACTCCATCTGGTTAAAGGGTTTCAACAAAAGACGCTGTATGATCATAGGGCAATCGTCAAGAAATCTTTATTGAGACCCTATGATACTTCGGCTACAATGCGTTGCGAATGTGGTTTTATCGAGGAGTGTAGTCAATGTCAGCATCAACCGCTAAAAATTCTGAAGCAAAACGTACCCCAAAAACGACACAAAATACCCAACAACGAGGATTGCTGGTCATTGGTGCCGTGGTGATTGTCGCCGTCGTCGCCTTCATCGCCATCATCGCGTTGGGCAACTCATCGGGAAGCGCAATCGATTATGCTTCCATCCCTCAATCACGCGCCACCGATGGTGCGTTCATTTTGGGCAACCCAGATGCTCCCATCACGATCATCGAATTTGCAGACTTCGCCTGCCCACATTGCCAAGCGTATCACCCGACGATGCAGCAGTTCATTCGCGAATTCGTCGCTACAGGCAAAGCAAAGTTCGAATATCGGATGTTGTCGTATACGGGCGGGGCAGCAAGTCGCTATTCGGCACAACTCTTAGAATGTGCCAATGAACAACGCGAGGGTGCATTTTGGGAAGGCTACTCTTTGATGTACCAATATGCCACCACCGCGCGCTACAACCTCGATATGGCGCGTCCGATGGCGCAAGAGTTGGATGTCAGCCTCAGCCAATTGCTGGAATGTTCCAGCAGTGCTGATCAAGAAACCATTGATATGAACTTCGCCACCAATATGAACATCACCGGCACGCCCGCGACCATGGTGCGTTATGGGGATAGTCAAGCTCAGTTCATCGTCTTTGAAGGGGTAACTTATGATCGCGGCGGCGCAAATTACGGCGCACTCGCCGGCGTCGTCAACCTCGCTAACATTGCCAATCAATAAACGGTCATGATTTTCACAAAACAGGGGCGGCGCTTTCAGCGACCTGCCCCTGTTTTTAGGTGTCAATTGCCTTATCGGATGGGCATGGTCGAATCGACGATTTGTAGCCCTTTTTTGGCATATGCTCGGAATTTCTTGATGGCAATTTCCTTGAAGTCGATAGTCGGATGGGCAACCGGCGACATGCAGTCCTCTAAGATGCGTATTTTGGACAAGACACTCGGTTGATCATCAAAGTAACGCATAATTGAACTCACTGTCTCCAGCACACAATGGCTTTCGGCTTGACCAGCGATATAAATATAGTCATGTTCCGCCAGCAGATTGAGAAACGAGATATTCAACTCCCCCATTGGGTGATCCGGAACTTTGACTTCCGGTTCCAACATGGAGTAATACTCACTCTTGGGGATCATACCTTTTTCCAAAAAGAAGGGCTGCGTTTGGCGCGCAGCAGAATGAAAAGCGATGGCTTCATACAATGCCGGTGTGATAGCGTGTCCGAGTGTGCCGATTAACGTGTGATAGGGCCAAATCATTAATTCTTTTTTGGATTGCGCCTCAAGTTTTTCGACATATTCAATCGACCATGCCACTTCATACAGCGGTTTCCAAAGACCTGCCTCAACTTCGTGACTGCGAATGACCGTATACGGATCGGGGTGATTGCCTTGCGTATCGCTCCACCATGTCGGAAAGAAAATCTGAATGGGGACATGACTGTCTAAAGAGGCCGCAATCGTCGTGATACGGCTTAGATGCTGAAAAATCCATTCAATCGTGCGGCGGGTATCTTCAACCGCACCCGGCACGCTTAAATGTCCATCGACATGCACAAAATCTACTTGAGGATCCACCAGCAGCAAAATCGTGCGCACCTTCGCCCGTGCCGCTGGTGAAACATCGACCAACCGTCCATCCCGTACCGCCGCCGCCGCATCCGGCACAAAAAGTGTTCCGACTTTATCAGGGCTATAAAATGCTGGAAAATCCATCGATCTCGACGCACCTCCTTGTTGTTCAACACCAACATATCGGTTCGCGCCTACTCTCCTTTCGACTCTAGTCGTCAAACAACGAGCGTAATCATCTTCAAACCGTTATCATAGCGCAAAATGGCGCAATCTCATCTGTATTCGGCATCAATGCGACTATACTGTTTGCCATCATCCTCGAAATCCAGTCTAATATTGAAATTGCGAAGGGAAGGTAAAAATGCGTACTGTAGAATGGGTCGATCAGCATGTTCGGATGATCAATCAAAAATTAATCCCCTGGAATTTAGAGTTCGTCGATTTGAAGAGTTATCAAGCAGTCGCGCTCGCGATTCAAGATATGACAGTACGGGGTGCCCCTGCCATTGGCGCATCCGCAGCCTTTGGCATGGCACTGGCGGCACAACACAGTCTAGCAACCACGCGCCATGATCTGTTAGCGGACTTACGTGCCGCTGCTGAAATTCTGAAAGCGTCCCGCCCTACCGCTGTAAATCTCGCTTGGGCAGTTGATAAATTGACGGCATTTGCGTTGCAAGTCGATGGTGATATCGATGCTATTCGCGCTGCGATGCGGGCTGAAGCCCAACGGATCGCCGATGAGGATGTGGCGATCAACCGACGTATGGGGGCATTTGGGGCTGACCTCATCCATGACGGCGACACCGTCTTGCATCACTGCAATACGGGCGCGCTGGCAACTGTCGATTATGGCACTGCGTTAGGCGTTATCAGGGCAGCGCATGAACAAGGCAAAAAATTTCATGTCCTCTTGGATGAGACCCGCCCCCGTCTCCAAGGATCACGCCTTAGCGCATGGGAGCTGGAACAATTGGGTGTGAGTTATGACATCATTCCAGACACCGCTGCCGGTTTTTATATGGCACAGGGAGAAGTCAAACTAGTCGTTTTGGGGGCAGATCGGATCGCCGCCAACGGCGATTTCGCCAACAAAATCGGCACCTACCAAGTGGCTATTCTCGCTAAAGAACATGGCATCCCGTTTTATACCGCTGCCCCCGTTTCAACCATTGATCTGGCATTGCCAAACGGTAGCCTTATCCCTATCGAAGAACGCGACAAAAGCGAAGTCCTCGCGCCTTATGGCTTGGCATTGGTACCGCCCACGTTCCATGCTCGCAATCCCGCCTTCGATGTTACCCCCGCTAAATATGTCAGCGGCATCATCACCGAAGGCGGAATCGTGCGTGCGCCTTTCGAGGAAGGTTTACGGGCGATGGTCGCCAGTGAGACCAAGACCTGATCTACATGACCCAGCGCGCCAGTTGCGCGTCGGTTCGGCGGGCAGCACCTTCTTGGAACCGAAATAATTGGACATAATCGGGATAATCGGTATCAATACGCGATTGCCACTCCGCGATACTAAACACATGGAGTCGCCCGCGAATACGGGCAAGGGTGATGATAAAGGGTAGGCGATCATACAAAGCATGAACCAACCGCTCGCCAGCAGTCGAATCAGCGCGCCGTGCCAGCATCCCTAAAGCGCTTTGCATTCTTTTATGGTCTGGCGCACCCCGAAACGACCAGATTTGACGTGGGGTGTCCGCACGATCTAGCAAAGGGGCAATCGAGGTTGGCTCATCGGCGCGCACCTCATCAATGAGCAAATAAGGTGGACTCTGCTCCACAACTTCGCGGATGCGGTCGCCAAACGTAATTTCTAAGCCGTTCTCTTGCCCCCAATCCGGTCGTAAACGAGTCACCGCTGTGGGTAGCCGAAGTTCACCCGTGCGCTCCACCGCCGCACCGACGCCCGCCTCACCCTTGAGTAATTCCAGCGCGATGGCGTTCAACAATGTGGTTTTACCTGTTTCGGTCTCACCCGCGATGATAAAACCAAATTTTGAGGCGGTGATCGCTTTAATCAACACAGCGGCATCAGACAGCATGACTTCCGAAGCCACCAAATCATCCAGTGTCGGTGCGATCAAAGGATGCAAACGAATATCCGCCGTCAGTCCAAAACTAAAAGAGGGCATCACCACGCTTAAGCTAGCGAGTCGTTCACCAATTTTCAGCCCTGCCTCCACGACGGGCAAATCTTCGCGCCAGCCCGTACCGGCATCCGTGAGTAGGCGCTCAATAACGGTATGCAAGTGATCAGCGTCCCCAAACAAATGCCCCTTCTCTTGCAAGTCACCATGCCCATAACGCACAGCGACGCTATCCGCGCCATTGATGGCGATTGTGGTCACATTCAAATCGGCAAAAAAAGCATCCAACGCCCCATAGCCGAATAATTCGCTGTACACCCGCTGCATCAAATCGGCTTTATCCTCCAATAAAATCGTCAGCGATTCGACCGCGATGATGTAATCTGTAACGCCCAGAACGAGTTGCATTCGTTTCGTGGCTGTTACAGCGTCGCGCAGCACCTCCGTGCCGGCATATTCCAAGAGAAATTCTTCGCGGATACGTTCCGCCAGCGCCGCCATCGAAAACATGCGTGCGCCGCCCCGTCCGGGGACAAAATTTGATTGGCGTTGTGGGCGCTGAGCATTAGATTGATCATTGGTCATGTGTTTAACTCTTTATCACCATCCATTACGAGACAGTATCACGCCATTTCTGATAAATCGACTGGGAGCAATGCCGCGTTGTGGTTGGCACGCCTCCCGACCTTTGCGACTTCATGCCACGCGCCTTCCACAAAAACGCGCACCACATCCATCGTAAAATCGGAATTGGTTGCCGAGTCATTGCGCAGCAGCGAAGACCCCACGCCATAGATATCGACCGGCACCTGATCGCGCTCATATTGAGCAATGCGTTCGCGATTAAAGCCACCTGTCACCACAATTTTAACGTTCTTGCAAAAAACGCGCGCGGCATCTTCTAAAGGTGCGGGCACATGCCACCCCTCCCAGGCAGAATCAAGTGCAGCCCGCACAAGGCGCACCAACTTGGGGTTGATCCCGGTCGGATCAGACTCGTCCAGAGCGCGATCCCGAACATTCGCGCTGGTGTCAAGACGCACCCCATCCAACCGCCAACGGCGCTGTTCAACCGCATCGTTGGCTTCCAATGCCGCACGATACTCCATCCAATAAGCGGACAGCACCGCCAACGAGGTGCCAACCGTATCGTTATCAAAATCAACCAACGCAATGCGGGGCACCTCCAAGGGCAGATACCGCGCGAACGAGACCATCGCTTCAGCTGTATCCCCCAAGAAAGTCGCAATCAAGGCATGGGGTACCGTACCGCCACCCACCCCACCCCACCATGACGCTTGGGCATCGGTACTGACAGAAGCGCGGGTTTGTTTACCGGTATCGTGGTTGTAGCGCTGCACCGCCAACCAATACGCATATCCGTCTACGCTCTGTACCGATGCCAGATCAAATCGAGCGGGAAAGAATAAGACTGGTTTCCCATTCGACACCTCTAAGACATCATAAACATTCGTGGCGATTCGGCTGGCGCGAGTCAGTAATCCAAGCAAGGGCGTCTCTAACAGGGCGAAGTCTTGATAGCGTCCGTGAATTTTTAGGACAGGCAAGACATGTTCGGGATGTCCGTCATAGGGGATCATCACCCCATCGTGCAATGCCTCGACCTCAATATCATGCCATGTCTCGACAAAAGTATCCCCTTGTTGGTATCCACAGGCATGACGCAACATCAACAAAACGATATCGATACCGGCGATCAAAGCGCGTTCGTGGCGACGAGTAAAGATTTGCGCCTCAACCTTCATATCGCCGATCCGCACTTGGCTCACATCCACTGGCAAGGCGCGGGCATGATGCCCACCAAAGTGATAATTTTCTGCCTGTGCTGTTTGCAAAACACCAATCACGTTCTCAAAATATTTGTCGGAATAAAACCCTCGGCGCAATCCGTCGATGTCCAATCCCACTGTGTTGCTCGTCAGCCGTTTCCCATCAAAGAGCGTCATTCACACCCCTTTACTCTATCCCCAACCTATTGAATGGTTCTTTTTGGGCAAAATTGCAACCTATAAGACTACAATCAGATCATGGTATACTGTTCTGCTGTTCACTCATTACCTAACTTTCAGCGGATTGTTCATGCTTGATATCATTGTAACGGGTTCAATTGCCTATGACTACCTCATGCGGTTTCCGGGGCATTTCAAGGAACATATTTTACGGGAAAAACTCGACCAAGTGAGTTTAAGTTTTCTCGTCGAAGATATGACACGGCATTACGGCGGTGTAGCAGCAAATATCGCCTATACTATGGCGCTTTTAGGGATTCGCCCTAAATTATTCGGGACGGTGGGTCAGGATTTCGGCGATTACCGCACGCGCTTAGAGGCAAGCGGCGTTGATACCAGTACCGTGCGACAGATCAATGAAGTTTTCACGGCATCATTTTTCGTCAACACCGATTTAGACAATAACCAAATCGCCTCTTTCTACAGCGGAGCAATGGCATTGGCGCGCAACTACGCGCTTGCCGATGTGTATGACGGCACCACACCGCTCGTGATTATCTCCCCCAACGACCCCTTGGCGATGCAAAACTATGCGCGTGAATGTCGCGAACGCGGCTTTCGCTTCATCTACGACCCCAGCCAACAAGTCCCGCGTTTAAGCGGGGAAGAATTGCGCGATGGCTTGCAAGGTGCTTACGCGATGGTGGTCAACCAGTATGAAGTCGATATGATTTGTGAAAAAACAGGGCTGAACGTGCTGGAACTGCGCCAGATGATCAACGTCTTGGTGATCACACATGGCAGGGAAGGTTCAACCATCTACGTCGGCGATCAAGTGATCTCGGTTCCGGTGGTTCCCCCAACAGCGATTGTCGATCCGACCGGCGGGGGTGACGCCTACCGCGCAGGTCTACTCTGTGGAATTCTGCATGGCTGGGATTGGAAACTTGCGGGGGAAGTCGGTGCGTTATGCGCAACCTATACCCTCGAACAAGTGGGCACACAAACCCATCACTTTACGGTCGAAAGTTTCATTGCGCGTTTTCGTGAACATTTTGATGATGGCGGCGTATTGGATGTGTTGCTCGTTTCCTGAGCCTCATTTAGCCTACGCTTCGCTGACTGTTGTCCTTCTGCGAAGGCATGGCAACGCAATTGTGTTAAAATCCCGGCGTGGTGATCACAATGCCGATAGGATTGTTCGTTCTCACCGTATAAATACATATCTCTAGGAGAAACCATGACTTCAGTTTCCGTCGAACATGATGTGAAAAATCTCGACCTCGCGACAGGTGGTCGCTTCCGTATTGAATGGGCAGAGAACGAAATGCCCGTTTTGCGCGCCATCCGTGAACGCTTTGCCAAAGAAAAACCATTGGCGGGGATGCGCGTCTCGGCTTGCTTGCATGTCACCACCGAAACCGCAAATCTGATGCACACGCTTCAGGTCGGCGGGGCGGACATTGTGTTGTGCGCCAGCAATCCCCTTTCGACTCAAGATGATGTCGCCGCTTCATTGGTCGCCCATTACGAAATCCCCGTGTATGCGATCAAGGGTGAAGACAACGAAACCTACTACGATCACATCCGTGCGGGTTTGGATCACAAGCCCCATATCACCATGGACGATGGTGCCGACCTCGTCAGTGTGATCCATAAGTCCCGCCGTGAACTGCTCGAAGGCATTGTCGGCGGTACCGAAGAAACGACTACGGGCGTCATCCGCTTGCGCGCAATGGCAAAAGAAGGCGCGTTGGAATTCCCCGTGATTGCCGTCAATGACAGCAACACCAAGCACCTGTTCGACAATCGTTATGGCACAGGGCAAAGCACCTTGGACGGCATCATCCGCGCCACCAATCTGTTGATCGCGGGTCGTACCATTGTGGTCGCGGGCTATGGTTGGTGCAGTCGTGGCATCGCCAGCCGTGCGCAAGGCATGGGTGCAAACGTGATCGTCACGGAAATTAATCCGCTGCGCGCATTAGAAGCGCTCATGGACGGCTACCGCGTCATGACCATGGACGAAGCCGCTCCCATTGGCGATATTTTCATCACCGCCACTGGCGATGTTCACGTTTTGGACACCCGCCACTTCGCCAAAATGAAGTCAGGCGCATTGATGGCAAACAGCGGTCACTTCAACGTCGAAATCAACATTCCCGGATTGCAAGCGCTGTCGGCTGGTCAACCCAAATTGGTGCGTCCCTTCGTCGAAGAATATCGTGTTGACGGCAAAGCTATTTACTTGCTTGGCGAAGGTCGCTTGATCAATCTCGCCGCCGCCGAAGGACACCCCGCCAGCGTCATGGATATGAGCTTCGCCAATCAAGCATTGGCAGCCGAGTATATGGTCAAGAACAGCAGCATCTTGGGCAATCAAGTTTATACCATCCCCGAAGACATTGATCAGGAAATCGCTCGTTTGAAGTTGGAAGCGATGGGTGTTCGCATCGATACCTTGACGGCAGAACAAGAACATTACCTCGGTCAGTGGCAAGAAGGCACCTAATCCGATCTTTGGGTGGGGTTTTCGAGCTTGAGCGACAGCATGTAAGGAGTTAGTGATGGTAAACACAGTAAAACGAACGAGTTCACTCGTCCTGCTTTTGGCGCTTATCCTTGGCGTGGTCTTCACAGCACAGAGCCAAGAAGCAAATACCGCTTCTTTCCGCTTTGTACATGTTTTACCCGGCTCAGATGCAGTGGATATTTATGTAGATGGTGAATTGTCGATTGTCGCACTTGCTTATGGCGAAGCGACAAATTATATGAGCGTAACCCCTGAAAATCACGCAATCGCCGTCACCCAAACGGGCGTGAGTGAGGTTTTGTGGACACAATCTGTAGAAGGTAAAACCAACGCGGCAACCACCCTTGTCGTATCATCTGCTGAAGCGCTAGCGTTCACGGCATTCAACGAAGACCTTAATACGATTGAACTCGGCAAAGCCCGTTTCACTGCAATTAATGCCATCGCTGATCTGCCATCCGTCGATATCATCCTCGCAGATGGTCGTCCCGTGGTGCCGGGTTTGCAATATAACCAGCCTTACGGGACGCTTGATCTCCCCGCTCTAAGTTATGACCTCGCGGTCATCCCTACGGGCGGCGTGCCGGCTGATGCAATTTTGCCAACACTGCCGTTCAGCCTCAACAATGGCACCTCCTATATTTTGGTAGCTTACGGTTCAGCGGTGGAGCCTCAACAGCTTATGTTGATGACTGCCGCTCGTTCCGAAACCGCAGATTCAGGTTTATTGCGCGTCGCTCATGTGATAGCTGATGCCGCCAATGTCGATATTTATGTGGATGGCACGCTCATTGTGCCATCGTTAGCCTTTGGCATTGACACCGGCTTCGTCAATATTGCAAGCGGAACGGTTGAGTTTGAGGCGCGGCTGATTGGTTCGCAAATCGCCATTGCCTCCGCAGAACTTAATATCGAGACTGGCTCAGCAACCAGTGTCTATCTGGTAGGCGACTCGGATACACCCAATTTGCTGGTCTTGCCAGAAAACGCGCAACTGATCAGCCCAGAAACCGCCGTTTTCTCGCTCGTGAATGCCAGCAGCGACGGCACAACGGTCTCCGCCGCTTTCGCGGATGCCGATGCGTTGACCGGTGAAGTAGAAACCCAAGATGCCGAGTCCGTGATTTTGGAACCTAGCACGAGCGCCTTAAATGTCGCCGTTACTGCCAATGATGAAACGACCACGATGGCGCTCAACCTTGGGACGATTTACGGGGGCGTATTATACAGCACCCTCGTGATTGAAGGCACCGAAGGCACGGAAGTGATTTCGCTTCGCCCTGCAGAATTCGCACAATCACCCGTGAGCGCGCCGGGCGACGGCTTGCTGCTGCAAACCGCCACGCCCGAGCCGACCACGAATGCGGTTATCAACGAAGGTTCAGTGGTCGTCGTCACTGATGGACCGACTGCACAGGTGGTGCTGAATCAAGGTGCCAATCTGCAATTGCGTCTCTACCCCAGCCCCGATGCGCTCTCTCTCGGTTTAGCACCTGCGGGGGCAACTTTTAGCGTCTTAGGACGTGAAGGCGCGCCAGCGGGTGAAGAAGACACCTTCGATGATCCTGCTTTGGATCTCGAAGATGACGAAGACCTTGAAGCCGCTGACACTTGGGTAAATATTATCTACAACACGCCTGACGGTGGCGCGATTACGGCATGGGTCAATGCCCGTTATCTCACCATTCGTGCCGCACAAGGTGGCTTGCAACGCTTAGCCAATTTGCCCACTGTGCCTTCTACTCAGGCAGGCTCTTCGCAAAACACAGCGATTCAATCACCACCTTTGCCAGATCGCGCCATCACGGTCTTCACTGGCAACATGAGCGCCGATGCACGTGTACACATCCGCCGCACCCCAGATACCCTAGCTGAATCATTGGCGCTGATCCCACCAAATACGGAAATGGCGTTCTTGGGCACGAATGACGCCGAAGAATGGTATTTTGTGCGGTACACCGCTTCGGATGCCGTCGTGACAGGCTGGATCAATGCCGAATTTGCGCCGCGTCTCGTACAACTCGGTCGCGACATCACCATTGAACGACTGATTGAACTTGAAGAACTCATCATCATTGAAGACGATGAACGGGGCGGCGTCGTCAGCACAGTCGGCGAAACCAATAACATCCCTGCTGAATTGCGCGATGTCGTCGTGGGCACAGTGATTAATTTGAATGTAGGTGCCAATTTACATCTGCGCCAAATCGATGATATTACCGGCGAATCGCTGGTATTGATCCCGACTGATGCCATTCTGATTGTAGACGCACAAAATGTCGATGGCACTTGGCTACGGGCGACCTATGAAGATGTCGTTGGGTGGGTTTTCGCAACTTATGTCGATTTGACCTTCAATGGCGTGGAATACGACCTGAATGAACTGCCGCTGATTGATACCAGTTCCTAAAGTACAAGGCATTATAATCATCATCATTGAGGGGCGGATTGGTTTTCAGAAGCCAATTTCGCCCCTCAGTGTCTTACGGCTTTTTCCAGATCACACCCTTAAGGATAGTGCCTTACCATGACAAAACGCGCGCTCATCACAGGTATTACCGGGCAAGACGGTTCCTATCTCGCTGAATTTTTACTTGACAAAGGCTATGAAGTCTTCGGATTAATTCGGCGCACCACCACTGTCAGCTATGAGCGAATCGAACATATTCAGGACAAAATTCATTTCGTCTCCGCCGATCTCACCGACTTAACCAGTTTGCTCAATGCCTTACGAGAGTCAACACCTGATGAAGTCTACAACTTAGCCGCACAAAGCTTTGTCCCCGCCTCTTGGCAACAACCAGTCTTGACGGGTGATGTCACCGCCCTTGGCGTCACGCGGATGTTAGATGCGATCCGCACGATGAACCCGGCGATCCGCTTTTATCAAGCCTCTAGCAGCGAAATGTTCGGCAAAGTTCAAGAAGTCCCGCAACGCGAAACGACACCGTTTTATCCGCGCAGCCCATATGGGGTCGCGAAGGTGTATGGGCACTGGATCACCATCAATTATCGTGAAAGTTATGGCTTACACGCGACCAGCGGCATTTTGTTTAACCATGAATCCCCCCGTCGTGGACATGAATTTGTCACCCGTAAAGTGGCACGGCAAGCGGCAATGATCAAACTGGGCTTGGCAAAAGAACTGCGCATCGGCACTTTGGAGGCACAGCGCGATTGGGGCTTCGCCGGGGATTATGTACGCGCAATGTGGCTGATGCTGCAACAAGACCAACCGAGCGATTATGTGGTAGCCACTGGAACAACCCACTCCGTGCAGCGTTTGTGCGAAGTCGCCTTTCAGTGTGTCGGCTTAAATTGGAAAAACTACACCATCCAAGACGAGAAGTTTATGCGTCCAGCCGAAGTTGATCTCCTCGTTGGGGATGCTTCTAAAGCCCACACCGATCTGGGTTGGATGCCCGAAGTGTCCTTTGAAGGCTTGATCGAGATGATGGTCAAATCCGATTACGACTCGTTGAAGCTCAAGAACGCCCTGTGAGATGATCGATACCCATTGCCATCTCAATTTCGATGCCTATGACGTTGACCGCGACGCTGTACTCGACCGTGCGCAAGCGGCGGGGGTGGTTCAGTTCATCAATCCGGCGGTCGATATTGAAACCGGCAGGGCGGCTCTGGCGCTCGCCAAACAACATTACGAAATCTTTGCGGCGGTTGGCATTCACCCTACCAGCACAGCAGGTTTTGTTGACGGTCTCATCGAAGAGATCGCCGAACAAGCCAGCCAACCCAAAGTGGTCGCCATCGGGGAAATTGGTTTAGATTATTATTGGGATACCAGCCCCAAAGCTGATCAACGTCGTGCTTTTGAAGCGCAATTGGCGTTGGCAGCACGTCTTGAGCTTCCTGTGATCATCCACAATCGCGAAGCCAGCGAGGATGTGATGGCGATCCTCGAAGCATGGGCACCCAGTTTGCCTCCAACGCTGCAATCGCGCCCCGGCGTGTTACATTCGTTCTCCGCCCCCGCTGCCATCGCCGAACGAGCATTGGCGCTTGGATTTTACTTGGGCTTCACGGGACCCATCACCTATAAGAATGCCGAGGGATTACGCCGTATCGCTACAGTGATGCCCATTGAGCGCATGGTGGTCGAGACCGATGGTCCGTTCTTGACGCCCACACCTCATCGCGGCAAACGCAACGAACCGTCATACATCCCCTTGATCGTCGAACGCTTGGCAAGCTTACGCGGTTTGTCACCAGAAGCCATTGCAGCCCACACGACTGCCAACGCAGGGCGGTTGTTTCAGCTCACAAAAACACCGGACACTGATTGATCATCAGAGTCCGGTGCCCCATTATGTCATGATATGCAACCAAGTTTAGAGCGATCCGCCCAACCGTCGTTGCGGCAGTTCAGCCGTCATGAAGTTGGTATAGGCTGTCTCTAAGCGCGCCAAAACTTGATCTGCCCGTTCGGTCGTTAAGGTGCCATTCGCGACTGCTTCGTCCAAGCGCGTGCTGGCAGTAGCAAGCGCGGCGTCAATGACCGCATCAATGCTTCCGCCGTTTTCGGTGATCACTTCTCCCAAAGTTTTGCCGCTACGCATCTGTTGAAGCGCCTCACGCGGCTGTAGGTTCGTGGCATCCGTCACCGCACTGATCAACCCGCGTTCGCCCACGCCCATCAAACGCCCTTGCTGCCGTTGGGTACGGTCGGCTATCGCAAGTTCACCATTTAAGACTGCCATCACGTTGGCGTCCAAGTTGGCGAGCAGTTCATCAGCGCGCGTTTGAGGCATTGTGCCTGCCGCGACAGCTTGATCAATTCCCTCGGTGATGATGGTGATAATGTCGGCGGTCACAGTATCAACGCTGGCACCATTTGCCACAATGATATCCGCTAACGTCGCTTCGGTAGTGCGTAATTCCTGTTGCAATTCACGCAGGGTCAGCCCAGTCGCTTCGCTGACCACTTCTGCCGCCCCGCGCAATAACCCCAAACCGCCATTCGCTTCCCGCCCGACAGACGGTGGATTGTCTTGGGCACTTACAGCGGTCACACCGAGCGCGAACGTCAACAAAAACGCAATTAAGAGCGAAGTTTTCTTGGTCATGTACTTTTTCCTTTTTGCCATCATGCTTACAGGTCTATACCTTTATCATGCGCGCCAGTTGTAACCGAAGTTGGTGACAAAACGGGCAGAATGATAAATTCTGGTAAAATCGGCATGTTGTTTTTGTGTGGAGCGGGTTATGGAACTATCCATCATCATTGTCAGTTGGAATGTCGCGGATCTGTTGACAGCGTGTCTGCACAGCATTTATAGCAACGCCCACCCCGCGCAGACCGAAGTCATCATCATCGACTCCGCCAGCCATGATGACACCGTAGAACGGATACGCACAAGCTTTCCACAGGTTGAGCTGCTACCACAAACCGAAAATGTCGGTTTCACACGCGGGAATAACATCGGCTTAGCACGCGCAACCGGCAAATTTATCCTTTTGCTCAATCCCGATACCGAGATCGTCGCCGACGCCCTCAACGGCATGATCACCTTTCTGGACGCCCACCCGCAGATTGGCATTGTGGGTCCGCACACGCTCAACAGTGATGGCGTCACTCATCAATCGACCCGTCGTCGTTTTCCCACCTTCATGACGGCGCTCTTTGAAAGCACATGGTTACAACCCTTTGCCCCGCGCGCACTCTTGGATTATTTCTATGTCAATGACGCACCCAACGACTCGCGGGTCGAGGTCGATTGGGTACAAGGATCGGCATTAATGACGCGCCGTGAGGTCTTTACCCAAATTGGTGGGTTGGATGAAGGCTTTGTCATGTTCTCGGAAGAACTCGACTGGTGTAAACGTGCCCGCAATCACGGCTGGAAAGTGATGTATTTAGGCGATCAACGCATCATCCATCATGGCGGCAAGAGTACCGATCAAGTAGTTGCCAAACGTCACATCTATTTTCAAGAAAGCAAATTGCGTTATTTCCGCAAACATCATGGGGGCATCATCGCCCACAGCTTGCGCTTATTCTTGCTGGCAAGCTATAGCATTCAACTCGCTTTGGAAGCTGCTAAAGGCGTGGTCGGGCACAAATCTGTCCTGCGTCATGAGCGTGTTCGCCAGTATTGGCAGGTACTCCGTTCCGGCTTAAAGGTCACATAATGCGCATTGCGATTCTCACTGGCGAATACCCTCCTATGCAAGGTGGTGTCGGTGCCTATACAGCAATCTTGGCGCACACCTTGTCGGCACTAGGGCAAGAGGTTCACATCCTCTCGAGTCCCCCTGCCCTAACGACCGAGACAGAGGGCATATCCGTGACGGCAACGATTCATGGGTGGGGATTCAGAAGTCTACCCTTAATACGTCGCTGGCTAGAAACTGTTCGCCCCGATGTGATCAATATTCAGTATCAGACGGCAGCGTTCAACATGTCCGGGCTAATTCACTTTCTGCCGTGTCTGTTGCGCCCCTATCCTGTCGTGACAACCTTTCACGATCTGCGCGCACCGTATTTGTTCCCCAAAGCAGGCAGGGTACGCGATTGGATCGTCATGCACCTCGCGCGCACATCAGCAGGTGTCATCGTCACCAATCACGAAGATGAGGCACAATTGGATCAGCTTCCATTGCACAGGCTTGTCCCCATCGGCAGCAATATCTTGACAACTGCCCCATCAGACGTGAGCTACTACCGCCACGCCGCCGGAATCAGCGATCATGAATACTTGATTGTGTATTTTGGCTTGATCAACCGTAGCAAAGGGATCGACACCTTACTCAAAGCAGTACGCCTTTTGCTGGATGAGGGGTTACCTGTACGGTTAGCACTCGTCGGGGCGGTTGCGGGCGCAAGCGACCCGACCAATATCGCAATGATTCAAGAAATTGAAGTCCTCATCAAAACGTTGGCGCTGGACGCAATCATCCATCGAACGCCCTATCTACAAGATGCCGACGTGGCGGGTTATCTGGCGGCGGCAGATGTTGTGGCGCTCCCCTTCACGGATGGGGCGTCATATCGGCGCGGTAGCCTCATGGCAGCGATCCGCATGGGCTGTGCGATTGTGACGACCATACCGCGCTTTTCCGTACCGACCTTCCGCGATGGCGTCAATCTAAGTTTGACCCCGCCCAACGATTCGGGAGCACTGGCAGGGGCACTACGGACTATCTTGCAAAACGACTCGTTACGAAAGCAACTGCATATCGGGGCAAAAGCGCTGGCGACCGCCTTTGAGTGGGATCCCATTGCCCGTGAAACAACCCACTTTTTCAATCGTATCCTCAAGGCGAAACCATGACCCAAACCAACTTGAATCGCTGGGGTGCCATCATTGGGGTGCTGTATCTCATTCTCGCGACCATTTATAGTGTGACCACACCGATCTTTGAAGCATCTGATGAATTGTGGCATTACCCCATGGTGAAAACCATCGCGGATCGCGGGTTGAGCTTGCCTGTGCAAATCCCGGGCGAGATCACAACATGGCGGCAAGAAGGCAGTCAACCACCCCTGTATTACATGCTGGCGGCACTCCTTACAGGCGGCGTGGATACGAGTGATTTGGAGATTGTGCGCCGCATCAATCCTCATGCCGACATCGGGCTGACGTATCCCGATGGCAACGTCAACATGATTATTCACCGTCCAGAGGCGGAGGGTTTTCCGTGGCGTGGAATGGTGTTAGCGATCCATGTCGCGCGGTTCCTATCGGTGCTGTTGGGCGCAGGCATAGTCGGCGTCACGTTTCTATTGGCATCCGCCTTGTTTCCCGAACGCCCGGTTGTGATCTTGGGAGCGACTGCGCTGACAGCGTTTCTGCCCGTGTTCCTCTTCATTTCTGGATCCGTAAATAACGATAATCTCTTGAATTTTTTAGGCAATCTGCTGACGTTGGAGATTGTCCTGTTGCTGAAGAAATCACGCTTACCCTCGTGGTATACATATATCGTCATCGGCGTGACGGCGGGCGCGGGCATGTTGGCGAAATTCAACCTCGGCTTCTTGCTGCCTCTGACCGCACTCAGCCTCATGATCCTCAGCGTGCGTCACCGCAGTTCACGCCCGCTCCTCATCGGGGGAGTCATCTCCGGCGGGTTAACCATCGGGATCGCGAGTTGGTGGTATCTGCGCAACTGGCAGCTCTATGGTGACCCAACTGGCTTAAATGTCTTCCTCGACATTGTAGGGCGGCGTGCTATCCCAGCAAATCTCACTCAGTTATGGTTTGAACGCCATAGCTTCACTCAAGCGTTTTGGGGCTTTTTCGGGGGCATGAACGTCCCTCTGCCGCAGACGGTTTATAGCTTATTTGATCTTGTCGGCATGATCGGCATGATCGGCGCGCTTTTGTTCATCGTCGGGCAAATCGCGCGCCATCCGATTAACTGGAAGATGTTTTATCACGCCCTGCCCTACGCATTGACACTTATTTGGATTGGCGTGTCATTTGTCAGTTACCTTCGTTGGACGAGCGAAACGCCCGCATCACAAGGGCGTCTGATGTTTGCAACCCTGTCTTCGATCCTCATCTGGTTAGTCGTCGGTGTGACATGGTGGTTGTCATCACGGGCGCGCGGCATCGTTATGGGGATCGTGACAATCGGCTGTGGACTCACGGCGATCACAGCCCCGTTTATAATAATTGCCCCCGCCTATGCGCAACCCATACAAGCAAATGTGGAAAATTTCACCCCAATCGCGCACTATACCGCACAGGATCAAGGGCAAATCAGCCTGATGAACGCTCAACTCATTACAACCGAGGCACATCCTGAAGAATGTGTTTATCTAGACCTTGTTTGGTGCATAGACACTGCATTCACCATTGATGGTAGTTTGTTCGTACATTTGACGACCGCCGATCAGGTCATCGTCGGTCAGCGCGATCTGCGCCCCGGCGCGGGCAGGCTGGCGCTCAGCGATTTAGAGGTCGGGCAGACAAGGACAGAGTCCTTAGCGGTACGCTTACCTGCCAATGTCTATGCACCACAAACGGTTCAGGTCGAGATTGGCTGGTATAATTTGAGCACTCGAGAAGTTTTCGCGCTCGAAAATGTCAGCAACAGCCCGATGCCGGCTCAAAATTCTTCGAACTTGTCTATCGGGGAAAGTCGTATTTTGCCGCGTCCATCCGCACTCGTGGTACCCAACCCCACCAACTTGAACTTTGGCGGCATGATCGAGCTTGTCGGCTATGATCTTAGCGACCTTAGCCCCACTGTCGGGGGCAACACCGAACTCACCCTCTATTGGCGCGCTCTCCAACCTGTCCCCGACGATTACGTCGTCTTTGTCCATATCGTTGAACCCGCCACGACGATGCGCTATGCGAGTTCCGATGCGCAACCTGTGGGGTGGACACGCCCAACAACCACTTGGGCAGTTGGCGAGCTTATCACCGATACCCATACGCTCGTCGTCCACCCAGATACCCCGCCTGCACCCGGCATTTACGAGTTAGAAATTGGCTTGTACCTGAATCTCGGAGATGGCACCTTCCCGCGTTTGCGCGTAATCGCGACCGACGGCAGCATGGCGAACGATTTCGCTTACCTAAGTCGGGTACGTGTGTTGCCTGCTGAGGATGATGGATCTTGAGCATCAATAAACTTATCCGGCGACATGGATTAGCGGTCGCGTTGCTGATCGCGTTATGGGCGCTGTTCTTTTGGCGGACGATCACCCCTATCGAGGTCGATAAGCTATCCTTCACTCAAGGGGATTTCTCTGGTCAATTCTTCACCTTTGCCAGCTATCAATATGAGCGCTTTGCGGCGGGCGAAGTCCCCCTCTGGAATCCCTACAATAACGGCGGCTTACCTTTCATTGGGGATACCCAATCCGCTGTCTTTTACCCACCGCGCTTGCTGACTCTGGCAGGGGCATGGCTCAGTGGGGGGTGGTCGTATCACGCCCTTGAATTAGAGGTCATCGCCCATGTTTTGGCATACACCCTCTTCATGTACATTTTCGTCTTGCGCTTGACCGGCTCGTCTCATGCCGGTTTAGCATCAGCTGTCATCGCAGGCTATGGTGGTTTTCTAACGGGCTATGCCCCATTGCAACTAGCGATCCTCGAAGCGGGCGTTTGGCTACCCGTCGCAGCACTCGGCATCCTCACAGCAACAACGGGTGAAAAAATCCGACTCATCCCATTAGTGATCACCGGCTTTGGCTTGGGGATGTCATGGTTAGCAGGGCATCCCCAAACCAGTTTTTTACTCACCTATTTGCTGATCGCTTATTTCGGCTTTGGCATCTATATTCGGCGCGGGCGGTGGCATCGCTTTGTGGTCGGGGTCGGCTTATTCGGCACAATCACTTTTGGCATGGTCGCGGTGCAATTCCTCCCCGGCATCGAATACCTTAGCCACACCACACGCATCGGCTTCGGTTATGACGCCAAAGCCAATGGTTTCCCGCTGCAGGATGTCGTACAATTTTTATTGCCGGGCATACTCAGCCAATGGTCCCCGTTATACATCGGCATTGCGGGGCTAATCCTTGCCCTCATCGGCTGGTGGCGACGGGGTAGCAATGCTATCTTTTGGGGGGCTGTCGCCGTCATCGGGCTGTTATGGAGTTTCGGCGGTAATGGTGCGGTCTTTCCGGCTTTGTACAACATCTTGCCGGGGCTGAGCTTTTTTCGCGGGCAAGAACGCGCCGCCTATTTGGTCGCTAACGGCTTGGCGATTCTGGCGGGGGTCGGGGTGGCGGCGCTCGCGGGGTGGGATCTCCAAACACATCACATCGCCGGATTGCGCTTACGATTGGTACTTAATCGCGTCATGACCGGCGCGTTGATGTTCGGGGCGCTCATCTTTGTGACATGGATCGGCAACCCAGCGGCATATGGTCTTACACTCGCCATGGTGGTACTCGGCGTGTTGGTCGTCATCATGCTTTACGTCCTCATCAGTGCAGGTACGACTCAAGACCGCCACGAAATCTTATTATGGGGCTTAGTCGCGATCATCGTCTTGGAGCTATTCACTGTCAATATGGGCGACAGTGATGTCTATGATCCAATACCGCCCAGCCAACAAGTCAGCCTTACGCCGCCTCCGTTGATCGCGAGCGTCCTCGCAGACGAGGATGGTGTCTTTCGCGTGGATGGCATTCGTGGATTAACCGCCAATTATGGCAGTTTATACCGTGTGCAAGATATACGCGGCATCAGTCCCTTGTGGTTGGCAGAACCGTATCAGCTCGTCGAAGGCGGCGGTTTCCCTAATCCCAACGCATGGGAACTATTCGCAGTACGCTATGTCCTGACAGATTGGGCAGAACTCCCCATTTCTTCGACCCTAATCGAAACAGGAGAAGATCGCTATGGGGCAATCAACTTGCACCGCCTAAGCGATCCTCGCCCCTTTGCCTTGTTCATGCCAACAGTGCGCCCCGTCGCCCATGCTGACGAAGCGCTGGCGCTCATGCAATCGGGGGAAGTCAACCTGCGAGACACCCTAATTTTGGAAACAACCAGCGCTACAGAACCCAACGAAATGGGCACTTCTGCCCAAGCAACGCTCGTAAAATTCAGTCCTGAACAAATCATCATGACCCTCATAAGTGACCAAGCGGCGGCACTGTCCATTGCCCTGCCCTACTATCCGGGTTGGGAGGCGACGCTTGACGGGCAACCGACTGAACGGTTGCGCGCTTATGGTGCGCTCACAGCGGTTATGGTTCCAGCGGGTGAACACACCTTGCAACTGCTGTACAATCCTCTGAGCTATCGCGTGGGCGCTGTCATCAGCAGCATGACGGGATTACTGCTCGGCGGTTTTGTGATATTCGTATTCATGAGAGGCAGGACGCGACATGGTCACACTTAATCCCGTTCAAAAATGGGTTGCCGGGATGGATCGGCGGCTCTATGCGGTCTTGATCGGTCTCGCAGTCGGCATTATCGGCGGCAGCATCGGGCTGCTCATCGCGGTCACGGATCCCATTTTGGCGACTGGTGCGGTGATCGGACTCTTGATCGGGCTGTATGTCCTGACAGATGTCATGGCGGCATTGTTTGGCATGATCGGCATTATGGCAATGCTACCTTTCGGCACATTCCCCTTTAACGTCGGCTTCACCCCGACCCTTCTGGATGGGATGTTGGGTGCGTTTCTGATCGTTTATCTGTTTCAATGGATGACCGGACGCCGCAGCGCCCTCCAATTCACGCCCGTTCATGCGCCACTGGCACTCTATATCGGTTGGCTCATCCTCAGTTTCATCCTAGGTTTGCGCTACGCCTCGCCCACCCAAACCATTTTGCGCCAATTTTTAGAAACGATCCTGAGCATCGGCATGGTCTACGTCTTGGTCGATTTGCTGCGTGACCGCCAAAGCTTGCGCCGTTTGGTGCTAGCAGTGATGGTGGCAGTGGGTACGCAAGCCCTCGTCGCTTTGATCCTATATGCCATCCCCGATACCACCACCGAGTTTTTGTTGGTGCGCCTCGCTCGCATCGGCTATCCCAACGGCGGCGTGATCCGTTATATCGAAGATAATCCTGCCGCAGCCGAACGCGCCATTGGTACATGGGTCGATCCCAATGCCTTAGGTGGTTTCCTCGCCATTTCTGCAGCCATGATCGCGCCGCAAGTCTTTTCGAAAAAACCAATCCTGCGCAGTCCCGTCCTAGCATGGGGCATCTTGGGGATAGTCGGCATTGCCTTGATTTTAACCTTTTCGCGCTCATCCATGCTGGCATTTGGCATTAGCTTGGGATTTATCGGTTTATTCAAAGGCTATCGTCGCTTCTTGACGTTGATCGCACTCGGTTTCGTCTTGTTGCTCATCCTGCCCCAAACGCGCGACTACATTGACCGCTTCGCACAAGCGTTCACCGCCTCCGATCTAGCGACACAGATGCGTATCGGCGAATACCGAGACTCGCTCCGTTTGATCGAACGCTATCCCCTCACTGGCGTCGGCTTTACGGGCGTGCCCGACATTGATCTCTACACATCGGCGGCGAGCATGTATTTCATCATGGCAAATCACATCGGGCTAACCGGTGTGGCGTTGTTCGCTATCACTATGATCGGCGTCTTCTGGTATGGCTGGCGGGCATGGCGCATCAGCCACCCTGATGATGAACTGCGCGCCATCATGCTTGGGTATCACGCAGCGCTTTTGGCGGCGCTGCTCAACGCCACCACCGATCATTATTACTTTAGGATCGACTTTCACGCTTCCATCACCTTGTTTTGGCTGGTGGTCGCGCTGGCGTTGACCAGTTCGCGATTGGCAATTGCGGAACATCAAAGCGCCCGAAAAAGCGAATTAGCGGTTGTCAAGCAACGTTTTATCATATAGGATACGGCCTGCTTTGAAACGGATTCACAACATTACATTTCCGCTCCACACCGACACAACCTCGTGTCTCGTGGGGCAAACCCAAGGAAGGAAATATCACCCTCTATGAAGCGTTCTTATGAACTAACGTTTATCGCGCGTCTTGAAAACGCCGATGATAGCGTGGTCAATGCGACTGTTGATCAAGTGCGGGCATGGGTCGAAACGGACGAACTGGGTCAAGTGACCAAGATCGACCGTTGGGGACGTCGTAAATTGGCGTATGAGATTGATGGACAGCGCGAAGGTTATTATGTGCTGTTTGAAGCGCAAATCGAACCCCATTCACTTTTTGAACTGGAACGCAACCTGAACCTCGCCACCAGCGTTTTGCGTTATTTGGTGGTCCGTAAGGAAGATTAAATCAGACACGCTGGTCGGCTGGAGCGGAATACGTCATGGTACGCGGACTCAATAAAGTCATGATTATCGGCAATGTAGGGCGCGATCCAGAAATGCGCTATACACCGAGTGGACGCGCCGTGACGAATTTTAGCGTCGCCACCAGCCGAAGCTGGGTATCTGCCGAAGGGGAACGCCGCGAAGAAACAGAATGGTTTAATGTCGTCGCGTGGGGGAATTTAGCAGAAATCTGCAAAACCCACCTGACCAAAAACCAGCAGGTCTATGTTGAAGGTCGCCTGCAAACACGCGGATGGGAAGACGAAACCGGCAAAAAACATTATCGTACTGAAGTGGTGGCAAACGAAATGATCCTGTTAGGGGATCGGCGCGCCCCCGGAGAGTACGATTTTTACGCAGATGACGACGAGGGGGGCAATTTCGCCTTCTAGGAGAGTCGATCCCGACGCTGAGGACACATGGCGCATGAGTGGCATCCTCAGCGTGCGACTCTAGCAAGAAAATAGCAACACCTGACGAATTGACAACCATGAAAACGGAGAGCAATGACGTGACCGATGAAATCAGACGCCGTCGTCCGGCGGACGATGTGGACGCCGCAGATGATGTTGAAATTGAAGTCGATGAACCCGGCGCTGGACGCCGAGATCGACGTGAAGGCGGGGGCGGGCGCAGTGAAGGTCGCGGCGGTGGTCGCCGTCCGGCACCGTTCACCCGCAGCCGTTATCGTCAAAGCCAATACTGCCCCAAAGGCAAGTGCTTCGATTACAAAGATGTGGATACGCTCAAGCGCTACATCAATGAAACCGGCAAGATCAAGCCCCGTCGTCAAACTGGGAATTGTTCACGTTGCCAACGTGAACTCGCACGCGAAATTAAACGCGCGCGGCACTTGGCACTGCTGCCCTTCATCGTAATCACCGACTAAGGAAACTGCGATGTCAAAACGCGGCACAACGGGAATACCCAAACCCGGACAAACAAAACCGACACCCGAAAAAGCCGGACCGGGTGGCTTACAACAGCGCTTGCTGCGTGATTATCGGAGCAAGGCAGAGCGCGAGACCTATGTTCAAGGTCTCGTAATTTTGGGAATCGGCATCCTCATGGGTTTGGTGGTCGTGATTTTGTTGATTTCGTTTGTGGTTGACCAAGTTATTCGCCCAGCCCAGTCGGTAGCGAACATCAATGGTACTGCAATTACGGTCGCACAATTTGAAAGCCGCGCCCGCTTAGAACGCGCCCTATTGAGTGAGCAGGTGAATCAAGGCATTGCGCTGTTAAGCAGTTTTGGCATGTCATCCGACCAAATCTCCCAACAAATCGGCAGCCAAGCGCCCTACAGCACTTATCTCAATGAACTGAACATCCCGGATCAGCTCGGTAATCGTGTCCTTAACGATATGATCGCCGATGAATTGGTGCGCCAAGAAGCCCGCAACTTAAATACTTCAGTGAGTGCGGAAGAAATTCAAAGCGAGATCAACGAATTCTTTAGCTATGATCCCAATGAGGGTGTGGTCGATCCGACTGCGACGCCAACACCCACATCGACGCCAACGCCAATTGTCTCGCCAACGCCTTCACAAGTCCCAACAGCAACGTTGGAACCCACGAGTACCCCTACTGATAGCCCAGAAACACCGACGGCATCGCCCTCGGCAACCCCTGTGGCAAGTGCAACGCCAGCACCTACGTTAAGTGTCACTGAACGTGCGGACCAATTCGATACCACCCGCAGATCGTTCTACGATACGGTGCGGTCATCGGCAGGTGTCTCTGACGAAACCATCAATACCTATTTTGAAATGCGGGCACTGCGCAAAAAAGTCCGTGATGCTGTGTTGGTCGATGTGGCTCAAACCGACGACTTTGTCAATGTGCGTCATATTTTGGTTGCCACCGCACCAGAAGCCCAAAGCGCCATTGACGCCCTCAATACGGGCGAATCTTTTGCGTCGGTGGCAGCAGCAGTCTCGACAGACGGAAGCGCCGCTACCGGTGGTGGCTTGGGTTGGTCTCAGGCGAGTCGGTATGTGGAAGAATTTGCGGATGCCGTGAAAACTGCGGAGATCGGTGTCATCGTCGGACCCGTACAAACGCAATTTGGTTTCCATGTGCTTCAAGTGACAGGTCGCGAAGAACGCCCCATCACTGATGACGAATATCAAACCAAACTGGATGAAGAATTCACCACCTATATTCAAACACTGCGTAATAGTGACACCACAAATGTCGAGATCTTCGACATTTGGACTGAAAACATTCCCGAAGAACCTGTTTTCGTGCCGCGTGGTTTGTAAAGCGTTCCACCCGCCTCACGCGCGGTAAATTCACCAAAAAGAGATGTCACCCCATGGGCGGCATCTCTTTTTGGTTGATGCGCTCCCACCCTAAAGCCATTTCTTTCTTGCCTTCGCGCCGATTGAAACCGTGACCTTTGCTTTCGCCGTTCCCTCAGGGCTGTTGCAAAGTCGAAAGAGGACAAATTCAATGAATAGCAGATTTGATAATCCCCACCCCGTCTGACCTTCGGTCAGCGCCCCCTCCCCATTGCATGGCTGAGGGGGAGAAAAAAGCTCACAACGGTTCTTAG
>JBBRTY010000022.1:0-31565 GCA_038248285.1 Aggregatilineales bacterium
AACTAAAAGATGCGGGCATAGAATACGCCTCATGATGATTTCGGAACGCGAAGTTCGTATCTTCGTTGAGCGACATTTGTCAATCAAAATGTGTAACTACACACCCCTCACCCTAAATCCCTCTCCTACAAGGGGCTGAGGGACTTTCTATCGTGTTTCTCCCCTTCTCCTCTTGTGGGAGAAGGGGTCGGGGGATGAGGGGTGTGTAGTTACCAAAATGTGAAGAATTAACAAACCCATAAAGATGTCTTCAACAAATCAGGGGATGTTATTTGAATAACCCTGTGGCAACCAAGGAGTGACACATGCAACACTATGATCTGTATCCAGAAGCGGATGAACGGTTGAAAGTTTATCTCCCCAAGCAACTGGGGGAGGCACCTTATTTTCACGATCATGTCATCGTCCACGACAGTAGCATCGGGGCATGGACGGAAATCGGCGCAAATACCCAGATCAATGAATCGACCTTTGGTGATTACAGCTATACGGCAGGCGATGTCAGCATCATCTATGCCGATGTGGGCAAGTTTTGCTCTATCGCGTCACATGTGCGCATTAACCCCGGCAATCATCCGATGTGGCGTGTGACCCAACATCATATGACTTATCGCCGCAAAGCTTTCGGTTTTGGCGAAGATGATGCTGAATTTTTTGCGTGGCGACGCGAACACCGCTGCATAATTGGTCATGATGTCTGGATCGGACACGGTGCGATCGTTATGCCCGGCGTTCAAATTGGCACCGGCGCGGTCATCGGGTCGGGGGCAGTCGTCACCAAAGATGTTGAACCGTATATGATTGTGGTCGGCGTGGCAGCCCACCCAGTACGCAAGCGCTTTGCTGATGATGTCATTGAAAAACTACTGGCGATTGCATGGTGGGATTGGGATCGGGCGACATTAGAAGCACGCTTTAACGATCTGTTGAATGTGCCCACATTCATCGAGAAGTACGACCCAGCACGCTAAAAAGACCACTGACGATTACATTCAAAAGAAAACAGGGGTGCAGATCAAAACTGCGCCCCTGTTTTTTATTTAACTGCGCCTACCGTCGTTCATCCAGTTTGCGCGGTTCATGACTTAGCGAGCGCGCAAGTCGATGTTCAACAAGACCGCAATGTCACGCAGGGAGTTGTAAATGCCGTCAATGTTATCGAAACCAGCGGCTTCGTGCGGGTCAACATAATAACGTTCGATGGCGTTCACGAGCTCCTGATCATCAGCAATCGCCAACAATGCGTCTTGGACGGCGGTCTTGAACGACTCGGGCAGGGTGGACTTGATGGCGAACGGGGTTTCTGGGATGAGCGGCGACTGATGGAAGACCACGAGGCTGCCTTCTGGACAAGCTTCGTAAATCGCAGTGATTTCTTCTTCGGTCATCGCTTCAAGGTAGGGCCATTCTTCGGCAACAGCGGGACCATCAATGCTCATGTCGGTATAACCGCACAGCTCGATGCCAGCTTCGGCAACCTGAACAGCGAGATTGGCGTCGAAAGTCGCGCCGGCTTCGACTTGATCGTTCCAAACTGCCAAGACCGCGTTCGGGTGATTGCCCGCAAAAGTCACGCTGGCGAAGGCTTCGATTTGGGCGGGGTCGGTGAATTCCTGATCCAACAGAATGTCGGTGGCAGGTACTAAGTAACCGCTGGTGGAGGCGGGGTCGGTGAAGGAGAAGCTGCGACCTTCCAAGTCGGCGATGCTGGTGATCCCCGAACCCTTCTTGGTGAACATTAGGCTGTAATAGCCGGGAACTTCGTCAAGGTTGACATTGACACCGTAATTGGCGACAGCGATGGCTTCGGCGTCGGCAACATCAGCGGCGAGGACATACGAGAAGGGACCAACTTCCATTGCGTCGGCGCGATTGGCAGCCATCGCTTCGATCACGGCATTGTAGCTGGTGCCGGTGATCAAGACGGTACGCACACCGAGGGTTTCTTCAAGGTAGACACGCAGAGGTTCTACGCTAGCCAAAGCTTCTTCAATGTTGTCGCCGGGATAGACGCCGATGATGAAGGTTTCGGGCCAACCAGTGCGGTCAACCGTGCTATCTTGGGCAGCGACGAAGCCGATGCCAAACGCTGCGAAGACGATGAAACTCATGACAATAGTAGCGAGCTTTTTCATTGTGTGACTCTCTCCTGAAAAAAGACACCAAAGATTGAACGACAGGCTATCATCGAACGCAAGTTCAACGATGCCTTGATAGGCTGCGGCGCACTAAGTGAAGCGCTGGCGCAGCCGGCTGCTTAAACGATCAATGATCGTGACAGCTATAACCAAGATGAGCGCGGCTCCAAAAACTTTCTGGTAATCGCTCGTGCCTGTGTACTTGAACAACAGGAAGCCGACGCCGCCCGCCCCGACGATCCCAAGGATGGTCGCATGGCGGACATTACTCTCGAAATAGATGATCGAGTAGGAAATAAACAAGGGAAACGCCTGCGGGATGACCGCATAGACGAAAGTTTGAAAGCCGCCGGCACCTGTTGCCCGGATGGCGTTGACTTGCGAGGGGTCGATTTGTTCGATAGCTTCCGCAAAAACACGGCTCAGCGAACCGACAGAGCCAAACGCTAGCGCCATGACACCGGTGAAGGGACCTAAACCGACGGCAGCGACAAAAAGCAAGGCGTAGACCAGTTCGGGAATAGAACGCAGGAAATTGAGCAGTAAGCGCACACCTTGATAGACTGCTGGGTGAGGAGCCGTATTATGAGCGGCTAAAATCGCCAACGGTAATGCCATCAACACTGCACCCAAGGTACCAATCACAGCCATCTGGATGGTCTCAAAAACCGCTGAAATGACCGGCAACCAGCCGAGGATGATATCCACGCCAAGGATGTTGATGGTGCTGCGTTGAATCGTAAATGTTGAAATTTCGCGCCCCAGCATATTCACTTCGACCGTGCGTAGGCTGTCCACTTCAAACTCTGGGGGCAGCATCCGCCCGATCAAATTGCCCATCGCGATGAGTGGGTCGAAAATCGAGGTGATGCGGTTGGTGACACCGGGACCAACGGCAGACAGACACCAGCTCAAAAATAGGATAATCAACAGAAGGATGAGAACGGAGCGCCACGACAAAGAGGGCAGCGGGCGCAAAAGGCGTTCACGTAACGCCGCCACCGAGTCTGTGGCTATGTTTTCGTTTGGCGGCGGGGGCGATGCCACCTTATTCACAGCAACGTTGGATGTAAATTCAGCCATACAATCAAACCTCTAGGAAACTGTTGACATTGGTTAAAGCTGATTTCAAAGCACTGATTTGAAGGCTGTATTGGGGTGCGCTTCGCCTTGAGGTTTGTCAAAGCGGTAAATTCGATCCAAGATGTCATCCGTCAAACCGTCTGGGGTGCCATCATATTCGACTTGCCCTTGAGCGATGCCGATGACACGGTCGCAATATTGCACCGCAAGATCGACTTGATGGATATTGATGAGCGTAAGAACACCGATATCACGCGCAACTTTCGCCAAATCTGCCATGACCTGTTGTGACAATTCAGGATCGAGGCTGGCAACAGGTTCATCGGCGAGGAGGATTGTGGGTTGTTGAGTGATGGCACGGGCGATGGCAATTCGTTGTTTTTCGCCGCCCGAAAGCTTGTCAGCACGTTGATTGGCGCGATTGAGGAGACCGACACGCTCAATATTTTGGAGGGCGATTTCGCGATGAGCGCGGCTAAAATAGCCGAACCAACTTTGCCATCCAGTGTTATAACCAAGCCGACCGCTCAGGACATTGGTGATCGCCGGTAAACGTTCGACTAAATTGTATTCTTGCCAAATGAAGCCAATATGCCGGCGCGCTTTGCGCAGTTGAGTGTCATTCATAGAGGTGATGGTTTCGCCGTCTAGGACGATAGACCCAGAGGTGACTTTTTGTAAGCCATTGATGCAGCGCAACAAAGTTGATTTGCCCGCGCCAGATCGCCCAATAATGGCGATGACTTCTCCATCCTTTGCTGAAAATGAGATGGATTTTAGGGCTTCGTTGCCAGTTGCATAGACGACCCTCAAATCGCGAATGTCAAGCATCTGCGCTCCTAGACATTGATTTGTAAAATGAACTGTGGTTTCTGGATAAGATATCAATTTAAGATTAAATATGATGCGTATTTCCTTTAAGAAGTCACTCTATAATTGGTTAGATTTCTTATCATTTCAGCCGATACTAGTATCTATGCTAAATGTTCGCAGATGGATGGATCGTCACCATCAAGGGATTTCAAAAGCGTTTGGTGTGAATGAATACATATTAGGAAGAGAACGAGGGAGCATCGCTATGTGGTTGAGTGACCTAGAAATCGTGCTGCCCGATGCCATCATTGAACAGGGATCGGTGCGCTTAGAAAATGGCGTGATCGCGGAAATTATTGAAGGCAGTGCGTTAGTGGATGGTCCCAGTATGAACGGGCTGACGTTGATCCCCGGATTGATTGATTTGCATGGGGACATGCTTGAACGCGATGTCGAGCCGCGTCCATCGGCGCGTTTTCCAACTGAAATGGGGTTGATCGAACTCGATAAACGATATGCAGGCGCGGGCATCACCACTGCGTTTGCAGCAATTTCGTTTGCGTGGCGCAGCGGGGATATTCGCTCGCAAGAGAGTGCCACCGAGATGATCGACACAATCGGGCGTTTTCAGGGGAATACTTTGGTCGATGTGCGCGTCCATGCCCGTTTTGAAGTCACGAATCCTGAAACTGGACCCATCCTCAATGACCTTTTAGAACGCAAACTTGTTCATCTAGTCTCCATCATGGATCATACCCCCGGTCAGGGGCAGTATAAAGACGTGGATCGTTATATAGAGTTCATGCAAAAATGGCTCGGTGCTGACTTGGATATGCTTGGGGAGCATAAAGAGAGGATGATCGCCAAAATGCGTGAGAACATCGAAGCGGCGGCTGTGCGTTCGCGCGATTGGCAAGTGGTGCGCGATGTCTTGGCGACGGCAATCGCACATGGTGTGCCGGTGGCGTCGCATGATGATGACACCGTGAACAAGGTTGAACAGCAAGCGCAGATGGGCGTCAGCATCAGCGAATTTCCGGTCAGCATGATTGCCGCACAAGCCGCCCGCGATACGGGGATGAAGATCATCATGGGCGCACCGAATGCTTATCGGGGTGTATCGACCTCTTCGAATCTGAGTGCGATGGATGCCATCCGTTCAGGATTGGTCGATATTTTGGCGACTGACTACTATCCGGCGGCGATTTTACACACGGTATTTAAATTGGCGCGCGAGGGCGTGATGCCGTTGTATGAAAGTATCAAGCTGGGCAGCACCAACGCCGCTGATGCGATGGGTATGAATGATCGTGGGCGGATTGCGGTCGGTCAATCCGCCGATCTGGTGCTAGTCGAGACCGAGACAGGCGACGATTTTCCGCGTGTGCGTGGTACACTGCGGCAAGGCGTGCCGATTTATTGCGATAGCCATCTCGCTAATTTATCGCAGCTTAGCCAATTGTTTAGCGCTTCGCCGGTTGAATCTTCCTAAAAAGCAGCCCTACTAGTGATCTCATGATTTGATCATGCCATAATACCCCAGAAGCGATCCCTATGATCGCTTCTGGGATGGATGATTTTGAGTGTGGGTTCAATATATAGAGAAGATCAACTTAGGAATGCACTTATGTGGAGTAAAATGTTAATATCGCTTGCGAACATGTCTATCGACGCAGAAAATAGAAGGTCATGATCCAGTCTCTTTTGAATCCTTCGCGATTGGCTGCACGGGATAATAGCCTGCGTCAATGTCCCAATCAGCGTATTTTGCTACTCACACTAATTTTGCTAGTGGCGGCTATTCCGCGTATTTTTTCACTGTATTTACAACTGGTGCATCATGATGAGGTGTGGTCAATTTATCAATCGATTGGCACCCCGCAACAAATCCTGACATGGCTGCCGTATGATTGGCCCCCCCCTTTATTATGAAATTTTAGGAGTTTGGCAGAGTTGGGTGGGGATTCATCCCCTAGTAGTGCGCATGTCGTCGGTGCTGATCTCTATAGTTGGTGTCGCTTTGCTGTATCGGACTGTGCGCGAACTTAGTGGCAGCGATACCGCAGGACTTTTATCAGCGTTAGTTTTTGCTGTGCTGCCTTACAATGTGGCAACAGGCATTATTCTGCGTGGGTATGTCGTGTTGGTCGCTTTGACACCTTTATCTTTGTGGCTGACCATATGCTATTTTCGGCGTCCGGCCTTTTGGCGCGGTCTGAGCCTTGCCCTCTGTATGGTTGCCATGTTTTACACCCATCCAACGGCGGTCATGGTTTTTGCGATGTTGGGAATTCTGTCGCTGATTTTGTCGCCGCGTCATATTTGGCGATGGTGGTTGCCCTTCGTGATCGCTTTCCCACTGGCGCTCCCAGAAATTATTACCAAATGGCAGCTTGCTGTCAGCCGAGTGGCGGCGACCCAGCAAATCAGATTGCTACCGCTACCAGAGGCGTTTGCGGAAGTTTTCAATGATCTGGTGATCGGTGTGATTCCGCCATGGTTGGCGATCACTCTCATAGGGTTCGTCGGCTTTTGCATGTTATGGTTCTATGCAGATGGCAAAATGCGGCGGACGATCCTCTTCTTTGGATTATGGCTGTTATCGACGCTATTCCTCTATTATACGAATGGCTTCCATAATTTTTTCAGCACGCGCTATCTGTCTTGGTTCATGCCCGGCTTTGTCGCCATGATTGGGATTGGCTTCGCCGCTTTGCCCCGTTGGGTGGTTCAACTGGCGTTGGTAGGGTTATTGATATTGGCAACGGTGATTGCGCCGGAAAAGACGAGCTATCTCCGCGATCAATTTCCCTTTGACACCGTGTTCACATCAATGAAAGCGGTGATGAGACCAGAGGATCGGATGATGATCGATCCGAACCTTACGGACCCGCATCCCGAAGAGTGGGAATACTTTACACGAGTTCATTTCCCTAATGGGCTACCATTGGTTGCTCAGGCTGGCAATCAGCGACGGATATGGTATGCGACTCTAGATGGTGCGAGCGATGCTGAAACTTACGCTGCCGTGGTAAACCAGCGACTCCCAGCAACTTATTTTGGTCCCTGGAATTTCTTTTTCCGGCTTTACGAGGCTCCCCCTGATGTTCAGGGTATGCTGTATGACAATGGCTTGCGGTTTCATGGGGCGGAAATTATCAATGCCACTGAAGGCGATTATGCGTTATATCGGGAAGCGGAAACGGTGCGCATCAAACAATGGTGGTCGGTGGATGCTCCTGTAGCGGCGGATTATAGCTTGGGCACATATGTGTTGGGGAAGGGCAACACCTTGCTGAGCGAATTCAACGGTGCGCCGCCTGTTTTAGGTGGCCCGACTGCAACCAGCCAATGGCAATTAGGGCAGTATTATGTGGCGGAATTTGATCTTGTCCTGCCCGACCCGATGCGCACAGGATGGTACCCGATCCAGCAGGCGATTTATCAATGGTGGGATGGACAGCGAATTCCCATCGAAGGGGCGAACGACCAAAATTTACTGGAGATTGCGCGATTTTATATGAAGTCGTGGTGATGGCATGATGCCCTTATGGTCTATGAGATCAATTAACGTCCATGCTGGCGTAATAGGTCGCGCACACGATGATGGGGTAGGGCAGGCACGCTACTGCCATTGATCCCTGTCATCGGGCGTCCGGCGACGAGGGCATTGACGATGGCTTCTTCGGTGGCGTCAATAGTCGCTTCAAAGAGCGGATTCATGACGCCGTTAGGCAGCATTTGCAAATGGGCGATAGCATCCGGTTGATCAGCTTGAGGGTTGGCGGTGGAGAAGGCGATGAAAATATCACCGGAGGAATGGGTAGCGATGCTGCCCAGATGCGCCAATCCCATTGGAATGCGCCGTGTCAACCGTTTGAGTTGATGCGGCAAGAGTGGAGCATCGGTCGCCAAGACGACAATAATCGAACCAGAACCGGGGGGGATAGTGCTACTGGTTTTGAAAGGCGGCTCGTCTAGTAAATACTGTCCCACTGGGACACCCGCAATGGTAAGGTATTCTCGTTTGCCATAATTAGCTTGGACGAGGACGCCGACAGTAAAATCCCCATGTTCGGTCTGCATATACCGTGAAGAGGTGCCGATACCGCCTTTGAATTCGTGACAAACCATGCCCGTGCCCCCGCCTACACCACCCTCGGCAATCGTGCCACTGGTGGCATTATCGAGGGCTGCAAAAACATGCTCGGGTTTGACGTGGAAGCCATTGATGTCATTGAGAAAGCCGTCATAGGTTTCGGCGACAACGGGCAAGCTCCAGAAGAATTGATCCTGACGCTTCAAATTGCGTTCGAGTTGCCAAGCGATGATTGTATCGCGTACTATGCCCACGCTGTTGGTATTTGTTAGTCCGATGGGACCTTCTAAAAACCCTGATTCTTCGATCCATGCTGTCCCTGTCATCTCGCCATTGCCATTGAGGCTATACCACGCGGCGAAGGTCGGGGTCATGTCGCGCCCGCGTGGTAAAATCGCTGTCACGCCGGTGCGAATGATATGGGGCGTGTCGGCAATGATCGTCGTATGACCGACACTGACCCCAGACACATCGGTGATGGCATTGAGCGTGCCGGGTTGCCCCCGAAACGGGATGTTTAAGTCGCGGGCACGGACTGTAGAACTGGCTGATGACATCAAGATGCCTTTTCAAATCAAAAATTTGTCTTGGATACCCGCTGAAAGCAGCTCGTGGAAGCGCGAACCACCATTGCTATGCTTGGGGTGGCGCGGCTGTTTGGCGCGGCGCGGCTCCACAAGAAGCCGCGCCATTTTAGCGTAGTGTTACGTTTTTTGACCATCCCCGCGAATGATCGCCGCAATCGTTTCGAGTTTACTCTTCGGTTGCCGATCATACGTCAGCAAGCCGTTGATCTCTTGCTCGACATCGGTTAATTGGGTATAGCAGAACCCTTGTAACACGGGCGAGGCATACACCGCTTCGAGGATGTCGGCAAGTCGTTTCACGAAATCTGCTTCATCCCCTGCCGTCGAGTAGCCCCAGCCTTGCTGCTGTGATACGCGATATGCCACCCCGCCAAATTCTGTGAGCAATATCGGTTCACCCGCATACTCGTAATTTTTCACATATAAATCGCGATTGGCAGGGCGGGCGCTGAGGGTCGATTCATGCGTGGCATAGCGTTCCGTGAGGATCGCGCCACTGCTCTCATAATCGTGAATGGTGAGCAAATCGGTCTCGGCGTGTTCCCAACCATCGTTCGAGATCACAAGGCGGGTGCTATCCAACGATTTGGTGAGGTGAACCATAGCGACCAGATGCGCGCGCTGTTTGGGATCGCCGGGCAAATTAGGCACGCCCCAACTTTCATTCATCGGCGTCCATGCCACAATGCATGGGTGATTGAAATCGCGCAGGATGGCTTCTTGCCATTCTGCCGTGATGCGCCCCACATACTCTGACGAAAAGGCATAGGCGTTCGCCATTTCGCCCCACACCAACAAGCCCATTTTATCAGCCCAATACAGATAACGCGGATCCTCGACTTTTTGATGTTTGCGGGCACCATTAAAACCGAGTGCTTTGGTCAGTTCAATATCTTTGATGTAATCGCTATCTGTAGGGAATGTTAAGATGCCTTCAGGGTGATAGCCTTGGTCGAGAACCAACCGCATCATGTAGGGATGATTGTTCAAACGCACTTCCCCTTGTTCGATGCTGATTTTGCGCATGCCAAAATACAATTTCACAGTTTCTAACACTGTGTCCCCTTGCTTTAGCTGTAGCTCCAAGTCGTACAAATTAGGTTTTTCGGGCGACCATAACTGAATACTGTCCCATACATGATCCTCGCCCAGTGCGATCAACTGCGTCAAGAAGGGCGTCGCTTCTTCGGCTTGGTAGCCTGCCCGAAGCACGCCTTTGCCTTCAAATGATATCGCGGATTCTAGGCGCAAATTCGCTGGTAAATCCCCCTCCAGTTCGATCTCTAATTGGACGGAACGATTATCAATATCAGGGGTAATTTTCACATTTTTTAGGTAGCAGTCGCTCACAGGTTCCAACCAAACCGTCTGCCAGATCCCGGTTGTACGTGTGTAAAAAATAGCAGCGGAATCACGCTTCCAGTATTGCTTGCCTCGTGGTTGATAGATATCTTCAGAAACATCTTCTACCCGCACAACGATTTGATTATCTTTGTCTTTGACTAATCGCGTAATGTCCGCCGAAAAGGAGGTATGTCCGCCTTCATGGAAGGTCACGAAAACGCCGTTGACCCACACCCACGCCCGATAATCCACTGCGCCAAAATGCAAGATTAGTCGTTGACCCGCCCATGTTTCGGGGGTATCGAAAGCCCGCTGATACCATACTATATCGTGAAAATCATTGTTGCCGATGCCACTTAAAGGCGATTGAAAAGTGAAAGGCACCGTAATTTCTTGGGGTAACGTCCCACCCGCAAACCATTGCTCGACAAGCCCTTTGTCATCATCGTCAAAGGCGAAGCGCCAAGTGCCATTTAAGTTTAGCCATGCGTCCCGCGCGAACTCAGGGCGAGGGTATTCTGGTCTAGGTGTCGTCATGATACGTGTGACCTTTTTTAGAGTCGGGGGAGTGCTAACAAGATTGCCGCCCGTTCTTCCCAATAGTGACTCGATTATAGTGAGATTTAAAGCCAAGATGTTACGACCAATCTTTGTTTGTGCATTCGTATTCATGAATTCTCACAAATATCTTGCTTTGAGCGCCAATATTGCTAGAGTAAACGCAGAGATTTTATGAATGGGAGTGTTTTTCGATGACCATCACTGTGAAGACTTCACCAAAATCTATCACCCTTGAGCATGTCCGTATCACGGATGGACTTTGGCAAAACCGTCAAGTTGCCAACCGCGATAAGACGATCCCCGCCATTTATGACCAGCTCCAAAAAACTGGACGTATCGAAGCATGGCGGATGGATCCCAACCGTCAACACCCCAAAAAGCGGAGCGTCATTTATATGTTTTTTGACTCTGACACCGCCAAATGGTAACTGCTCAGGCTGAAAAACGGTCGGTAATAAAGCGGGAAATGATCGTTGGCGGCAAATGGGCGGATATTCGGCGCGCGAACTTTCATGTTAATGAACGACTGACAAGCGCCTAACCCACCCCTACATCCACATTTCGAGGGGTATTTTCCTATTTTTCTTCACGTTTTCATGCCTTCCTATTTATTTTATTCTGTTTGTATACCTGAGTAGTTCGCCGATGCTGTTGGCGAATTGATATTATCTAGGGTCGGCATGTCTTTTTTGTGGAGGCGCAAGGCATTGCGCCCCTGCGGAGAATCTCCTATTTTGATTCGCCAACAGCATCAGCGAAGTAGTCACAAGAAATGAGCGATTAGATCGAGTACCTCACTTCGAACATAGGCAGTACGCTCTCGAACTTGCGTCGCCAGCATGGGCAGGAAAAAGCATGGGCGATTCCCTTCTGGGTGATTGGCAACGAAAACTGGGGCTGTGGCGATCACATGACTCCCGAATACTACGCTGACCTCTACTGCCAGTATCACAATTTTATGAAGAATTATGGCAACACCCCGATGATGCGTATCACCAGCGGTTATGGGGGCAGCGATACCGATGGCGAAAACCTCGCCATCTTCATGGATCGCATCATGAACCGACGGTTCCCCGTCAAAACCGATGGTGTCAGCATCCATTATTATGTCTATTTGCGCAATGACGAATGCCACTCGGCAACTCAGTTTGGCGACTCCGAGTGGTTCACTGTCTTGAAACTGGCGCATGATATCGGGGGCGTCATTGATAAAAATGCCGCCGTGTTAGATCAATACGACCCTGATAAGCGCCTGTGGTTGATTGTGGATGAATGGGGCACATGGTACCGTGCCGAGCCGGACACCAATCCTGAATTTTTGGTTCAGCAAAATTCAATCCGCGATGCCCTCGTCGCTGCGCTCACGCTGCACATTTTTCACGAATACAACGACCGCGTGCAGATGGCAAATATTGCCCAAGCGGTGAACGTATTGCAAGCGATGCTCTTGACCGAGAGCAACCAGATGATCTTGACGCCCAGCTATCATATGTTTGAAATGTTTAAGAGGCATCAAGACGCAACCCGCTTAGGGCTGGAGTGTAAATGCGAGCTGATCGGCATGGGGGATATGCTTGTGCCAGCGATCAGCGCCAGCGCATCACGGGCGGCAAATGGCGACATTTTGCTGACGTTGTGCAATCTCGATCCGCATCAGGCGCTCACTGTGACGTGCGCTAGTCCTGCTCAAGATGTGACGGAAGTCAGCGGAGTCGTGTTGGCGGGCGATGCGATCACCGCCCACAATACCTTTGCTACCCCAAATCGTGTTCAACCTGTAGACTTTAAGGGTGTCCGTTTAGACGATGCTCGGCAACTCACGATTGAACTGCCCGCCGCATCCGTCGTCGCCGTGACCTTACGCTAAAGGAGTCTCGATTATGAAAGCCGCTCGGCTGTATGCCGCTCATGATATTCGCATTGATGATGTCCCTGAACCTTTATCAGTGGGCAACGGGGAGGTGTTGCTGCGCATCCGCGCGGTTGGCATCTGTGGCTCGGATTTGCATATGTACGCTGATGGACGTATCGGCGACACCAGTTTTGATAGCCCGCTCGTGCTGGGGCATGAATTCATGGGCGAAATCGTCGCCGTCGGGGCGGATGCCTTGGATGGATTGCATCAGCCCTTACACGTCGGGCAGCGTGTGGCGGTTGACCCTTCCACCCCGTGTTACCATTGCGAAATGTGCGAGCTAGGACACCCTAATTTGTGCCCCAACCACACTTTTTATGGCGTTTACCCCACGGATGGCGCACTGCAAGAGTGCATGATCGTCCATGCGCGCAATTGTTTCCCGATTCCCGAGACCATCAGTGATGGTGCGGGTACCCTGCTCGAAACGCTTGGTGTTGCTATCCACGCGGTCGATTTGGGAAAGTTGCGGGTAGCAAACAGTGTCGCTGTCATCGGGTGTGGTCCGGTCGGGTTGCTGATTTTGAAACTCGCGAAATTGGCGGGGGCTGCTCCGCTTTATGCCTTTGATAAATTCGCATGGCGGGTGGACAAAGCCCGACAATTGGGCGCACAAGCGTGGAATGTGGATGAGGTAGATCCGCTGATCGTGCTTCAGCAAGCCACAGGCAAGCGTGGAGCCGATGTAGTTTTTGAGGCAGCGTGGGCGGATCACACCGTGCAGCTCGCGGCGGAAATGACTCGACTCGGCGGGCGTTTGGTGTTGGTGGGCATCCCTGGTGATGATCGCTTGGTGATGCAACATTCGACCGCGCGCCGCAAAGGACTCACTATTATGATGGTGCGCCGCATGAAACACACCTATCCGCGTGCGATACAGTTGGCGACTTCTGGCGCGTTGCCGTTAGATGATCTCATCTCGCACCACCTCCCGCTATTGGACACCGCTGCTGCTTTCGCCATGAATGCGCGTTATGAAACAGGTGTGCAAAAGATCATCATCGATATTTAATTGTTCACAAGAATAAGAGGTGGGTATCCTTTCATTGATGCCCACCCCGTTGCAACTGTCTCGCTTTACGACTCGGCGGGCATCCCCGAAATCGATACCCACCCGTCAGCCTCCCACACTAACGGCTCAATGCGTAAGGTTGGTGTCCCTCCCTGCACGGCGCCATAGGCGTGATAGACGATGTAATCTTGATCGCCTTCGCTAAAAATAGCGTTGTGTCCGGGTCCACGATAGCGGTCTGTGGAAAACGTGATTTGGGTGCCGCCATCTTCTATCATCGGCACGCCTTCACGATCCAGATACGGACCCGTGATCACTTGGGAGCGCCCCACGCGCACATTGTAGTTGCTTTGAATCCCCTGAGGAACCTGGATTCGAACCAAGATTAATGGCTCCAGAGGCCACTGTTCTACCGTTGAACTATTCCTCATTGCTGGGGCAAAGTTTAACACGCCCCCGCTGTGCAATCAAGGCGCAACCCTATGTGTCAACCCGCAAGGCTGTCCGCTGCTGCGCGCACCCGCCGTAAACATTCTATTTGCCCAACGATTGCCATCGACTCGAACAGTGGGGTAGAGACTTCCTGACCGGTGATCGCCCCACGTAATAAGCCAAACAAGAATTTTGCTTTCATCCCGCTTTCATCAGCCAGTGCCCGTAAAGCCGCATCAATCTCTTCATGAGCATACGGCGTGATCCCCCCAAGCCGCTCGTAAACAGCCAAGAGTGCTGTCTTCGCCGCTGCTTCACTTTCTTTGAAGCCACTCAAGAGGATATTTTTAGGCACCGCTTCAAAAGGTTCGCGGAATAAAAACCCCGCAAACGCCATGAATTCGTCTGCACTTAGGTGTTTTAGGCGTGGCTGCACCAGTGGCGTGACACGGAACAGGACATCGGCATTCATCTGATATCCTGCCCGATGAAGCACTGTGTGCAAGCGACGCGCCAAATCTTCAACGCTCAGGTTGCGGAGGTAGACGCCGTTGAACCAATCGAGTTTATCCGGCTGAAACGCCGAATTTACCGGATTCATGCCTGTCAAATCAAAACGAGCGATCCCTTCAGCGAGGCTGTAGACCTCTTGTTCCTCACCAAAATTCCAACTGATGTTCGCCAAAAAGTTGACAGTCGCTTCGGGGAGATAACCGGCATCAATGAAATCATGGACCAATACGGGGATCGTTTTTCCCTGCGCATCACGCGGGGGATTTCGCTTACTGATTTTGCCCTTGCCATTGGGGTTAAGCATGACGGGCAAGTGTGCATATACCGGAACATCCCAACCGAATGCTTGCCACAATTGCAAATGAATCGGCAGTGAGGGCAACCACTCTACAGCGCGCATAACATGAGAGATGTCCATGAAGTGATCATCCACCACATGGGCAAGATGATAGGTCGGGAAGCCATCCGCTTTCAATATGACCATATCTTGCAGGACGGCATTATCGAAAGACACCCGCCCCTGAATGGCATCTTCGCCGACGGTTTCGCCGTTAAGCGGCATTTTGAGGCGGACGACATAGGCACGTCCTTCAGTTTCATAGGTTGCCCGCTGTTCGGGGGGCAAATCGCGGTGGGCACGGTTATACCCACGTCGTTGATCGCCGCGCGCTTCTTGTTCTTGACGTATTTTTGCCAATTCCTCAGAAGTTTCGTAGGCGCGATAAGCATAACCGTGATCTACCAACCAGTTTGCCCATTCTTGATACAAGGGTAGTCGTTCGGATTGCACATAGGGTCCATACGCACCGCCAACTTCGGGGCCCTCATCCCAATCAACACCTGCCCAATGCAGCGACTCCATCAAAACACGGAGCGCATTAGGATCATAGCGTGTTTGATCAGTATCTTCGATGCGGAGGATGAATGCCCCACCGTGATGGCGCGCGAATAACCAGTTGTATAAGGCGGTGCGCAATCCGCCAATATGGAGCGAACCAGTGGGGCTAGGCGCAAAGCGCACCCGCACCGGGCGAGAGGGTAGGTTTTGGGTCAAAATGATCACTCATCAGATATTCAGGGTAATGATTTTCTAAAGCGATTGTACCACGAGGATGGGATGTGCCGAATAATAGGGTATCTTTTTTGGCGATGCACACATGAACTTGCGCTATACTCGTGATGCGAAAGTTGTTTTAGGCTGTGGATGGGGCAGGGGACAATGGCGGAACGGATCGACGTTTTTATCAGTTCGACATCGCGTGACCTAAAAAAATATCGCGATAAGGTCAAGGACACGGTCCTCAACGCTGGAGCGTTTCCGATTGCGATGGAAGAATTTGATGCCAGCGAACATAATGCGTTGCAAAAATGCTATGACGAGTTGTGTCAGGCGGAGATCTTCATTGGCATTTATGCCCATCGATACGGCTTTGCCCCCGGCAGTGACATGATGTATATCACGGAAGATAACGAAGCCCGTGCTGGGGATGGGGTGACCAGTATCACCGAGTGGGAGTATCAGTGGGCGCGTGAACATGGGCTACCGATGCTCCTTTATCTTATTGCTGATACCGATGATGAGGGTGAACCTTTGGCGTGGGTGCCTTCATTTATTGATCTAGACCCGATGCGTAGCCAACTCAACGCTTTCAAACAAAATCTTGCTGGTAGTCATGTCGTTGGCTTTTTTCATTCAACCGATGACCTTGCACGACAAATTGCGGGTGCTTTACCCAAGTTATTGGCGCGTTTTGATGCCCTTGAGCGCATTCCACTGCCGATGGGACGTGCTGATTTTTATCGACATATCAACTTGCCGGCTAATTTCGTCCCACGCCCTGCGTTGTTGGTGGATATCCGAGAGGCGCTTTTTCGGTCACGCCCTTCTGATAATGGGATCGCGCTGCATGGCATGGGCGGGATCGGCAAGAGCGTGATGGCACGCGCTTTGTGTGATGATTCCGAGGTGCAAACTCAGTTCCCTGATGGTATTTTGTGGGTTTCGATTGGGCAGGATGCGCGCGAGGATGATCTGCGCGCCAAGATGCGGTCGTGGGTCGAGACCCTTGGCGGTGTGCTGCCAGAGGCAGTCCCTAGTCTTGATCGTTTGAAAGAAACACTGGCGCTTCTGCTGAGTAGCCGTACCTGTTTACTGGTAATCGATGATGTGTGGCGGCGGCGAGATGCTGATATTTTTCGTGTCGGGGGGGATCATTGTTCCTTACTGGTGACAACTCGCGATTCTGAAGTGGCACATGCGCTGGGTGTCGAGCTTCAACCAATTCCGCTCATGACCCCCAGTGAAGCGATTAATCTGCTAGATGAATGGTCAAGCGGGGCACTGACGGGGATTTCGCTGCTGTTAAAGCGGCGCATTGTGGATACCACGTTGGGACGGTTGCCGCTGGCAGTTCGGCTGGCAGGGGCGCAACTGCGTTCTCGGTCGCCAGAAGCATGGCTCGCTGCCTTTGATAGCCGCCGTCTTGCTGCCCGCCGTCCTGAGACAATTCATGACAGCCTAACCCTGACCTTTGGCTTGAGTTTGGATGCGTTAGGCGCGGTTGAGCGACAATTGTATGCGGCGCTTTCCATCTTCAAGGAAGACGAGGCGATCCCAGAAGCGGTGATCTGCTTATTATGGGAAACGTTAGATCAACGGGACGTGTTAGCGTCTACGGATTTGATCGACGATTTGGCAGCGCGGGCATTGCTCGAAGTCACAGAGAGCGTGCCGGCGCGGGGTATCGTTTTACACGACTTGCTGCGTGACTTTGTGAGCAATGAAGTCACCGATCCGATCCACCTGCATCATGCCCTTTTGAATGCCTATCGTCGCAAGTTGCCGATATCCCAACAGGCGCAATCAGGAGGCTGGCACCATCTTCCTGACGATGGCTATCTCTACAATCACTTGGTTTATCATTTGTTGCGCGCCGATGATGAAATGTCGTTGCTTGGGTTGTTTGGCGATGATCGTTGGTTGAACGCCCGAGTCACAGCGGGAGGATATCTTTATGATGGCTATGTGGCTGATTTAGAGACAGTGTGGTTTGAGATTGCAGAACCAGCAGCACAGGCACAGGTAGAAGCAAATGCTGAGTCTTTTTCAGCCTTCCCAATGGTTGCTCGGTTGGCGCTCATTCGTACCAGCATCAACAGCCTTGCTTCTAATCATATTCAGGAATTGGTCGCGCGGGCAGTGGAAATCAATTTGCTGGACTGGACACCGGTTCGAGCTTTAAGTATTGCGCGTCATTTGCCCAATGCGTTGAGCCGCGCCAGCTTTTATGCGCGTCTCATCCAGACGGGGCGTTTTTCTGTTGAGGAAACGATGATAGTATCCGAATCGGCTTTAGCGGCTGTGCGCTTACTCGAGGAACCTGCCGATCAGATTGAGGCATTTGCGCGGGTTTTGCCGATTTTCTCTCTGGATGACCGCCCCGCCCTCATTGAGGAAGCGTTAGGCAAAGTGGCACAGATGCCCGAAGCACAAGTGCGCATTCATGCTATTGCACAACTTGCGCCGTTTCTGAATCCTGAACAGCGTTCGGCGCTCACCATCAAGGCGTTGGATGAAGCAGTTGCTCTAAAACTTGATAAACCGAGGACTGCGGCATTGATGATTTTGGCACCTCATGTACCAACAGAGGGACATGCGCGTATTCTAAGTGCCGCCGATGCCTTCGACAATGAACGTTTTGCAGCGGATGTGATTGAAGCACTGGCACCCTTTTTGGACGATAGCTTGTTGATACGCGCATTCGAGATTGCCAAAGGTATTCATTTTCAGGGCTTTCGGGTGCGGGCGGTAGCGGCATTGGTGCTGCGTCTATCCCCCAATGATCCGACGCGCGCGGGTTGGGTAGAATTTGCCTATCAAGACGCCGACACCGATATGGAGTGGTGGGTTGGCGTATCCGCGCTGGCAATGTTATCGCAAATTGTGGAATCAGTCCGTCGCACAGAGGTATTGGAACGGGCTTTTGAGATCACCCTCATCATTACCAGTCCGCGTTCAAAAATGCGAGCATTGGCAGCACTGGCGAAAGCACTACGATCTTCTGATATCTATTGGAACAGTCTGTGCTTGGCGGAGGCGAAAAGGCTACAGGTGGATGAAGAAACTTACGCCGAATTTTTAACTGCCTTAGCTGGTAAATTGACGCCATCAGATTTGGCATATGTGTTGTCGGTCAGCAGCGGCTTTTTTGAAGCCGCCTATGCCCGCACCACTGTGTTATCTGCTTACGCGCCGTACTTAGAGCGGGATACGTTGGCACAGATACTTTCGCTTACCTATACCATTCATGACGAGCGCGCTCAGATTGAAGCAGTAGCGTCTTTGGCGCGCGCACTTCCGGTAGATGAGCGTGAATCAGCGCTTTCACAAGCATTTGCCGTTCTCGAAACCATTCGCGATGAACGCACGCGGGCGAAGGCGTTGATTCCGCTAGTGCCCGCGCTCCCCGAAACTTTGATTCGACGGGTAATCTCGTTGCTTCAGGAATTGACCGATATTCATCTTCAGGTACGGGTGATCGATGCGATGGTCGGGCATATCCCAGAAGATTTGATCCCACAGGTTTTAGAGATTGTGCGCCACATGAGCGATCAGTCCGTGCGTATCGAAATGTTATCCTATTTTATGGGGTATTTACCCCCGGAAGAACGCACCTATTTAGAAATGCAGATTGCCGCTGACCCAGAACGGTATAGCCGTAGTTCAGTCGATTTGTATTTATCGGCGGCGCGACTGGCGCAATCGGAAGAGGAGCGTGATGATTTGATCCGACAAGCCCTTGTCAAAGCCCAGCAAGTGCGTTCGATGCTGCCGCGCATGTGGTCGATCAGCGCGATTGCGCGCCGGCATAGCAGCCCCGCGATTACTTCGGCGGTTAACGCGATCTTTGAACAGACCTTGCAAGTTCGCTATGAATGGTCGCGCGCATCGGCGTTGGCAGCACTCAGTGGTGCCCTCTCGGCAGAACAACGCGAACGGGCAGTGGCTACCGCATATGCGTTGACCAATCCATGGTCGAAAATTTGGGCCTTGGCACCTTTCGCGAACATGCCAAATGCTTCCCCATTGTTGATAGCGGATTTTCGGAAGGTGTTGCTTGCTTATTTGAGGAATCGAACCGAGTTGAAACGCGGGTCAAAATTGCAATTTCTGACCCCGCGTGCCGTCTATCGCGCCCCCACTTTTGATCATGCGACTGTAGAGGAGATCGCCCGCGTGGTCATTGATGTCTGCTGGCGCTGGCGCTGGTTATGATCCACTGAGTTTAGAAATGCTGTGGAATATCTTTTTCACTTAGCACGACCTTAAAGAGTCATTAAAGCGACGCAACAATAATCAAGTGGCGCTGCTAGAAGCTTGTCAGCGCATTAGCTGAATTGTTTAGGAGCAAGCAAATGTCTTCACTATTCGCACGTCGCTTATTTGTTGTCGCGGCTCTGGCTTTGACCGCAACCGCCGTTTTTGCCCAAGACCCCGCCGGAGAAGTTGTCGCTACCTATACGTTATCCGATGTGGCTATCGCCGATGCTCAGAATGCTAATCTGCCCGATAGCATCAGCAATGATCGCGGGATTTTGTTGGGCGGTATCGGTAGTGATCTGTGGCGCAGTGCCGACGATGATGCCGATACCTTCTGGGCGATCACCGATCGCGGTCCCAATGGACAAATTCGTGTCGATGACAAAAACCGCCGTACTTTCCCGATCCCAGAATTCACCCCCCACATCCTTCAGTTACAGGTTGCTGAGGATACAATTACGGTTTTGCAGGCGATCCCGTTGGTGAATGGCGAAGGTGTGCCGGTTACGGGTTTGTCGAATCTTGATGGTCACGATGAATTCCCCTGGGATTATAACGCTCAGACTGAATTGGCTTTCAATCAAAATGGCTTAGACACCGAAGGCTTGGTACGCACTTCGGCAGGAGATTTCTGGGTCGTGGACGAATACAGCCCATCGATTGCCTTGATCAATGCGCAAGGTCAAGTTGTGCGTCGTTTCGTCCCCGAAGATCTCGTTTATGACAGTGCCAGCTATGAAATTGTGAACAACTTGCCGGCGCTTTACAGCGCCCGTCGTGGCAATCGTGGTTTTGAAGGTCTGGCGATCAGCCCCGATGAAAGCACCTTGTTTGTTGTGCTGCAAAGCCCGTTGCGTAACCCAGATGCGGAAATCGGCGATGGGTCGCGCCAAACCCGTATCCTTGCGTTTGATATTGCTAGCGAAACACCTATCGCTGAATATGTTTATGAAATCCAGATCTCGACCGAATTTGGGGCAGAGAATGTGCCGGGCGAAATGAAGCTGAGCGCCGTAATCGCGTTGGATGCCGACACACTGTTGGTTTTGGAACGTACCGACGCGATTGCGAAGATTTTCCATGTCGAACTTGCCGATGCTACCAATATCCTCGGCAGTGCGTGGGATGATGCGGCTACTGCCCCTAGCTTGGAAGCCTTGACGGATTTGGCGGCGAGCGATGTGGCTCCGGTCGCGAAGTCGTTGGTCATCGATCTTTCGACATTGGTGGGGATGCCCGAAAAAATCGAAGGTATGGCTGTGGTTGATAACGATACCATCGCGGTCATCAATGATAACGATTTCCAGATTGGTGATTTTGACGCCGATGGCAACATGATCAGTAGTGGCGTCCCCAGCCAAATCCTGATCATCAATCTTGCCCAGCCCCTGAACTAACCTCTAGTTAAGCTCCTGAAGGAAATTGAAAACAAAGAGGGCGCGATCAACCATGATCGCGCCCTCTTTGTTATTTGAGACTCTGCGTTTATAAGCGCTGATTTGATCAGCCGAGCGGCGCGAAAGCTTGAAGGGCGGGTAAAAATGCACCGTTGTAGAACAATTCTTGTTGAGCCGGTGTTGTGATGAGGATGGCGATATAGGTTGAGCCATTCGCTTCTGCCAAAGCCAGATCTGCGGATTGCCCCTGAATGCTAAGTTCTCTGTAGACCGACCACTCAAACGCATCCCCTGCGATGGTCGCGGTGGCTTCGGGCAGACTCTCCAATCCAAACTGTGCCGGCAATGCCGCTAGAATTTGATCGAGCGGGAGGGGCGCAGCTTGAAGAACCAACGCCGTAGAAGCGGTTATGTTTTCGGCATAGGTGCCGGTGCCGGGTGCAACTTCAGACCATCCTTCGGGGATGACCGAACTATAGGCAAAGGCGGCGTTTTCGACTGGAACCAGCATAAGTACCGTTTGAGGCGTTTGAAAGGTGGGTGATAGCGCTTCAAGGCAGGTGGCGTCTGGTTGGACGGACGGATCGCTCAAAAAGCTTAGAAAGATACTCGTCGGGCAACTCGCACTGAGCGATGCCACATGCCCGGCACCCGGAATAACATAATTGAAGCTATTGGCGAGATTTTCTGAGGTTTGCGTTGCGAAGTACGGCGGCGTGGCGGGATCATACTCGCCAGAGAACAGCAGGGTAGGGATATCGCTGACGACGGGTTCTGCTTCGCGCGGATCAAACGGAGCCGCGCCCCAAGCTGTACAAATATCCGTGATCGCTTGACCGCTCCCGTAATTTGCGCTTTGGGCGAACTCTGCCAAGGCGGGATAAGCTGCTGCCGCTTGGTCGAGGTTCTCTGGGGTGGTTGCGGGGATTTCTTCCGCACAAACAACACTGAGGAACATACCGACATTGACACCATCGGCAATGAGAATGGGCAGAGTGATAAAGGTTTGCAGCGGCGTCAAATCACCTTCGCTCACGGCTTGGATGGTTGCCGGCACACTGGGGATGAGTTGGGTTTGTTGCAATCCAAAGAAGACGCTCCCAATGAAGTCGATACCATCAACGGTGGTTTCTATGGATTCGCCTGTCGTCGGGATCGTGACGGTGATTGCGGCAGGGATAGTGTTCAACCGCTCAACAGTGGCATAGAATATCGCCTCAAGATCAGGGTAAGCCGCTGCACAACCGGCATCGGCGGCGCAGCCAGCGAAGAACGCACCCAGCGCGTAATCACTTTTGGCGGCGATGATTTCGATTTGATTCGCTTCTGGCGGCAACACGCTGTCTAGCACGGCGCTCCGAACCATGGTCGGGAAATCGCGCATCACGGTAAGCGCTAAACGGGTGCCATAAGAACCACCAAACAGATTGGCTGTTTCGTAACCAAGCGTAGTGATTAAATCAGCGATGTCAGCGGCGCTGGCAGCGCTCGTATAGGCTGCGAGATCGATGTCGGCACCTTTTAAGGTCTCGTTACACGCACTGAAGGCTTCAATATAGAGCGGGTTGGCGTCTGCCGGAGCTAAATCTTGACGTAGGGTTTCGGTGAACAAGGCGGTGACTTGTGGACAGTTGAGCGCTGGCGTACTCAAGCCGGTGCCACGTTGGTCAAAGACGATGAAATCGCGCTCGGTGTTTATGGGGGCAATGAATGACGAGTAGTAAAAAGACATTTGCTGGACAATGCCGCCGCCGGGCCCACCTTGTAGGAAGATTACAGGATCCGCAGCAGGGGTTTCGGCACGGAAAATAGCCACAGCAAGGCGAACTTCGTTGGTTTCGGCGACGCCCCGATTTTCAGGCACGACCAAAGTGCCACAATCTACGGTGGCACCTTCGGGGATGCTAAACGGGCAATCACCGGTTTCAAAACGCGGAGATTCAGCTTGGGCGGAAATGCTCAAGGTGAGGGCAAACAGGGCAAAAATAGTGATGAGTAGCGTTCTAACAGAATTACGTTTTGGCATAGTGTAAATTCCTTGATTTGTACAGGACAAGTTATCGCAGGGACGTATGCTGACGTTCATGATCACCCCATCCCTTTTCGGAATGGGGGAGTGAAACGACGAGGCTTCAATGGCGATTGAAGGACTTAAGCGCGTGCCATGATGTCGGTGGCAATCATCAAAATGATCAGGATGACACCGGTGATTAGCCCAACGACTCTTATAATGGTTTGGAGGCGAGGCATCTTTATAATTTCTGGTAACCACATGGTTCCGCCAATCACTAACCAAACGGAGGCGCTGATGGTATCGCCAGTGAACAGTTGTACGGCACCGATGAGTTGAAAGAGAATACCTGTGATGATATTGAATGAGTTGTTTTGTTGCGCAGCGGTCATGATGTTTGAGTTCATTCCTTCATTGTAAAATCATTTACAACGACAGGATAACATGGATTGGCTTTTTGTGTCAAGGCGTTGAAAATTGATTTATAACGAACTTTCCAAATACTCATCTTGTGTTTATTTCATGGGTTAAGTCCGCACCCAACATCTTAAAGGATATTGAGCCACAGGTTGTGACTCAGTAAGGGCGTTTTTAGGAAGTGCGGTTGTGGGTGACAACCATGCCGGATGGAAGATCAGTTCATTTACTGCTTCTCTGACCCCTTTGGTAGAAAAGGGGGGACACCACCGAACATGCCGTTGTAGGGATAATGCCTGCGTTGCCCGCCGTTTTGATTTATAGACGGTCAAGCGATAAAACAGATAATCTGTGAACTGCTTGGTTGGCGATCAGGAAAATCACGGTCGAGGCGATGGCTAAAATCAAGATCACCCACAAAAGAGCATCATAGTTCCCAAAGCGATCATAAAGCAGACTGGCACCTAATGGCGCTACTGTTCCCGTAAGGGTGAGGAAAATGGTCATCACGCTGGAGATACGCCCATAATGTTTAGAACCATATAAGCTGGCGATTAATGAGGGACGGATTAAAGTCGATGCCCCTTGTGTGGCTCCGAAAACGAATATGAACAGCCCAATCAGGGGGATGATGCCGTTGATGCCACCGATGCACAAGATTGCCATGGCTATAGCTTGTAGTCCAAAAATGCCGATGATCATCACGTTGCCGGGAAAGCGTTGATCGAGCGGGGCGAAGATCACGCGCCCGACCACTTGCATGATACCGATGGTGCCGGTCGCAACGGCGGCGGTTGAAGACGGGATACCGGTCGCAATCAAGAAGGGGATAAAATGTACCCGAATGGCGGCTGCCGACAACGATGCCAGCGCAAACCCGAGGGTTAGCAACCAGAAGGCACGTCCGCGTAGGGCGGTGCCTAGTGCAAATCCTTCGTGATGGGCGCTGGTGTTTGGCGAAACGCTGGCGTCTGCGCCATCCAGCAAGAGACCTATATCCGCTGGGCGACGACGGAGGATCAGGGCATGAAGGGGGATGGTCATAATGGCGAGGAATATGCCCAAAATGGCGACGCTCGTTCGCCACCCGAAATGCGTTAAGAGCGCGTCGGAGAGTGGCAGAAAGATGGTGCTGGCTAAGCCGGCAGCGAAGGTGATCACCGCAAGGGCAGTGCCCCGCCGTTGACGGAACCATGCCGCGATCACTGTGAAGGCTGGCTCGTAAAGGACAGCGGCACAGCACGCCCCGATCCCAATCCAAATGGCATAGAAGGTCGTTCGATCTGTGACTTGTGACCATGCAAGGACGAGAATGCTGGCAATGATAGAGCCTATGGTCATCAACCCACGCGCGCCATGACGGTCGATCCATGCCCCGACAGGGAATGCCATGGCACCCATCATCAACAGCGACAACGAGAACCCAGTGGTTAATTCTGCGCGAGACCACCCCAGCTCTTGTTCCATCGGCGACAAAAATACCGAAAAGGCATAATAAAGGATACCCCACGAGATCGTCTCTGTGATCGCCAGCGTGATCGAAATGTACCAACCATAATAAGGCTTTGATGGGGTTTGAGCGTTTTGCATTTCCCTGACTTTCGATGATCGCTGATTCTCATAAGCGTAAACGTGACGTGAGCCATATGCTATTTGCACATGGCTCACGTATTAAAGCGGGTATGGCGTTTAGGAGCAGCAGGTCGAGTCGCAACCGCAATCACGCACTGAATTTTCGATTTCGACGGATTGCAGAATGGGCACGTTTAGAGTCATGCTATCAAAGTTGATCAACTGGAGTGTGGGTACCACTGCGACTGTGTTCGTCACGGAGCTACAGCAACTCCCCCCGTTTCCGTCTAAGTCGGTGCTGCAAACACCGGTCTCCGGCAATTGTAGTTGAACATCCTGTGCGGCTTGCCAATCGCCGACGAGGGCGGCTGCCACTGAGCGTACTTGCTCGTACCCCGTCGCCAGCAAGAAGGTGGGCGCGCGCCCATAACTCTTCATACCGACGATGTAGAAATCCTTTTCTGGTTGGCGTAGTTCGGTTTCGCCATGTGGGGGAACGCTGCCACAGCTATGAATGTTCGGGTCGATCATGGGTCCCAAAACGCGGGGACTTTCCAATGATGGATCGAGATCAAGCCGGAGTTCGCGCAACATATCAAGGTTGGGGCGCGCGCCGGTTGTAGCGATGACTTCGTCAACGGTCACTTCCCGAATGCCCTGCGGTGTTTCACCCTTCACGCTCAAGCCGTCGCCTATACGCTGGATTTCGCAGACGCTGAAGGGAGTGATCAATTGGATTGCCCCTGCTTCAACATGAGCTTGTATGCGTGAACCCAGTTGACCGCGTGCGGTTAAGCCGTCGTTTTCGGCACCACCATAAACGCGGGTCAGATTTTCGCGCCGCATCACCCAAATCGCTTGGGTTTGGGGGTATCGGGTTTGCAATTTAACCAATTCCAATAACGCATTGATGGCTGAGTGACCGCTGCCAACAACCATGACCCGCTTGTTGGCATAGCGTGAAGCCTCGGTGCCGCCGATATCGGGGATACCATAAAAGATGTGCGCGCTTTGTGCCCGCTCTCCGACGGCAGGCAGCCCGCCCGAACCGAGGGGATTGGGGGTGTTCCAGGTGCCGGAGGCATCAATCACCGCGCGCGCCTCGATGATCGCTTCGTGACCATCGGCATAGGCGATATGCAGAATGAAAGGTGCCTCTTCACGTCCAGCATCTTTCATTTTATCGATGTTACGGCGGCTGATGGCAACCACGCTGGCGTTCAAGTGGATGCGGTCACGGACTTGGGGCAGGGCGGCAAACGGGAGCAAGTAATTATTTCGCAATTCATCCCCTGTCGGCAGATCATCTGTGGGCGGCATTTTCCAACCGGAAGGTTCTAATAGGCGTACTGTTGCGCTATCGACCGTGTAGGTCCATGGCGAGAACATACGGATATGCGCCCATGCCCGCACATTAGCGCCGATGGCGTCACCACTTTCAAAGGCAATCGGGTTTTCACCGCGTTCTAAGAGATGGGCGAGCGCTGCCAGACCAACGGGACCTGCACCGATAATGGCAATGGGTAAAGGTTTCGACATGATTTGATGTTCCTTTTATCTGCTACGATTTGCCCACAAAATTGTGTGACCATCTTCTATTAATCGTAAAATTGCGATGAAACAGGTAAAAGAAGAGCGCGAAACTAAACCAATCCACTGAGTTGGGCTTTGAACCAAGCGATGTTTTCAGAGTTTAAACAGTAACATATCGCGGTACCATCAATGGTTCCACAGATTACACCAGCATCCCGCAAGACTTTGAGATGTTGCGAGACGGTCGCTTGTGCCAATGGCAATACATCCACAATATCGCCAGTGATGCACTGGGGATTGTCACTGAGATAGCGGACGATTTGCATTCGCGCAGGATGCCCCAACGCCTTCATCATTTTCATAAGGCGGGTTTCATCACGGGTGAGGGTGTAGGTTTTGGTTTCGCTCTTTGTGTTCATAATCGTAATTTTACGATGAATAGCAATCTTGTCAAGCCTCCAATTCAAGTGCCGATGTGAAAATAGGAACGCTGTCGAAAAAGAATAATGGCAGGGCGAGGATGCTCGAAATCGGCTTTGACAAGCCATATGTTCGGCATTATAATTCAAGATAAATTGAAGCAATTCCATTTGATCTACTTTATTTCGCTTTGACATGTGATGAAAGGCTATGGAAAATGGTCAAGAAGGTGTTATTTCTCTGCACCAATAATTCGGCACGATCGCAAATGGCGGAAGCATTTCTGAGAAAACATGGCGGCGAAAATTATCAAGTATTTAGCGCCGGCAAAGACCCAAAAGGCATTCATCATTTGACAGTGCAAGTCATGCAGGAAGTGAGCATCGACATCAGCCAACAGCATTCTAAAGGGATGAAAGAATTGATGGGGCGGATGACTTTTGATGATGCGATCATCGTTTGCCGCCGTGCCGAAGACGATTGCCCAGCGCTGAGCGCTGATGCACATCGTATTCATCGCTGGTTGTTTGAAGATCCTGTGCGTGTTGATGGTAGTGATGAAGAGAAATTAGCCGCATTTCGGTCGGTACGCGATCAGATTGAGGCGCGTATCCACTTGTGGTTGGCAGAAACCTTGGAAGCTCAGCGTCAATGAGTTGAGGTAAAAATGGTCACTGCTGGTGTTCAAATTGCTCGTCCGCCGGAATTTATCAAACTTCTCTCCAATGATTTGCGTTGGGCATTATTGAAGGCGCTGACAGTGGGCGATTATCAAGTGAATGAATTGGTGGAACAAGTTCAACAACCCATGAACTTGGTTTCCTATCATCTCAAAAAGATGCGCGATGATGCCCTTATCACGATGCGACGTAGCGAAGCCGATGGTCGTGATGTGTATTACAGCCTCGATCTTGACCGTTTACATGTTCTTTTTCTGAACGCGGGCATGGCGTTGCACCCAAGCCTAGGGGTTCAATTGCCGACGGTCGATGTCGCGCACGTTGTACCCCAACGGGTATTGTTCGTCTGCACTCACAACAGCGCTCGTTCACAAATGGCAGAGGGACTCTTGCGAAGTTTGAGCAAAGGGCATTTGGAGGTTTACAGCGCTGGTAGTCATCCGACATCCATTCATCCCGACGCAATTCGCATTATGGACTTGATGGATATTGATATTCGGGGTCAAAAGCCGACGCATTTCCGCGAATTAGAAGATCAATCTTTTGATGTCGTGATTACGGTCTGTGACAAAGCTCGCGAGATTTGCCCAACCTTCCCCGGTAAGGCGACGCAACTTCATTGGGGGTTTGCCGATCCCAGCGCTATTGAGGACAAAGAACAACGTCTGCAAGCTTTTGAGCAGACGGCGCGCAAGCTGAAATCACGGATTGGTTATTTTTTGTCCACATTGCCCCTGCAATCTTAACGCCTTCCCTGGCGACATGGAGCTTGGAAAATGAATTCACTCGTGATCTTTGGCGATATTCATGGAAATTTGCCCGCACTTGAGGCGGTTCTTGCAGAAATGGACGCCCGTGCCGCTGGCGATCTCTGTTGCTTGGGCGATTTGGTCGGTTATGGTACCTTCCCCAACGAGGTTGTCGAACAGATTCGGAGTCGCAATATCCCGACCATCATGGGCAATTATGATCAAGGGGTGGGGAACAGCAGTGATGATTGTGGTTGCGCCTATAAGACCGAGATCGAAGAAGAACGCGGTAAACGTTCGATTGCCTGGACGAATGCGCGCACATCTGATGAAAACAAAGCCTATTTGCGCGAATTACCTGCGCACGGTCGTTTACAGTTGGGTGATTTGCGGGTATTGCTGGTGCATGGTAGCCCGCGAAAAGTGAATGAATACCTGTTTGAAGACCGCCCCGATGAGTATTTCGAGCGCATCATGGATGTTGCCGAAGCGGACGTGTTGGTGTGCGGGCATACCCATTTGCCGTATCACAAGGTTTTGCCAAGCGGACGGCAGATCGTCAATGCGGGCAGTGTCGGCAAACCGAAGGATCTCGATCCGCGTGCTGGCTATGTGGTTTTGACGGCGAACGGTACTGACCTGCAAGTAGAATTTGTGCGTGTACCATATGATATTGAGCGCGCGGCCCAAGCGATTGAGGCGACACCGCTTGTGGGCGGGATGCCGCATGAATTTGCGAAGATGTTGCGTGACGGCGCGGGTTAGTACTTTTAGAGGCTAACAAAGCTATGCTTAACGGGGGGAAAGGGGAGTTGATTGGATAATGGACTGCTGAGACGGTCTGGTGCTGAATTCATCGGCACCTATGGATTGGTGACGGCAGGTTGCGGTGCGATCATGGTGAATGCTCAAACTCAGGCGATAACCCATGTTGGGGTTGCACTCACCTTTGGCTTGATCGTCACGGTCATGATCGCCGCGCTAGGGCATATTTCGGGGGCGCATTTTAATCCTGCTGTGACAGTTGCATTTGCCGTCACGCGGCATTTTCCCCGTCGTGAAGTGATTTACTATGTACTGGCACAGGTCGCAGGGGCGGTATTGGGGGCTATCACGATTCAAGTGTTGTTGGGGGGCACCGTCGGGGTGAGTGCGACCGTCCCTTCGGGGTCGCCTTGGCAAGCTTTTGGCGTAGAGGTTTTGCTGACTGCTGTCTTGATGTTCGTGATTATCTCGGTAGCGACGGATACCAAAGCAGTCGGCACCCCTGCCGCGCTCGCCATTGGTTTTACGGTGACGTTGGATGCGCTGTGGGGCGGTCTCATCAGTGGCGCGTCGATGAATCCGGCACGCTCACTTGGTCCCGCATTGATAGGTGGCGTTTTGGATCATCAATGGGTCTATTGGACAGCGCCGTTTATTGGGGCAATTATTGGCGCAGTGTGCTACCAACTGTTGCGCGAGCCAAATCGCCCGTCAAATCCGACGTAATTGCATCCACAAAAAAAAGAAACGCCAGCGATAGTATTGAGATCGCTGGCGTTTCTTCTTAGCTTTTAGGGGGCATTCAGGGTGTCGTAAAGCGTGGTCATCAAGGTGTTTTGAGCATCATCTTGGCTAAGCTCCCAAAACATAATCCCACCCAGCGCATGATAGCGCACATAGTTGGCTTTCAGTGCCATTGTTTCCGGATCGTCGTAGGTGATCACGATCTGGTTCTCGGCATCATATAGCCAGACTGCTTGGGCGTCTTCATCCCAGAAACGTTCAAATTTGCTTAGATGATTGGTGGCGATGTCTTCGTACTCCAGACTGCCGGGTTCCCATGTGCCGGATGCGAGACCGGTAACGGCTTGAAACAATCCATTATTTTCAGATGACCCAACCGTCCAACCAGTGCCGTAAAAAGGGACACCCATCACGATTTTGTTTGACGGAATATCTTCTCGCAAGAAGCCCTGCAAGGTTTCATCGACACTAGTGCTTCCTTCTGGACTATTGGGGGAGGGATATAAAGGAGCAGCGAAACTTGTTTCGGTACTCCACCCGCCGCTCATGTCATACGTCATTACATTTATCCAGTCGAGCAAAGGGTGAATACGTTCCCAGTCGAGCGATTCATAGGACGTGCGATTGGCGCTCGCGGCAATGGTCAACATATAAGGTCGTCCGCCGTCAAGTTCACTTTGAGCAGTCAATTGTGCCCTCAGTTCTGCCAGTAATAGGATAAAGTTTTCAGGGTCCTGAGGGCGAACGACGTTGGTGGCTAGTCCGTTGCCGGTGGGGTATTCCCAATCTAAGTCGATGCCGTCAAAACCGTACTCGATCATGAATGAAACGGCAGACTGGGCGAAATGGGCGCGCGCTTCTGGTGTCAACGCTACGTCTGAGAAACGCCCTGACCATGTCCAACCCCCAATGGAGATCAACGTTTGTAAATGTGGGTGCGCTTCTTTCAAAACTTGGAACTGATGGAAATTGCCTTTTAGCGGATCACTATCGACATCGGTAGGATAAGGGAACTGGACATCTGCCCATTCATCTCCCAAAACGACATCGCCCGTTTCTGAGATATTGGCAAAGGCATAATTGATATGGGTGAGTTGGGCAGCCGGGATGTCGGTAACAAAATATTGGCGTCCATACATTGCCCATGACGTGTAATACCCTACCATTCGATAGAAGGATGCGCCTGTTGTTTGCGCTTGCATGACCGTTATAGGACTCCAAAAAAGGAAAGCGAAACTTACTAAAATGATCCAACGTAACATATTTATCCTATTCTGAACTAAACTCAGTGAATCACAGATTTGATTATCCCCACCCCATCTGACCTTCGGTCAGCGCCCCCTCCCCATTGGTCGCTTCGCTTATGTAGAGGGGGAGAGAACGGCTCACAACAGTTCTTAAAAGTCCCCTCTCTACGAAGTGGGGAGGGGATGCCGACCTTCGGTCGGACGGGGTGGGGA
>JBBRTY010000023.1:0-31334 GCA_038248285.1 Aggregatilineales bacterium
ACCGCCGTTAGTTCCGGGGGACACCCGGCAAGTAGCTCGTGAAAGCGAGAATCGTGATCGCTTGCTGTCAGTGTCGCGGCTATTTGGAGCCGAAAGGCTCCACAAGAAGCCGCGCCGCTTTAGCGGTTGCGGAGTGTCACACGCTCTTTTTGTCAGCTATTGCAAATGTCATGTCGCCCAACAGAAAATGTCATTTGGCAATGTGATAGTTGTACGCTATATGTGTGATGAATCTCACTACAGTGTACTCTTGTTTTAATAGATAATGTAGAAGGCTTTTCAAAAATACCTTCTTGAAGATGCGCCTTGGGTTTAAGTCAACTCACTTGATCTGAAGCGTCTTAAGATGGTTACTAAAATGTCATAAAGGTCTCTCATGCTGTAATGCTATACGGTGACAGGAGGATAGCTATTCCTTGTTCATGCACGCTTTTAATCTAGTGTTGGGCTATGGCGCGAAGAGAATTTAGAAATTTGTTGTCTTCTATGCAATCGCCAAACCATTACGCTAGAAGTTGGAAATATAACGCGGTGTACTAAAATTCCGCGATAGTAATTGGCACCATCCTTAAAATATCACCAAAAGGAGTCACATCATGAAACACCTGAACAAACGTCTCTCAGCGGCAATGTGGTCTAGAGTGTTATTACTATGGCTCATTCTCGCTATCGGAGGTCTCGTAGCCGGTGGCGGCGCAGTGTTATTCGGACGGTTCATACAAGATAACATTCGCAACGAACTGGCAACTCAGCAGATCACTTTTGGGGCAGCAGACGGGCTTTCTGACGAAGAACGAGCGATCCCCGGACTCGTCGAGAATGCCGGGCAAGTCCTCACTACTGGCAACCAAGCCCAAGCTTACTCAGCGTTGATAGGATTACACATGCGCGAGTCCGCCGATGAGGCGGGCTATCCGGGCGCTGTCTACGCAACCCTAGGCGGAATACAACGCGGATTGCGTGGCGAGGTAGCCACAGCCACGGAAGCTGGTGATCAAGCTTTAATTGAAGACGCACAAGCACGATTAGCAACAGTCTCAAACCTTCGCACCACGATGTTGACGGGCAGTACCCTTCGGGGAAATCTGCTCTCCGCATACGGCTGGGATAATGTTGCCACAGGGGTTATGACAGGTGGCGTATTCATTTTGGTAATATCGGTTGTGTTCTTCGTGCTCTTCATCTATGAATTACGACTAGGGCACTTACCCTACACTGAAGTGTGATTTGACAATGTACTTGCAGGCTAACAGTCTTTTGTAACTACACACCCCTCATCCTAAATCCCTCTCCCACAAGGGGCGAGGGACTTTCTACCGCGTTTCTCCCCTTCTCCAAAAGCGAAGCGGCTGGGAGAAGGGGTCGGGCGATTAGGGGTAGCTGTGTAGTTACAGTCTTTTTAAGTGACTACTCAGGTATAGAAACAGAAGAAAATAAATAGGGAGGCATGAAGATGTGAAGAAAAACAGGAGAATACCCCTCGAAACGTGGATGTAGGGGTGGATTAGGCGCTTGTCAATCGTTCGTTAACATGAAAGTTTGTGCGTCGAATATCCCCCCATTTGCCGCCAACGGTCCTTTCTCCCTTTATTACCGAACGTTTTTCAACCTGTGTAGTTACAGTCTTTTTAAGCACTAAGCGCTAACTTCTATTGATGATGAGGCTTAAAGCTTAACTCAGAAAGACCCTGCGATTAATAGCCCGACACGTACAATGATCTCCGTATGCCGCAAGCTACGAAGATCGTTTTTTATGTGCAACACGAGTACGCATGCTACACAGTGAATCAGACACAACCTCAAACGGCTGCACGTCCTCCATGAAGCAGGGCTATGGCATCACCTAGGCTGTGAAACCCTCTGACGTGATACTTTCGGTGGGTTTCGCCATCGCCAGGATGCGCCGTTACGATGTTGTGATTGTCTACGAAAGCCATTCAGACCGTGCAAACCCTACAATGCTTCGTCGCCCGGACTCGGCTTCTTCGGGACGGCGAGGCGCATCTTCTTCGCACTTTCGAGTTTCCTCATGCTCTCGATAGTGGGTAGGTCTTTGGGCATTGTGCCGCCCAGATCAGCGTAACGACTACGCCAATGTCAGATTAGAGACCCGTTCGACGATTTGTCCCGTAGGGATACCCAACGGGGTGTCTGGTTTGGGGGATAACACAGCGGACGCGCCGTTGCGCGTCCAACCATTCCGAGCGCCAAAGCAGCATGCCCACTGGCAAGAACGCCAACACCCCCCAACCGATAGACCATGAAGCAATTGTCGACGCAAGTAGGGCTAGAAGCCACCATTTGCGCTGCGCCGACCAAAATGGACATGACACTGAAAAACAGCCCGAAACGCGATGACGTAATAAACGCCCAGAGCCATTCCTGATCGGGGGCGAATATGAGTGCTGCGGCAACGGTCGCTGTAAGCCAGCGACGACGCTACGGCAGTAAACTCGCGAGCATCAGGAAGCTGCCGCCAGCAAGCGCTATGCCGGCGAACATCTCAACGCGCAAATCCCAATCAGTGAGGCGGGCATTGATCGCTGTCAATACCAGTGTTGGAACAATGCGATGCTCGACATGTTGGCGAAATAATTGATCGATGGAGAGCGTACCGTTGTGGCTGGCGACTGCGACTTCCAAACTAGGATACCATTCGTCAAAGTATGGCGCGTTCACGCTATTCCGAGCAACGAAGATAATTAATAGAACGTAGAACAACACGAGCACGAGAGCATAGGGCTTGATCGATGACATGACCACCTTTGGCGACTGAGCTACGGTCCATTATTGTGCTCCAGGATGCTGATGTCAAGTTCGTCGCGAGAGTATCCTTCTAAAATAATGTTAAAACTACAAGTAAACCACTACCATTTGATGGAGATTTGCGAATTAATACGGCAAAAAGGAGGAATGAGGTAAAGTCGCTGCAGGAGGAAAAGATGCCGCGAATACTGCGCCGCGAATTGAGTGCTGAACAACAAAGTGAACTAGATAAAACTGCGCGATCACGACGCTTTATACGACTACCGAAATGACCGAAATGTGTGACGCGCTGGTCAACCCAGGACTGGACAACTTGGTTGATCGGTTGTGAGCCGTAAGTTTGTCGCTCAAGCATTGTCAACGCACTCCCGCCATGGCGGCGGGTTTAACCGATCATCGCTGATCTGTTGGAGAATGGCTCAACTGTCCCGATTACGGCTGAGTCCAGATCGATTGATTGGTGATGGACGTCAAGAACAAAATACGAACAAATTCTCGGGTTTTCCTATCGAAATCGTCCCATTCTTCTCCTATTGCTCCAGATAGCAGTTAGAACCCAACAAGCTTTGTGGTTCTCCAAAATTTAAACCCGATTTTTTCTCTGGGCACTCACGGTATATTATAGTTCATTAGCCGACTCACGCCGTCATGGGCGTAACGCCAAGTGTGTAAATCGTAATCTGTATTGGAGGAAATTTATAGCCCCCCAGCATCTTTTATAACTGCCCATAAATTAATGAAGCTATTGACATGAGCAGTTGCGATTAGGTTTCCAAAAGGGCTAAAAGCAATGTCCATAATCGGGGCAAGCGGGTATATATTGCTGAAATTTAAAATAACTTCGCCTGTCATGGCGTTGTAAAGCTCTAAATCAGAATTCATGTCTCTTGGTCAATACCTTCGCCAAAAAAGGCAGGCGAAAAAATGGGATTTTCCGGTAAAGTGAGATCTCTCACAAAAACACCAAACCGGAAAACCCATGAACGAGATTATAGCATTAACCGCCTGTTTGACACCCCTGCTTTCACGAACGAGTCTGCACCAAATGCGGATCATTGTGCTGGCGCTGTTGAACATGAACGGACGAGCGACGATGTTAGGGATGTCGCGGTGGGCGGAGGATGGGGGAAGCTACCGAACGATCCAGCGGTGGTTTAAAAGTAGTCTCGATTGGGGCGTGGTTGTATAACATAGTCGCGGGGATCGAGCTTGCTCCGGCAGCACCGGGCTACAAACATGCGATTTTGCGCCCACAGCCGGGCGGTGGACTGACGTTCGCCCGTGCCAGCCTCGACACCTTGTATGGGACTTTGGTGTCGGACTGGACGCTAGAAAATGGTGCCTTTGAATATACGATTGTCGTGCCACCCAAGACGACCGCGACGGTCATTTTGCCGCGTGCGGGCATGACGACTCTGAACGGGGATGCTGTCAGTGGCATCACCCATGAGGTGGGGGCGGGGACGCATCATTGGGTGGTGCCACTGACAGCATCGTCATTGGTAAATAATGGGTGAGGTGTTACCTAGAGGGAGAGCAGCACTAGATTTGTTGCTCCCCTGATGCCGTGCCCGCTATTGACCGTGCCGCAAGATCATCGCGTTTGGTTTGGATCAAGGGCACCCCGGATCGATATGCTGCTGCGGCAATGGCATGAGAAGCCACAGGGGTAGCGATCAGCAGGAACACCCCCAGCCCAATGACCTTGAGGGTTGTCCCCGGAAAAAGAAACGCGCTTCCAGCGAGCAATCCGAAAATGCCGAGTATCGCCACTTTGCCTGAAGCATGGCTTCGGGAATAGACGTCGGGCAGTCGGATCAGTCCGATTACGCCTACAGACGAAAAAAATACTCCCAGACCAATGAAGATGAGACCAAGTATTTCGGTGACCATTAGAACATCCTGCCTTCGGATAGATAGCGTGCAACAGCGAGGGTTGCTATGAACGAAAATGCCGCCAATGCCAGCGCGACATCAACGACAAATTCTGATTTTTGCACCAGTGCCAACAGGACAATAATGCCGATCAACAACGTTGTAATCGTATCGACCGCCAACAAGCGATCCGCAGCGCTGGGACCGGCAAACAAGCGATAGGCGCACGGTAGTAGCAGCGCCACCATAATGATGAGTGCGATTTGGATTACAATCTGCGCGAATTCACTCATGATGATCTCCCCAAGATACGCTTGAATAATTTCAATCTCTTTGTCTGTTGAAGATCAGCGCTCTTGCTGCTCATATCGACATCAAGACAGTGGATATACATCGTGTGGTTATTTTCCAACTCAACGACTAGTTCCCCCGGTGTGAGTGTAATTACATCCGCGCTTAATGCGGCGAGGAAGGGGTCTTGCTGCTCATCCTGTGTTTCAACCGCAATAATCCCCAGATTGAGCGGCATCGTAGGAGCCAGCACTCGGCGGGTGACATCGACACCGGAGAGGGTGATGTCACGTAAGAGAATCATGATATAGACCAAGAGCGCAAAACCTTGATCGGGCAGTCGTTTCCAACGAATGTTTAGCTGTCGCTGACCCATCAAGACCACGATTGCTATACCAACGACACAGCCAACCAAAAAACTTTCCAGCGTCAAACGGCTGGTGATGATCATCCAAGCGATGCCGATCACAATAGCCGGAATAACAGTATTGCTCATTTCAACCTCCTAGGACGGCGCGGATATAGCGGGATGGATCACCTATTTGGTCTACTGTCCGTAGCGCGAGATTGATGAGGGGCGAGGCGAACAAACCCAGCATAATACAGACCCCAATGAGCAGGGTAGGCGCAAGAATACTGTCGCCATAAGGCTTTATTTGCACCTTCTCATCCGGCTCTTGCTTAAAAATCAATTGCCATGTGCGGGTCATATACAGCAAGGTGAGCGTGCCAGCACCAACTACGAGTCCCAGCGTCAGCCATTGTTGAGTTTCGATCCCCCCTTGCACCAATGTGACCTTGCTGATAAAGCCATTCAGCGGGGGTACCCCTGCCAATGCCAAGCCCCCAATCAAATATAAACCACTGGTGAAACCCATTGATTTGCCAACGCCGCCAATCTCGGAAAGGCGGGATGTTTTGGTCATTGTTCGGCTGGCAATCACGCCGGTGATCATCAGCAAAGCGGATTTGATGAACGAATGATTGACGGCGTAGATGAGTGCTGCCGCCAGTGTCGCCGGCGCGCCCCAACCAATACCGACGAGGATGAACCCGATTTGACCAAAAGTGGAGTATGCCAGCAGGCGTTTGGCGTCATAGGTGCGTAAAGCGCCTAGACTGCCGAAAAAGATGCCAATCACCCCCAAGACCAGTAATAAACTGTGGATTAAGGGGGTTTCATCGGTGAACATCAGCGTGGTGATTCGGATCAAGCCGTATATGCCCACTTTGACCACCACTGACGAGAGGACCGCGTGAACTGGCGTTGGGGCAGCCGTGTGAAAGTCCGGTTGCCAAAAATGAAACGGGAAAACGGCACTTTTGAGCAGGAAGGCGCACATCAGCATGACTGCCGCCGCTTGTGATAACACGGGTCGGTTGCCCGATGCCAGCAACCGCGCAATATCCGCCATATTGAGGGTGCCGAAGCTGGCATAGAGCGCGGCAATCCCCGTCAGCAGAAACAGCGTTCCCATCGCACTGATGAACAGGTATTTGATCGCCGCTTCTAAACCGAGTCGATTGTCGGAGATCGCGACCAGAATGACGGAGGCGATCACCATCAATTCGATGAACACGAACATCGTGAAGATGTCACCGGTATAGAGTGCGCCATTCAAACCCGCGCCCATACAGAGGAACAAAGGCATGAAAGCGGGGACTGCGACACTTTTGTCTCGGCAGCCGAGCATATAGAGAATGCCCGCCGCCATCACGGTGGTCGCCATGACGGCAAACAGCGACGTGAGTAAATCCGCGACGAGTACGATGCCATAGGGAGGCACCCACCCGCCGAGATTGTAGGTGAGGATGTCTCCGTTTAGATTTGCCAGCAGGATGGCGATGCTGCACAACCACGCCAGCACCCCTACGAGCAGACCGAGCATCTGCTGATAAGTACGGTTACGCACAAGGAGTATGCCTAACGCGGCACCGCCAAGCGGAAAGAAGATCGGACCCAAAAGTAAGGCATTGTTCATCCGTTTACCCTTTCAGACGGTCAAGGTTGTCGCTGTCAATGGTGCGAAAACGATGCGACGACACCGCTATCAGACCGAGCAGGAGGGCATAGGAGCCAAAACTGATGACAATTGCCGTCAAGATCAATGCCTGTACCAAGGGATCGCTGGACTGTTCATTCATTTGGTTGCTGGCATTGACATAAGGTGCGATGATGCCGTCATATGCCCCGACCGCAAGGAACAGGAAATTGATCGCCGTAAATAGAATATAGAAACCCATTGCGGATTTGATCAGGTCACGGCGTAAGAGTTGAAAGATGCCCATACCGAACATAATTCCGGTGGCAATTGCAAATAGCGTGTTCATAACGGTTCGCACTCCTTTGGGTGAGAAATGGCTTCCATAATCATGCTGACACCGCCAAAAACCGTCAGGCAGATGCCGATCTCGAATAACAAGGTTGACGCGATTTTGATATCCGCCACAGAAATGCCTTTGATTTGGGTAAAGGCGAGGAATTCCCTTCCGAAGAGGATGGGGAGCGCGGCATTGGCAAGGGCGAGGGCGATACCGGTCCCGATCAAGGGGGTAGGTTGGAGCCAACGTAAGCGCGCTTTGGTCTCTTGATAACCGAACACCACAAACCACAATGTCACCCCTAATCCGAGGATCACGCCCGCCGTGAAGCCATCCCCCGGCGCAACACCCGCATAGGCGATATGCGCCAGCGCGATGACGACAGAAAATGGCAGTACCAAAAGCGCACCGAGTTGGGTAACGGGGTCAGTAAAGCGCGCTTGATATCTGTCCGGCGTTTCGATTTCGGCGCTATCGCTTGCTGGAACAGAGATCATTTCGAATAGTTTGCGTCGGCGCACTACTAAACGGGTAATTTTGCCGGGGGCAGGTCGCGCTAGCAGCGTCAACACGCCCAATGCGGCGATGCCAAAGACAGTGATTTCGATGAGGGTATCGGTGCCGCGAAAGTCGGTGACGATGGCGGCGACCACATCATTGACCCCCACTTGGGGCAGTGCGTTTTCCAGATGCCACGCGGCAATCGTATTAGGTGTTGGGCGACTGTTCACCGCTGCCAGCGCGAAGAGTGTCATCGCACAACCGAGTGCGGTGGCAATGGTTAAGTCGCGCACCAGTCCCCATCGTGTTTGCCCCCATAATTTGGCGATGGCTTGTTGACGTTCTTCGGGGCTGGTACGCGCAAGAATGAGGATGATGAGTACGGTCGCCAGTGTCTCGACCAAAAATTGTACGAGTGCGACATCGGGAGCGGGTTCGAGCAGGAAAATGCCGCCAATAGCATAGCCCGCCACGCCCAGTGATAACGCCGCCAATAAATGGCGTTCAAAGACGATACTGGCACCGGTTGCGACAAGCGCTAGTACAAGTAGGACGGCTTTCAATATATCCGATGCGTTGTTCAGCACGATGGCTTCCGTCTCGAACGGCAAAATTTGAACAATCGCAATGGTTAGGAGTAAAACCACAGCGGTGAGGATCGCGCTCAGATAGTAACGGATCTTTCCGCCTTGTGACGTAAGCAGCAGATCCCCAAACCGCTCCACAGCACGGATGCCATTGCTATAAATTTGGGTTCCACTTGGCAGGGTGGGCAGTCGCCATGCCAACCATCGATGGCGCGCCAAAAACACCCCTGTACCGATTGCCAGTGCCGTCATACTGAGGACAAAGGCGATATTGATGCCACTCGGCGGGAATAAATAGAGACTGATCGGTTTGCCGACCGCTGGTTCGATCAGGGGTGTGATCAGTGGGCTGATGCCAATCCCGGCAATAACTGAAGCGACTGCTAAGAGTGCCGGTCCAGCAACCATCCAACGAGGCAATTCATGTGGGTGGAGATGTTCCTGTTCTTCTGGTGATGGTGGACGCACAAAGACATCCCAAAAGAGGCGTATTGCCACCGTCACGGTGAAGGCGGCGCTGACGACGACGATTGCCAACATCAATAGATTGATTTCGGCGGCTTCAATCAACAGTTCTTTGGCGATAAAGCCGAATAACGGCGGTACGCCCGCCATCGACAACCCCGCGACCGCCGTGACCACCGCAAAACCCGGCATTGACCGACGTAACCCACCCAACATCGTAATGTCCCGCGTTCCGGTGGCATGATCGACGGCTCCCGCGACGAGAAAGAGCGTACATTTGTACAACCCATGCGCAAGGACACCGACAAGGGCGGCTTTTATGCCTTCTCCATGTGGTAAACCGATCAAAGCGACAAAGGCACCCAATTGGCTGATCGTCGAATAGGCGAGTATCGCTTTGAGATCGCGCTGACGCAGTGCCAGCACTGCGCCGACAAATAATGTGACCACGCCGACGACAGTCAGAATAGTGTTCCATAGGGCGGTATCGCCCAATGCTGGCGAAAGTCGTAGCAGCAGGTAGATCCCTGCCTTGACCATTGTTGCAGAATGGAGAAAGGCGCTAGCGGGGGTGGGTGCCGACATCGCCCCCGGAAGCCAAAAGTGCAGTGGAAACTGGGCGCTTTTGCTGAAGCAGCCCACGAGAATCAGGAGTACCATGCCGCTATACCAAGGGTGAGCGCGGAGCATGTCGCCATTTGCCAGCAGATCGACAATTTCGAGCGAACCACCAGCGCTGCCCATCAACAACAACCCCACGAGGAGCGCTAGCCCGCCGCCAGCCGTGATCATGAGGGCTTGTGATGCCCCGCGCCGTGCCGCTTCATCTTTACTATAAAAGCCGATGAGCAGAAACGAGGTGATACTGGTGAGTTCCCACGCGATGAAGAGGGTAAGCACATTGCCAGCAAGGACAAGCGCCAACATACTGCCCGTAAACGCCAGCAAGAGGGCGAGGAAGCGTCCGGCTGTCCGTCCATCGTCAAAATAGGTTCCCGCATAAAACATGACGGCTGTGCCTATCCCCGTGATTAGCAGGACAAACAAGAGCGCCAAGCCATCAATATATAACGAGAGTGTCAACCCAATTTCCGGTATCCACGGGAGGATGAACGTCGATGCGCCGGATTCTGCCACTGAGGGTAGCTGTGCTAGAGACAGGGCGAACAAGATTCCCATCGTGGCGGCGGCGAGTCCTCCAAGCAGGGAAGCCCGTAGTTTTAGGTTGCTCACCACGAGGGCAAGCAAAAAGGGAAGCAGGATGACCAAACCGAATACCATGAAGTCTCCTTGTAAGCTATGAATCAGCAATGGGGCAGTACACGACAGGTACCTGTCGTGAATTAAGCACGAACAATAGGAATCAAAGGAGCGTCTAGCGACGTCGGGGCAGACGATTGTCGTCTACGATTTGCCAGCCCAAATGAATGAGCGCACAGTGAGCGCACAAAATTACTACACATGGGGGGGGTGAAAAATGGGTCACAAGATCAATAGTATAGAAAAGGGGACTGAGCAACACTTTCCTAGAGCCAACAAGAACATCCCTGAAGGCGTTGTTGACAGGCATTAAACAGGAAATATTTCGTGCCCAGATGGATTGCACGGTGGTCACTCAAAACTTTTCTACAATGACTAGAATATACAAACTCGCACGTCCGTTGTCAATAGAAATCGGATAACTGTTCATGTTGTTATGTTATCTCATAAAGAAATGCTGCTGTGGGAATGTTTTTTATTTGTAACTGCTCAGGCTGAAAAACGGTCGGTAATAAAGGCGGAAATGACCGTTGCCGGCAAATGGGTGGATATTCGGCGCGTGAACTTTCATGTTAACGAACGATTGACAAGCGCCTAATCCACCCCTACACCCACGTTTCGAGGGGTATTTTCCTGTTTTTCTTCACGTCTTCATGCCTCCTTATTTATTTTCTTCTGTTTCTATACCTGAGTAGTCACTTTTATTTTTCATCAAGCGGCTCTGGGGTGAGGACATAATGCTTCTGTCGTCCGACTGGTTCTAGCTTTTGCTTAAACCATTGTTCCATGTGGGAACTTAGCTTGTGTCTAAGCCAAGTTCCCACAAGACTTGCGGCATGGGGCCATTGGCTAGACAATCCATAAAAGTAAAAAAGATCGATCTATCGGACTACTCATAAATCCACTTAAAGAAGGATGTCTCAGTTGAGTCAACGTCCTATACTTCATTATTATGCCCTATGTTGGCATTTTGCTTCAGTCGTTCTTTGAGCGATTTGTTGAAAGGACTCCCAAATGGACCAGTCTGTAACGATAACATTTGTGCCAGAGCAGATCATTACATGGGTGATCATCGGATTAGTTGCGGGATTGCTCGCGGGTTTACTCATTCGTGGCTACGGTATCGGGTTTGGTTCTAGCGTTATCGTCGGTTTATTGGGCGCGCTGGTGGGCGGCTTTCTGTTTACTCTGCTGCGTATTCCCGTGCCAGACGCCTTTAGCGGTGGGATTACCTTGGCATGGGCGGATATGTTCGTTGCCTTCGTCGGTGCCGTGATTATCCTGCTGCTTTTCGGAGGATTTTATCGCCGCCGTCGCCGTGTACGCCTGTAAAACGAAATGCTCCTCTACCCTTGAAACTGTATCCTATGGGATAGCATAAATCGGGGGACTGTTATTCAACAGCTACAACAATACCACGAAATTTTAGGAGGAACCTATGTTGGGTTATATTCTCGTTCCTTTAGATGGTTCGCCACTCGCCGAATGTGTATTGCCTCACGCTATTGCAATTGCCAAAGCGTTTAAGTCCAAAATTACGCTTTTGCACATCTTGCAACAACCTGCCCCGTCACTTCGGTTACCCAAAACAGATCCGCTCGATTGGTATCTGAAGCGCTCAGAAGCTAATTTGTATTTAGAGACCGTTCAGGCTCGCTTAAACGCCAGTGGTGTGCCTACAGAAACTATGATTCTCGAAGGGAATGCTGTCGAGAAAATCGTCGAAGTGGCACATTCCGCGCAAGCAGATTTGCTGATTTTGAGTGGTTATGGCGAAACGGATCTCAATGGGGAAGGGGTGAGCAGCCTAGTCCAACACATTCTTCAGCGAGTACGAATTTCAACTCTGATTATTCGGACAAGCCAACCTTTTGCGGCTACCACTGACGAGTTAACTTATCACAGACTGCTGGCTCCCTTGGATGGATCGCAAAGAGCAGGGTCGGCACTGATGATGGCAGCAGCTTTTGCTGAGGTGTATCACTCGGAACTTTTGCTAGTACATGTGGTCAGTAAACCTGAAATGGCGCGCCTGATGCCGCTAAGCCAAGAAGATTCGGCGCTCATCAATCGCTTTATTGAACGTAACCAAAGCGAAGGCAATACCTATTTAGAACAGGTTCGGACGCGCTTAGCGATGAATACCCAGACACGATTATTGGTGAGCGACAATGTTGCGGCTACGCTCCAGAGCGTGAGCGAGCAAGAGCAAATCGATCTGCTGATATTGAGCGCTCATGGTTATTCTGGCGAGGCACGATGGCCCTATGGGAGTATCACCAGTCGATTTATCACCAATGGCACAACCCCTTTGTTGATCGTCCAAGACCTACTCCAAGGTTCAGCAGAGACCGCACGCGGAGAAACGGAAACCAGACAGCCTGTCCGACAAGCAGATGACATTTAACTCAATTGCAGGAGATGTTGTGCAAACCACCGCCACGCAAGAAACCCTCAGTGAAGATTTTGCGACAACGCTTGCTCATCGTCTAGCGCAAGAATATATTCTCGCTGAAAAGGCAATGGGCAAACCACTGCTGCTTAATCGATTGTTAGAACACGAACAGATCATCATCGCTGCCTATCAGCAGTTCAGCGCAAGTAGTCAAGCGGAGTTGCCGCCCACCTATGCAGCAGAATGGTTGATGGATAACTTTCAAATTGTGCAGCAGGCTATCCGGCAAGTTCAGGAAGATATGCCCCTGGGCTATTATTCCGAATTGCCAAAACTCGCAACTCGCGAATGGATGAATACCCCGCGAAACTATGCGCTTGCTCATGAATTCATTGACTATGCGCGCGACCGGCTTGATATGGAGCAGGTTGTGCAGCTACTCCAAGCGTTCCAAGCAGAGGTGCCGCTAACGATGGGCGAGTTGTGGGCGTTCCCCACGATGCTGCGTTTGAATATTTTGAGCAGCTTAGCGAATACGCTCGCCGAGCTTATTCATGATGATACCCAAACCTTCACATCCCCCACACCCGCCGTTGGGGCAGATAGCGCAGTGCGTTTTTGCATTACAAGTTTACGATTACTCGCCGTCCAAGATTGGAAAGTGTTCTTTGAGCAGGTCAGCCTCGTGGAGCAAATCCTCCGGCTAGATCCGGCAAACATTTATACAACGATGGATTTTGAAACGCGCAACCGCTATCGAGAAGTGATTGAGCGTCTCGCCCGTCGGACAAAAAAGACTGAAGAAAATATTGCAAAGCAAGCAATCATGCTCAGTCAAGCGGCACCGCCTTTTTCTTCTCAACAGCATGTTGGTTATTATCTGATTGGGGACGGTCGTCGCCAGTTAGAGGATTCGTTTCAGTATCGTGCTGCGGGGCGGCGCGCAGTGCGCAGATGGCTTCTGACACACCCGACACCTCTTTACTTCCTGAGCATGGGCTTGCTCATTTTGCTGCTGATGGCTGTTTTTGTGAATTATGTGGCATCGACTGGCGATAGCCTCCTGCAAATTCTTGGCATCGGCTTGCTCACCTTTTTACCTGCGACCTCGATTGCCAGCACCATTGTGAACTGGGCGGTGACGGAAAGAATCGCGCCGCGTGTATTACCTCGCTTGGATTTCGAGGACGGTATCCCACAAAATTATCGGACAATGGTGGTTATCCCCACCTTGTTGACCGATACCGACGAGGTGGACTCGTTACTACAACAGTTAGAAATGCATCATTTGCGGAACACCGACTCATCGTTGTATTTCGCACTGTTGACCGATTACGCCGACGCACCTTCTCAAGATATGCCCGAAGACGAAAATTTAATTGACTACACTCAAACAGGCATCGCGGCACTCAACGCCAAATATCAACTGGGTGATTATTCCCCGTTTTACCTGTTTCATCGTCATCGTCAATGGAATGCGTCGCAAGGCAGTTGGATCGGATGGGAACGCAAGCGTGGCAAATTAATGGAGTTCAATCATTTGCTGCGCGGAGCCGAAACCACCTCTTATGTCGTGCAGTTCGGTGACTTGAGTGTGTTACCCCACATCAAATATGTGATCACCCTAGACGCAGATACGATTTTACCAGAAGGGGGGGCACGTCGTCTTGTTGCCACCCTAGCTCATCCGCTCAACCGGGCAGTCTATGATCCCGTGCAGGGCAAGGTGGTTTCTGGGTATTCTATTCTGCAACCTCGGATCGAGATCAAACCGTCCAGCGCCAATCGAACGCGCTTCACGGAGATTTTTGCGGGCGATATTGGGTTAGATTTGTATACCCATGCTGTTTCCGATGTCTATCAAGATTTATTTGGCGCGGGGAGTTATGTGGGCAAAGGCATTTACGATGTCGATATTCTTGAGTTATGCCTTGCAAATCGAATACCTGAAAACGCGCTCTTAAGTCATGATCTCTTTGAAGGCATTCACGCCCGTGTCGCGCTCGTCAGCGATATCATGCTCCTTGAAGAGTATCCTGCTCGTTATGTGGGACATACGCGCCGTTTGCACCGTTGGATGCGTGGAGACTGGCAATTATTGCCGTGGTTGCTACACCGCATTCCGACCGGCAAAGCTGGCGAAACGATGCCGAATTCTTTTTCGACCCTAGATCGCTGGAAAATCTTTGACAATCTACGGCGCACCTTAGTCAATCCAGTGCTTCTCTTGCTGCTCGGCACTGCATGGTTAGGGTTAATTGGTTCGGCAATCGTCTGGACGATAATCGTTCTGGCAACACTCGGTTTCCCGCTTTTCTTGTCGCTTTATTCCGGCTTGTACCGCCGTTCTTCCACTCAGTCCTTAGTCTCCGTGTTGCGCTCACGCGGTACTGACGCGCTGCGTTGGTTGTTGGCATTGGTTTTTCTGCCTTATGAAGCGTCATTGGCGGCGAGTGCTATCATCACGACCCTTGTGCGCTTGTTCATTACCCGCAGGCAACTGCTGCAATGGACAACTGCTGCTCAAACCGCTCAATCGTTTCGCGCCGAACAAGGTTCACAAGCCACTTGGCGTGAGATGCTTGTCGTTCCGTTATTTGCGGTGTTACTCCTGTTGCTCATCGTGGGGGCAAATCCCGCCATTCTCCCTATCGCCCTGCCAATCTTAGCCTTATGGTTCTTTTCGCCAGAAATTGCCCATAGGATAAGCCTCCCCAAAAACCATGCTAATCCGAAGCTCTCGGTCGATCAGCAGACGGCTTTGCGACACCTTGCCAGACAGACGTGGCTCTTTTTTGAGCAAATGGTGGGTCCTGAAGATCATTGGTTGCCGCCCGATCATTTTCAAGATGCGCCCCGCCTTGTCGCCCATCGCACATCCCCGACCAATATTGGCTTGTTGCTCACATCGACATTGGCGGCTTATGATTTGGGTTATACGGGACAACGTGATCTCATCACGCGCTTACACGCGACTTTCGATACCCTTGACCAACTAGAACACTACCGAGGTCATCTCCTCAATTGGTACGATACTAGTAATTTAGAAGCGCTGGCACCGCGTTATATTTCGACGGTGGATAGCGGTAATCTGGCGGGGTGTTTGATTGTCGTTGAGCAGGCGTGTCTCAGTTTTGCCGACTCTTTTGTGATGCGCCCTCAACGCTGGCAGGGCTTGCTAGATACTCTAGGACTTTTGGAAGAAAGACTCGATGAACTTTACAGCAATAGCAAAACTGAAGCCACTGCTCATTTGCGCATCTATATGGCGACGCTCCATCAAACGATTCAAGTCATTTTAGAAACGCCTGATCAATGGGCGGCGCTCCTAACTTGGTTGAATGAGGAAGCATGGGAAAGCCTTTCTAGTTTAATTATTACTGTGCTGGAGTCGAACACCGCTACCCCGAATGCTGAAACGTTGAGTAGCTTGCGAATCACTTCTGAGCGTGTTCATCACCATTTGACCAGTATGCGGCGCGATATCGATTTATTGCTGCCGTGGTTGCTGCCGGTCAGTCAACCGCCAGCCTTATTTGCGCAATCCTCGATTGATCCGCTGCGTGCAGCCGCATGGCAAGCATTGCTGGCGGGGCTTCCGACTTCAGCCCGTCTGCGCGAACTGCCAAAGATTTGTGAAACAGCGATTGCTTCTCTCAGTCAGCTGCAAGCTCACTTATCAGCAAGCAAGGAGTCAACGCTTCATTTGCAAGAGGCACAACTTTGGTGCGTTCAGTTAGCCGAAAAGCTCCAAAACACACAAACACAGTCTGTCGCCATGCTCATGAGTTATAAAGCTTTGGCAACGCGGGCAGGAATGCGCTTTCAGGCGATGGATTTCGGTTTTTTATTCAATCCACGTCGTAAAGTATTTCATATTGGCTACAATGTTAGCGGCGACCGGTTGGACGATAGCTTCTATGATTTACTGGCTTCTGAAGCCCGCCTTGCTAGTTTCTTGGCAATTGCCAAGCGCGAAGTCCCCCCAAGTCATTGGCTGCACTTAGGGCGACCGGCGACACGGGTACAGAATAGCCTCACCCTCCTTTCGTGGAGTGGGACGATGTTTGAATATCTGATGCCGACGCTGTTTCTCGAAAGTTATGAGCAAACTTTCCTCACCCAAAGCTGCCGTTCCGCTGTTGATGATCAGATCGCTTATGGTCACTCGAAGCAGGTGCCATGGGGCGTGTCTGAGTCCTCGTATTATGCGTTCGACAACAATATGACGTATCAATATCATGCCTTTGGTGTGCCAGAATTAGGCTTCAAACGAGGTTTTGCCGAGGATTTAGTGATTACGCCCTACGCTTCGCTGCTGGCATTGCCCCTGCGCCCGCAAGCGGTCCTCCAGAATATGGATCACCTTGACGCGCTCAAAATGCGCGGACTCTACGGTTATTATGAAGCGATTGACTATACGCCCGCACGGTTGCCCCTGCGCCAAGAACACGCCATTGTCCGATCCTATATGGCGCATCACCAAGGGATGATTTTAACTTCACTGACCAATTACCTGCGGGATGATGTCATGATTCGGCGGTTTCATACTGATGCCCGTGTTCAGAGCTTCGCCCTATTGCTACAAGAAAAAATCCCTACGCAACTTCCCCAAGAGGACCCCCACCCTATAGAAATAGTTCCGCGAGCCGTAGCCGCGGTTCAGGTGAACATTGCGCCGTGGCAAGTGCCAGAGGATACGACCATATCGCAGGTACACAGCCTGTCGAATGGGCGTTTCACGACTCTAATCACCAATGTGGGTAGCGGGTATAGCCAGTGGCAAGGTTTATCTTTGACCCGTTGGGAGGCGGATACCACCTTGGATGGTTTGGGCACATGGGTTTACCTGCAAGATCAGGATAGTGGTGCGCTCTGGTCAGCGGGATACCAACCCACGATAATTCCACGAGATTATCAGCATGTGGCGTTTTATCCGCATCAAGCTGAGTTTCAGCGCCGCGATCATGATATCACGGTGAATATGCAGGTGACTGTTGCCCCAGATGATGATGTGGAAATCCGGCAGATCAACCTAATTAACCACAGCGATCAACCCCGTCGTTTGCGCGTGACGAGTTATGGCGAGGTGGTGCTTGCGCCCCAAGGAGAACGCCATCCGGCATTCAATAAGCTTTTTATCGAGAGTGAATACTTGCCGGACAGCAATATGCTGCTTTTTCATCGACGACCGCGCGAAGCTGATGAAGAGCCGATTTACCTAGGACACCTCTTGATCACGGATTCCAGCATCTCAATCACGGGCGCATATGAAGGGAGTAGGCTCAATTTTCTCGGTAGAGGGCGCAATTCACGATTCCCTGCTAGTCTTGAAGGTGTAGGCGATCTGTCCAAAACGATTGGAGTCACGCTTGATCCGATCATGGCGCTGGCGCAGGATGTTGAGTTAGAACCCTACGGCAGAGTCAGCATCGCCTATTTGACCCTAGTCACTCGATCTCGCAACGAGGCAACCATGCTTGCCGAACGCTACAAGGACTGGGTAGTATTGGAACGAGCGGTCGAACTTGCGCGCCGTCAAAATCAGATGTCCTTGCACCAACTTGAGATCGGTACGCCTGAGTTAGCCCGAATGCAGCAGCTTCTCTCGCTGCTACTATATCCGCATAGTGGCTTGCGGGCATCAGCGGATGTCTTGCGTGCCAATATACTAGGGCAATCCGGCTTATGGGCTTACGGGATTTCTGGCGATATCCCCATCCTTCTTGTGCGTGTCAGTGATGTTGCAGAACAGCCACTTGTGACTGAGATATTGAATGCACATAGATATTGGCATGATCAAAAAGTGCCCATCGATCTGGTCATTTTCAATCTGCGTGAGAGCAGTTATTCGCAAGAACTCACAGAGCAACTTCACCGCTTGATCACCGAGTCTAATAGCACGATACTGATGAATAAGCGGGGCGGCATTTTTGTATTGAATCCTGACCAAATGACGCCAGAAGTTCGGACTTTAATGGAAACGGTTGCCCGTGTCATTATAGATGGTGAAAGGGGATCACTCGCGGAACAACTGCCCGCACTTTCTGCCCAACGGGTCTCGCTACCCGTTTTTACCCCTCCCTTCCCTAACCGAGAGCCGCTGGCGGCAACGATCCCGGTAGCGCGTCCTACTGACCTTCAATATGATAACGGTTGGGGCGGATTTAGCGCTGATGGCAAAGAATATGTGATTTATCTGGCTGACGGGCAAGTGACGCCTGCACCTTGGATCAATGTCATTGCCAACGAACAGTTTGGTTTTGTCGTTTCCGAATCGGGGGCAGGGTATACATGGGCGGCAAACAGTGGCGAAAATAGGCTGACCCCATGGCGTAACGATCCTGTCACCGATACCCCCGGCGAAGCGCTCTATTTGCGTGACGAGGAAACCGCCCAAGTGTGGTCACCTATGCCTTCACCCAGCCGTGACACGCAGTCGTATTTGGTGCGGCATGGCGCTGGTTATTCCCAGTTTGAGCATTCTAGCCACGAGCTAAAGCAGCGCACTCAACTTTTTGCTGCCGTTGATGCGCCTGTCAAGATCATCAAGTTGCGTTTAGAGAATACTTCGAATCGCCCCCGCCGTGTCACCGTCACTTATTATGTGGAATGGGTGCTTGGCGTCAGTCGAAGTGCCTCGCAACCGTATATCATTCCAGAATATGACCACAACACCGGCGCATTGCTGGCATACAACCATTACAATGCCGAATTTGGGCAACGGGTCGCTTTTCTGGCAGCGAGCAAAGCCCCGCATGGCGTCACAACCGATCGCACGGAATTTCTAGGACGATTGGGTGATGTCAGCCACCCGGCGGCGCTCAATCGGATTGGTTTGGCGAGTACCATTGAAGCTGGGTTTGATCCTTGTGCAGTGATTCAACTTCATGTCGATCTGGCAATCGGCGGTAGTGAAGAAGTTTTCTTCCTCTTGGGGCAGGGCACCGACCGAGAACATGCCTTACAGCACATTCAGGATTATCGGAACCCTATACAGGTCGAAGCGGCATGGCAAGCTGTCACACAGTTCTGGGATCGCATTCTAGGTGCCGTCAGCGTCAAAACTCCTGATCTGGCGATGAATATCGTCTTAAATCGTTGGTTGCTTTATCAGGCATTGTCGTGCCGCATCTGGGGGCGATCAGGCTTTTATCAATCTAGCGGTGCTTTTGGGTTTCGTGATCAATTGCAGGATGTGATGGCGCTGTGCTTGGCTCAACCCAAGATCGCGCGTGACCATATTTTGCTGGCGGCACAGCATCAGTTTGAAGAAGGGGATGTCTTGCACTGGTGGCATCCACCCACTGGACGAGGCGTGAGGACTCGCTTTTCAGACGATCTGCTCTGGCTACCCTTCGTGGTGGCTCATTACGTGGAAACAACGGGCGATAAAACGATACTGAATGAGCGCCTTCCGTTTCTTCAAGGGGAACTGTTAAAGGCTGATCAAGAAGAACGCTATGCTCAATACCAAACCACAACCGAGACCTCTTCCCTGTATGACCACTGCCTGCGTGCCATCAACCGAGGCTCAACTACGGGCGTTCATGGGCTGCCATTGATGGGAACAGGGGATTGGAACGACGGCATGAATCGCGTCGGTAGTCAGGGGCGCGGGGAAAGTATCTGGTTAGGTTGGTTTCTGTACAGTGTCTTGAAGCGCTTTAGTCCTCTTTGTCAGCAGAACGCTGATGGGGAACAGGCGCGTGTTTATGATCAACGAGCCGATCAATTACAAGCGGCATTGGAGACCTCTGGTTGGGATGGGCAATGGTATCGTCGTGCTTTTTACGACGATGGCACCCCGCTGGGATCCGCGCAGAATATGGAGTGCCGGATTGATTCAATTGCGCAATCATGGTCGATTCTGTCTGGCGCAGGGGATCCCACCCACGCCTTCATGTCTATGGCTGCCGTGAATGAGCACCTCGTTCGTCGCGAGGATAATCTTTTGCTCTTGTTTACGCCTCCTTTTGACAAAACGCCGCATGATCCCGGATATATCAAAGGGTATCCGCCCGGAATTCGCGAAAACGGGGGGCAATACACTCACGCCGCAATTTGGGCAGTCTGGGCGGTTGCTCAGTTGGGACAAGGCAACTTGGCGGGGGAACTTTTCCAGTTATTAAATCCGATCTCGCATAGTGACACGCCCGAAAAAGCCGAGCAATATAAAGTCGATCCTTACGTGATCGCTGCCGATGTCTATGGCGTTGCGCCCTATGTCGGACGAGGGGGTTGGACGTGGTACACGGGGTCTGCAAGCTGGATGTATCGTTTGGGTATCGAAGCGATATTGGGATTGAAACGCAAAGGGGATCACTTGGAAATTGATCCCTGTATTCCTGATAGTTGGTCGAGCTACGAACTTTCCTATCGAGATGATGAAACACACTATCACATCCATGTCGATAATCCTCACGGAGTGAATCGAGGAGTCATCCAGATTAAGCTTGATGGCACCGTTATTCAAGGAAATATCATTCCCCTGTTGAAAGATGGACGACGCCATGAGGTCGAAGTACAACTGGGAAAGCAATGACGCACATGCGGAGATTATCAACGTAACGATGGTATTGCTTACAAAATTGATCATTCGCGAGTCATGTGGCGCAAGCCACTGCGAAATGATCTGGCAAGGGGATCGTCCTAGGGTCAACGCACGAGAGGATACTCGATATTCACAAAGGGTCACAAAAACACACAATGGGTTTATCCTCGGTAGGGGCATGATATATCATGCCCTTACACACCCATCCTGACCTGTTATCATCCGTCTGACAGGTTTCATGCGTAAGCCCTAGGGGATCGTCCCTATAGACTGTGAGCCTATAGGGACGAAGGATGCCATTTCAAAGAGGAGCGTGTGCCCCCATTTTTATTGCTGTGGAAGCAATCGCAACGTGATGATTTGGTAAGGAGTCACATCGATTTGGAGCTGATTATTCTGAACGGTCAGCATATCCCCATTTTCTTCCAGCAGGTTGCAGTGATAGGCTTCGGTCAGCGCAAAACCCGTCGTCACCGTGACTTTGCCGCGAGACCGTTCATTTTCGTACATTCTGACAATGATGCCGTTGCCGTCTTCAGCTCGTTTGACTGTTTCGATGATAACGTGATCCACTGAGAGCGAGACCAACGAGCCGAGGGCAGTTGTGGGTGTTTCACCCATGGTTCCCCCTGCAACGCGGCGCAGGATCAGCGGTATGTTGAGGTCATAGGCGGCAGCAGCAACGTCATCACGCCAATCGCCCATATGCGGCAGCAAACTGTAGGTCATCAAATGTTCGCCTTGATCAGCGTTTTCGTCCGGGCTGGTCGCGCTTTTGAGCAAGGTGAGACGCATCACGTTGTCATGCACGTCATAGCCATATTTGCAGTCGTTCAGCAAGGCGACGCCATAATTGCCCTCGCTAAGGTCTGCCCACTTATGCGCACAGGTTTCAAAACGCGCCCAATCCCACGAGGTGTTGCGATGGGTGGGACGTTGGACGTTGCCCCACTGGACATCAAAGGTCGCCATTGGGTTGATCACGTTGACGGGGAATGCGGCTTTAAGCAGGATATGTTGTTCATGCCAGTCGATCCACGTCTCGAAATCGATGCGTCGGCTATCGCGGTACAACAGGATGGTTTGATGAATGGTGCTGCTGCGATATTTGCGTTGGATCGACACCGCCACGCGCAGGGAACCCCGCTCGGTGATGGTGATCGATTCGACCCCTTCGACTTTTTCCGTCCGGTCTTCATAAAAGATATCGATGTCCCACGCATCAAAATTCATCGGGCGGTCTTCAAACGCTTGTAAGGTGTTTGCCATCGTGCCCGCTGGCAAGACCTCGCGATCCGCCTGTTTGTCGAAAATACGGGTGATGTCACCGGATAGGTTGATTTCGACTCGGAGCAGGATGTTTTCAAGGACAATCTGGTGATTATCCTCAACGGCGGAGATTGACGACCCCGTCGTTGAGGCGTCGCCCGCTATCGCGCGGAGCGCGCCGATGGAGTACGGTTGGAGGGCGGGTACTTCAATCAGCGTGCCGACATCAATGACTTGTGTGACCAGTGGTGTGCCCTGTCTATCGACGAGATGGGTACCTTCCGGTAAGTTTTCCGGCAGAATGCCAAAGCGCCGACCCCCATAGGATAAGGTATTGGCGACCAGCACCGCCGTGTCGGTGGGCAGGGATTGTGCCAAGGCTGTCAAGGCGTTTTCACGCACGGCTTCACCAAGCTCACGAATGATGTGATAATCTTTGGTGCTGTCCACATAGACGGGACCAATGGACGAGCCGGGGAGAATGTCGTGGAACTGGTTAAGGCAGATGAGTTCCCACGCTTTGCCGACTTGTTCAAAGGGATAGGCATGATCGCTGATAAGGGACGCCCACGCCGCTAAAAATTCGGCATCGTGGAGCAAAAACTCGCTTTTGCGGTTATTGCGCTTGTTCCGGCTTTGGCTGGTGAACGTGCCGCGATGGTATTCAAGATAGAATTCACCATTCCACACTGGCAAACTATCCCCGATCTCGTGCTGGGCGCGTTCCAGAAATTCGCGCAAGGTGCCGGGGCGCACACGCGGTGCGCCGGGATGTGCCGCAAAGCGCTCAGCATTTTCCAGCATTTCGCGCGTGGGTCCGCCACCGCCATCCCCATACCCATAAGCGGTAATCAGCTCGTTATAGGTTTCTTTTTGGCGGAAATTTCTCCATGTTTCGATAACCTCTGCTGCCGACATCATGCCGTTGTAGGTGGTGGCATGAGGCAGATTTTCGAAGGGGACGGCAGTCGTCAGGAAATGGGTGAAAACGCGCGTGCCGTCCAAGCCCTGCCACCACAAAAACTGATCGGGCATGTGGTTATACTGATTCCAACTCATCTTGTGCGTGATGAAGAAATCGACGCCCGCTTGTTTCATGAGTTGGGGCAGCGCCCAACTGTAGCCGAAGGTGTCGGGCAGCCATAAGACGGGGGTATCGACATTCCCAAAATGCTTGCGGAAATAGCCACGTCCCAACAAGAATTGACGGGCAAGCGATTCTGCGCCGATGGCATTGCAATCTGGCTCGACCCATGTGCCGCCCATCACTTCCCAACGTCCTTCTTGGACACGCGCCTTGATGCTCTCGAAGATGGCGGGATAGTTCTGCTCGGTGTATTGGTATAGCTGTGCTTGGCTTTGAGAAAAATGATAATCTGGGAACTGCTCCATCAAGCGCAGGACATTGCTGAAGGTGCGCCCTGATTTGCGGACGGTTTGCCCAAGCGTCCATTTCCAGGCGACATCGATATGGGCGTGACCGATACCGATGATATCCACATCCAGCGGCGCGCCAGCGACGGCAACCCCTTCTGTTAACACCGCAAGGGCGGCGGGCACACTTTCGTAAAAGACGCTGGTGCCCAGCGGGTCGCGGGTGTCCAAAACCTTGAAAGCGGCATCGAGGGCGTTGAGCAATCGTCCTTTGACGGGATTATTGTCATCAAGTTCGTTCGCCACTTCCAGCGCCACGCGCGCGGTCGCGATGAATTCGCGCGTGGGGGTGTCAATCTGTACGACCGCGCATTCACGCATGAAGAGCTTGGTATCAATATCGCCGCCATCCCACCCGCCTAAGCCCGTCCAGCCATGCAAGGCTAAGGCATGGACGCCACCATCATGCACATGAATGGGGAGTAGGATTTCGTGATGATGCCGATCTGCCGAGGCGAATGCCTGTCCATCAATATACGCTAGCGCTTCGGGATGGCTAAAATCGCCAGCTTCGCCGAGCGGCAAAAAGAGGGCAATCGGGGCATCTGCTGCCCAATCTGACGGCACCTGAAAGGTCGTGCGCATGATAAAGTCGGTCATCCAAGTGCCCCAATAGGACTTGGCGGGGATAATCTGCCACTGGCTATCATCCACATCCGCGCCGATGGGCGGTGCCTCTAGCGGACTGCTGAGGGTGCTATAGCGAAACGGAGTTAAGGGGGCGCGCTGTCGATAGACCGAGGGTGCAATGAGTTTGAGACGTTGCCCGATCTTTTGCGCAGTCCAACGAACTTGATGCTGCATATTTCAATTGCTCCTGTGATAAGTCATCAAAAGGGTAAAGTTTCAAGATGTTAATACTGGTTCATCATAGAGATAACAAGAAGCTTCATGCCCGTCGCCGACTTTGTAGAGCGGCGGTAGGTTGGATAAACAGCGATCCATGCGGTGTGGGCAGCGCGGGTAAAATCGACACCCACTGTGGGTTGAACTGCGCATTTCTTCTTCCGCCGGCAGGATAATTTCGCCTTCCCACTTCACATCCGGATCAGGCACTGGGACGGATGCCACCAGTAATTGTACGTAGGGGTGGTGGGGTTGGTCGATCACATCTACTGCTCGCCCTTGCTCGGTGACGGTGCCTTGATACAAGACATGAATCTGATCCCCGATTTGATAGGCGGTACTGAGATCATGGGTGATATATAAAAAGGAAATGCCCATCTCTTGTTTGAGGCGCATCATCGCATCCAAAATCGACGCTCGTAGGGAGGCATCAACCATCGACACTGGCTCATCGGCGACGATCAAGCGGGGTTTGATGATGTAAGCGCGTGCCATCATGATGCGCTGGCGCTGCCCGCCGCTCAGTTGGTGTGGGTACTTGCGCAACACGTCATCGCCGTTCAGACCGACGATATTGAGTGCTTCTTCGATGCGGTCGCGGCTTTCTTTGCGGTTGGTGGTCAGCTTGAAATTATTGATGACCAGATCAAAGACATGCCCAACGCGATAAAACGGATTAAAGACACCAAACGGGTCTTGAAACACCGCTTGCACTTGTCGGCGGTAATCCTTGATTTGGGCGGGGGTAGCGTTGGTTAAATCCTGCCCATCAAAGATAATCTGTCCGGAGGACGGTTTGATGAAGCCGAGTACAAGCTGTGCAAGCGTGGTCTTGCCACTGCCGCTCTCCCCGGCGATAGTCACGATAGAGGCGGGCGCTTCGGGAATGGCGAGGTTGAAGTCTTGAAGGGCGATCACCTCTTTGGTTTTGCCGCCTGTAGATCGCTGTTTGTAGACTTTGGACGCATTACGGATTTCCAGCAGTAGTTGCGACATGCGCCACACTCCCATCAGCATTGGTTTCATAGAGATGACACGCGACCCATTGACCGGGGCTGACTTCGCGCGCTGCTGGCGCTTCCACCCGGCACTTATCCATCACGAACGGACAGCGTAGTTGGAAGATGCAGCCCGGTGGTGGGTTGCGTGGATCGTGGGTGATACCTTCGGTTACTTTAAGCGGCTTCCGTTGTTTAAGCGACGGCACCGAGTCGATCAGCAGTTGTGAATAGGGGTGCTTGGGTTGGGCGAAGAACGATTTCACAGGGGCGATCTCGACAATTTTGCCGGCATACATGACGGCGATGCGATCCACCATTTGCGCCATCAAGCCCATATCGTGCCCGATCATAATCATGGAGACGCCGAGGATGCGCTTGACCTTGAGCATGGTTTGGGCAACCACGCGCTGCACGACCACATCCAAGGCGCTGGTCGATTCGTCGGCGATGATGATGGCAGGGTTGAGCGCAATCGCCATGGCGATGCACACCCGCTGTTTCATCCCGCCGCTGAGTTCGTGCGGGTACATGCTGTAAATACGTCCCGGTAGCCCGACCATCGTCAACAATTCTAGCACGCGCGTTTTCAGCTTCTTGCGGTCTTGTTTGCCTTCATGGGCGACGATGACATCTTCGATTTGAGCATGAACGGTCATGGTTGGGTTGAGCGAATTCATCGCCCCTTGCGGGATCAACGCCAATTTTGCCCAGCGCACAGCGCGCAGATTCTCTTCAGAAAGTCCGAGTATCGAGCGCCCTTCGAGCAGGACTTCGCCAGCGGCAATCCGCCCCGGCGGGGTGACGAGTTGTAAAATGCCCATCGCTGCGGTGGATTTGCCACAGCCGGATTCGCCCACCAGCCCTAATGTCTCGCCTTCAAAGAGATCAAAGCTGATGCCATCCACTGCGAGGACATCCCCTTTGGGAGTCTCGTAGTAAACACATAAGTTGCGCACTTTCAAGACGGGCACAGAGGTTGTTTTAGGCGCTTGATCAACCATCGATTCGAGCGCAGTCATTATTTGGATGCCTGACGCAAACGCGGATTGGCGATCTCGTCAAAGCCGAGATTGACTAACAGCAAGCCGACGAACATCAACGCCAACAGCAGCGTGGGCAAGCCCCACCACCACCACATATTGCGGATCAGGGCGGCAGCGCTAATGGCGTCATAAATTACGCCGCCGAGCGTGGGAATCCGTTGTGGACCCAGCCCCAATGATTCTAAGCCGACTGCCGCGAGGATGGCACCGGTCGCATTGCCGATGAAGCTCGCTGCTAGATAGGGCAGCAGATTAGGCATGATCTCTTTGAACATTATGGCAAAGGTCGATGCGCCGGAAAGCTTTGCCATCTGGACGTAGCCGCTTTCCCGCATACTCATCACTTGCGCGCGGATCAAACGAGTGGGTGAGGGCCACGCAAATGCCGCAATCAGGAGCGCCATCGTGGTGATGTCCACTTGCCGAAGCATCGATTGGATGACGATCAACACCATCAGCGCCGGAATGGTAATCATCACATCCGAGATCAAGCGAATGACATCATCCACCCGCCCCCCGAGGAAACCGGCAGAAAAGCCCAAAAGGATGCCGATGCCCATACCGCCTGTTGCGGCGATCACGCCGACGAGGAACGAGTTGGGTGCGCCCACGATGATCAACGCCAGCATATCGCGCCCGCTGTTTTCTGTGCCGAGCGGGTGTTCCCATGTGCCGACTTGCCCGCGCGTATTGACGAAACCGACTGGGGGCAGGTTGAGCGGCGAACTAGCGGTATAGGCGAGATCGACATCCCAGACAAAACGTCCGGCGATGCCCATCAACAAAATTAAAACAATGATAGTCGCGCCGATGAGCAATTTGTTGTTCAACCAAGGGGTATCCCAACGATTAAACCGGCCCATCCGGCTGGTGTTGCGGGTGGGGACAAGGGGCGGTGTGATGGGTGCCGTTCGTCTGGTATCGGTCGTCATGAATCATTCCTTTCAAAAAAATTAATGAGGCATGGTCGCCCCGGATGGCGGCAATCTATAGGCTGGCTGAAGCGTAACGTGCATATAGCCCCAATCTTCTAGGAAAGGGTTTCATGGACGACACGGGTGTTGACAATACCTTGCACAAGGGCGGCAACAAGCTATCAGCGCTCATAAGAAATGCGCGGATCGATCAGCGGGTAGATGAGATCGATGATCAAGACAGCGATTGCCGTCATTACGATCAAGATGAAGGAGGTACCCTGAATCACCGGGAAGTCTTGTGTGCCTATGGCATTAAAGATGATCGTGCCCATGCCTTGATAGGTGAAAATGTATTCCACCAAGACCTGACCGCTGACCAATGTGCCAATCGTAATGGCGAACGCCGTGATTTGGGGCAGGATAGCATTACGCACCATATAGCGGTACAGCACATAGAAGGGGCTTAACCCTTTAGCGCGTGCCAACTGCATGTAATCTTCGCCTTCAATGGTGATCATCATGCCGCGCATCCCCAACGCCCAATAGCCGAAGCTGACCAGCACAATCGCTAGTGCGGGCAGAGTACCATGCCGAATGACACTGGCGGCGAATTCTAAACTGAGTTCCGGTTGCATTCCCATTTCGTAGGAACCGCGCATCGGGAATAGATTGAGCAGAAACGCGAAGAGGTAGATCAGAAAGATTGCCGCCAAAATGGAAGGGATTGAGGTGAACAACATGCCAATGGGCACAAGTAGCTTGATCAGACGCGGGGTTTTCGTCCATGCCATCAGCGCCCCAAGAAAGTTGCCGAGCAAAAAGGTGATGGTCACGGCGATTAACAGCAGTCCCATCGTCCATGGCAGCGCTTGCCCGATGATTTGATTGACGCTCGTGGGAAAATACGCCAGCGAATAGCCAAAATCGAGGCGGGCGATATTGCCCAAATACCGTAGATACTGTACCGGCAGGGGGTCGTTTAGCCCAAAACGCTCTTTCCAACCTTCAATTATTTTATCTGAGTTTTCGACATAGCCCGATGTTCGGATCATGCGGCTAACCATTGCCGAAATGGGGTCGCCGGGGGTCAGGCGTGGGATGATCCAAATCAAGGTGGAGGCGATCCAGATGGTCAAAATCAAAACACCGATACGACGTAATAAATAACTGAGCGTTATACCGCTCATTAAATTTCTCCTCAGACGCTCATGATGTCGGACAAAAGGGGGTGGGGGCGGTGTTGCCCCCCACCCCTTTCCTAACCTAAGCGTGTTTAGCTACCCGCTTTTTGCAGGTTGAGGATAATTTGATGCGTGCTGTTCCACCAAGTCGCCGGGTGGTTATAGTTGTTCTCGGCAGTGGGCCAACCAGTCCAGTAAGTGGTGTCAAACGGAACCAACTTGGAGGCTTGGACCAGCGGAATGAAGGGGGTTTCGGCATTGATATAACTGTAGGCTTCGACCACCATATCGACAATTTGTGGATCGCCGAGCGGTAGTTGACCGATTTGGTCAACAATCGCCGAGTACGCCGCAGTGCCTTCGGTGTTCCAACGCACCCAATTGTTGCCGCCCGGCGAACGCTCGCCGACGGGAACGACAAAGCGGGCGGTAAAGCGGTTCATGGAGTTCCAAGGTTCGTTGACCGAACCGCAGGAGTCCCAGTTGTACGCCGCCGTGAAATTGCCGTTGTTGACGCTGTCATCCCAAGTCTGACCGGTCAGCGGTTGGCTGGTGGCGTCAATGCCCGCATTGCGGAGTTGTTCGACGATCACATCGGTGGTACGGGTATATTCGGCAGTGCTGTTGTTCACGAGAATATCCACCGTGAGCGCGGCACCATCTTTTTCGTAGAAACCACTGCCGCCCATGGCGTAGCCAGCAGCTTCAATGAGCGCTTGACCAGCGGCGACATCAGCGGTGGGGCTGATACCCATGCCAGCGGCGACAATGGCATCGATATAGGGTGCCATACCGCCGTATTGAACGAACATGGTTTGCGAAGGTGTGGAAGTGCCTTCGTAGGCGACATTGATGATCTGGGTACGGTCGATGATCAAGCTGATGGCTTGACGCATAGTGGGGTCGTCCCACGGGGCGATGGTTGTGTTGAACGACAGTTGGCGCGGGCACGGATCTGCCCAAGCATAGGGCAGGTCAGCAAACCAAGCCGAAGCGTTGGGGTTGCGCGCCAAAATAGCTTCAAAGGCACCGGGGGTGATGTTCATGGCGCTGTCGAGCATTCCATTGCTCATCAACAGGGCTTTGTTTTCTTCAGAACCGGTGATCTGCCAGATCAAACGCAGGGGGACGGGCAGGTCGTGGAAACCTGCAGCAGCACCCCACCAGTTGTCATCGCGATCCCACAGGAATTCAGTGGGGTTGGCGCTCGTGAGGGTATAGGGTCCGGTGCCGATGGGCCAGCCTTGTTCTTGATCGTAGAAAGTGAAGGTGAAGGGGTCTTGACCTTCCCAAACGTGCTTCGGCATGATGACGACGCTGCCCCAGATGCGGACAGAGAAGTAATCCAATTGGAAGCGCGGGTTGGCGGACTTCAGATTGAATTGCACGGTCAAATTGTCGATCTGCTCAATACTGTCGATCCATTGTTGCATATCGGCAGCACCGGCAAGGGTCGAGGTTTCATCATCCAGCAAGAGTTGGATGGTGAAGGACACATCGTCAGCGCTAAAAGGCACACCGTCCGACCATGTGACTCCGTCGCGCAGCGCCAGCGTCCACACATCTTGTGTTTCGTTAGGTGTGAAGCTGAGACCGAGCCACGGCTGAATTTCGCCAGACTCATAATTCAAAATAAACAGCGGTTCCCACATTGCTTGGTGAGCACCCTGATTACGATTGGTGCCGGGTACGAAGTAGTTGAAATTTTGGGGATTCGGGACAGCGGATTCGTCAATGTCGAAGATGACCGTATCCTCACGAGCCACATCCTGTGCGGTGACGGTGATGGCAAACATGCTCAACATGAGCGCGACGACTACGAGAAGACTAAACGACCGAAAAACTTGTTTCATGATCTTTGGCTCCAATTTAGAATAATTAGCTTGCTGATGCCTGTCTAAACCGATAGTGGTCTGGTGTTTCTAAACATCTCCCTTCAATGAACTGATTACGGTAGGTCTAGCGGTTGCGCCTCATATCCTTAAAGTCGTGAGAACCACGTCGAGGCGAGGGGGATAATCTTTAAACGGGAAGCGCGCTGGTCGTGCTGAGATCAGCACCCTGCCTATCATCGTCAGTAGGTGATTTTTCACGAAGTAGGAGGGCAGCAGATGGCAAAACAAAAGGGTGGGTAAGACAAGACTGCGTAAGGAATTACTGTGTTCGCTTCGCAGACGGAAACGATTACTTGGCGCACCACACCCCAACGACAGGCGTTGTCGCAAATGATAATGGGGTTGTCGCTGGTATGGTGCAACACTCTCATTAGAGAGGTCGAAACCAAGCATAATAGGCATTGTAAAAAGCCTTGATTCAGTAAAAACTTTGTGAGCTTGTCTATATGCAAATGAGTATAATTCAGGATTGGGGAACGTGCAACTTCAGTTTGTCAGTGTGGTGCATTTCCAGTTGAATTCGCCAGCATTGGTCGGCGCGAATACGGTAAATAGAGTAGGGTGCTTGACTCACCCTACGCCGTCTGTTTAATTACAGAAGTAGGGCTTTAGCCCGCGAAAGCTACGCCGCTTCAGCGGCTGTAGATGAAGCGCCTTACGGCTTTAGCCGCCGTCTCAGCGTCTCAGCGGGGTGCATTTCAAGTGAGTGTAAATTCTCCGGGAATTTCCGAG
>JBBRTY010000024.1:0-31011 GCA_038248285.1 Aggregatilineales bacterium
GATCAGCCCGATATTGCCTTCTTGAATCAGGTCAAGAAAGGGCACACCGCGCCCAATGTATTTCTTCGCCACACTGATCACGAGACGGGCATTGGCACGGACAAGATGCTCTTGTGCCAATTCGCCATCGGTGATGATGTCGCGCAGGTCATACACATCGTCCAGAGGCATAATTTCGCCCTGATCTTGCAAGACCTTGCGCGCATTGACCGCGCGTTCCATGCGTTTGGCAAGCGAGACTTCTTCGTCTGCGGTCAACAGCGGGACGCGCCCAGCTTCCTTCAAATACAAACCTACTACATCGTCACTGTCTAGTGCTTGTTGATAGCCTGCGTCTTGGATGAGGTCGTTATCGAAGCCCCAAGTTGTTTCGATGTCTTCTTCAAACATCTCCACATCAAAGTTGGGTTCGTCCATCCCTCGGTCCATGGCACCAGACCCAAATAATGCCGCTGCTCGATCTTGTTCTTCGGCGGTCGTCAATTCGATCCCTGCCTCGATTAAATCGTCCATCAGATCATCCAACAAATTGATATCGCGTTCGGCGTCGGGGATTACTGCCAATATCTCATCATAGGACAGTGTACCCTTATTTCGAGCGCGTTGTATTAATTGATCACGAAGTTCTTCTCGGTTGACCATTACTGTCATCAGCATACGTTAGACACCAGCTACACTAGCGAAATCGTCTTGAAAGGTAGACGAAAATAAACGAAGGATCCGTTCTAACAATCTCGCCTTGTAAAGGGACGATTTAGAGACGGGTGAAACCTGAAATTGGTCAATAGAGAAGCAATTCCCTACTGTCCCGATGCAATCTGACAGAATAAACACTTTCGCAATTCTTGTCAAGCAACTGGCGGTTCACGAAGTTGGTTGATCAAGTAGTCAATCGGCGCGCGGGCAAGAATATAAAGCTCTGGACGGTCGTCCACAAAGGCATAATAGCCTAACTCGGTGGCGATTCTGTACCCCACTGCGACAATATGTGTTTCCCCATTGATCAAAACAATTTCGATTGAGAGTATGCCTTCCGGAGTGAAACCGTAGGTTTCAACGTCATCACCAAACGGGGCGCTGATTGTGCGTGTATAAGGTAGTAACACCATTGTGCGCCCAATGGCACTCGCAGTTTCAATATTGAGTGATCCTTCGGGTGAAATCGCTTGCCATACGCCGGTTGTCGGCTCCCGCGCCATCGCGAAGGTATCTCCAGTTTCGGGACTACGGAGACGCACGGCGGACACATCAAGCAGTACAAAATCGGTGAAGACTTGATAAAAAGGCACGTCGGGCGTCGGCAAAACGTCAACGCGCGTCAAATTTTGCCCGATGGTCAGCACCAATAAACCCACAAACACCAAAAGAAAAATCAGCAAACTGCTTCGTCGTTTCATCGTCGGTTCCGTCGTGACCATATGATCATGCCCAGCATCAAAACGGAAGTAGGCATCAAGATCGCTGTGATGAATACGATAGCGGCAAATTGCGCTTCACTCACGAAAATTAAAGGCAAGCCTTGCCCAAAAAATTGGGGGGCGAAATCAATCTTTTCGCTTAAGCTGGTCAGCCAAGCCATCGAGTCTGTAAACAAATAGGCATTGCCCGGCACAAGGGCTGAGCCATCACGGCTGATTAAGCGTCCGTTGCTGATAAAATCTCCATCCCCGATCAGGACGATTTTTGCCCCGCTATTGATATTGGTCGCCCAGCCCACTGTCGTCATCGGTCCGATGATGTCTTCGGTGGGGTCATAGACATAGGTATTGGTTTCGCCGAGGGCGGTGAAGTTGGTTTCGCCATAACTGGTTTCCGATGATAACACCACTTGCCCGGTGGCGATGTCGGGGGGGGTATCCGCTAACTTGACCTCGATGGCGCGTGCCACCGAAAATAACGTCGGCGCAGATTGCGGATCGAGCCGTTGGGCGATGTCAGATTCGGCATAAATAAAGGCGCTGAAAATTTCTAGCGGGGATTGCCCAGTCACGGCGGCATTGCCTTCGACCACAGCGGCATCAAGCGCGCGTATGCCAAAGGTGTCCCACAAATAGGTGTTAAAGGCACCCTCTTTTTGCATAAACGGATTGTCATTGAAAAGTGGGTCGGTCAACAAGAGCAACGATCCACCCCGATCCAGATAACGCGCGACGATGGCGATCTCGGCACCAGTGAGATCACGGGTAGGGCGCGCGAAGACGAACGCCGCTGCATCATTGGGGATCGAACTGTTGGTCGCCGCGAACTCCGTCAAATTTAACGTCTTCACCACCAATCCGCCTACTTGCTGCATCCCGTTATAAATGCCCGTCAAGCCTTCTTGAGTTTCATCCACCAAGCTGCGCTCGCCCAAACTGTTCTCGAAATAGACGGTGATGCTGCCTGCGATCAACATGCGGGCGATGGCTTCGGTCATTTCTCGTTCTTGTGCGCCACCACTGGGCACGGGCGCGATGGTGTTGAAATCAAGGCTGCCATCGATGGTCGTGTTCACGAGGAAGACTTGGGCGTCCGCCGTCACACCGAAACGTTGCGCCATGGTGGGCTGTTCGTCAGGGTCGATATAGGAACGTTGGATCAAACCGTTGGTGGCGGTTTCATAGAGACGGAAAAATTGATCATCGACCGCGCGTTGTTGGAGCGATTGCGACGAATAAAAGCCGATGATGTGTATCGGACGGCTGACTCTGCTTATGACCCGTTCGGACTCGATGCTCAAGGTAAATAAACTGGTTTGGGTCGCATCAACATTGATTGCGGCGCGTGCCACTTGGATATAGATCAGCGCGATAATCCCCGTCAGCAAGAGCGAGGAAAAGATGGCAAGAGTGCCAAACCGGACTTGTCGCCCTGTGAAAAATCCGATGAACTCGGCGGGCATCATCACGCCCCACAAGGCAAAGCCGAAGATCGCGATTCCGAAAGCGGCGATTACCACGGGGGCAAGCGCACCGACTGTGATCAGCCCGACAATCGCGATCATCAATGCCCCACCGCCCACAACGCTGCCCAAAGTCGCCACATGTCGGCGGCGAATGACGATGGGTGAGGAAGTGGTTTTTGCATTTGGAACTGATGGCTTTTTCATCAACGCCACCTTTGCGATTCGACGATTTGTATTGTGATATACAACATCACCACCGTGATTCCCGTAAAAAAGATCACATCCTCTAATCTAATCAGACCGACCGCGAACGAGGACGAGAAGTGTCCTTGAAACGAGAGCAAGCGAATGACCACCGCAATCGGGATATTGGTGATGATTTGACCTGCTTGATCCGCGAGCCACAACAGCAGCAAGGCGATCATGCCGAGGAATGCCGCCACGATTTGATTTTCGGTGAGTGACGAAAAGACCATGCCGACGGCGAGCGTCGTCCCGCCATACAACCAAATGCCGATATACGCGCTAAGCGACATGCCGAGATCGGGTTCGGTTATGGTCGTCAAGATGATGGGATAGATCAGCGTAATCAGAAGGACGAGGGTGAAGTATGTCCATGCACTCAAAAACTTGCCGATCACGATACTGCTTTCGTTGACGGGTGCAGTCAAGAGTAACTCCATCGTACCTTCACGTCGTTCTTCCGCGAACATGCGCATGGTGAGCAGCGGCGCGAAGAAGATCATCGCGAACGACAAAAGCGTCGGCACCAGCGTGGCATCAGCGGGTTTGGTGCTAAAACTGGCATTAAGGTCGTAGTTGAACAACACCCCTGTCAGCAGCAGGAGCGCGGCTGCAATGGCATAGGCGAAAGGGGTAGTCAAAAAAAACGTGATTTCGCGGCGAAAGATGATCCAGATCGCCATTAGCTTTTTCTCCGGTTGACGATATTCAAGAAAACATCTTCGAGAGTGGCGTCAGGGCTTAAATTGAGGCGCAGCTCGCTTGGTTTGCCTTGGGCGACGATCTTGCCCTCATTCATGATGATCACGCGGTCACACACCTGTTCTGCTTCGTTCAGGATATGGGTGCTGAACAAGACAGTATGATCTTTGCCTAGTGCGCGCACGGTTTCGCGCACTTCGATCACCTGTTTGGGGTCAATGCCAATAGTCGGTTCATCAAGGATGAGTACGGGCGGGTTATGGACGAGCGCTTGGGCAAAACCGAGCCGCTGGCGCATCCCTTTCGATAGGTTGCGGATGAGGGTATGACGCCGGTCACTGAGATCGACGCGGGCGATGGCATCATCGGCGCTTTTGCCGGCAGTACGTACCCCCCGCAAGCGCGCCCAGTACAACACATATTCGCGCACGGTCATATCTGGGTAAACGGGGACTCGCTCCGGCAAATAACCGACATTGCGCCGTGCTTCTAACGAGTCTTGCACCATGTCGTGCCCGGCGATGATCACGGTGCCTTCGCTGGGGGGCATAAAGCCGGTCAGGATGCGCATGGTGGTGGTTTTGCCCGCGCCGTTGGGTCCCAATAAACCGACGACTTCGCCCGCTTGTGCCTGAAAAGTAAGCTGGTTAACGGCGATGCGGTCGCCGAAACGTTTGGTGAGATTGGTCACTTCGATCATAAGTTTAGAACGTTCATGGTTCCCTATTCTTTCCTCATTCAACAATGCCCCAGAATGCCCTTGTGCGTAAAGAGTGGATCGCTCAGAAAATTGTTATGGTTTTGTGAGCTTTTGGACAAAAGAGTAAAATGGACTTGTCTAATTTCGGTGACAGTTTGGGCAGCAATTATTTGACAGCGCACGACTGAGCGACTATAGTTAAGCTCGCTTCTAGGAATTGAAAAATCATGATCGTATTACACTCATTCATGCAGTTAAACAGCCCGCGTCGTCGCAGCCGTCGCCCGCAGACCCTCAAGGTCGTGCCGGGAGTTTTGCGTTAGCGCGGTTTTTACTGCCTGATAGCAAGCTTACCCGACCCCTGACCTTGAACCACAAGGCAGGGGTTTTTTATTGTGTTTTCAATGCCAGTTTATGAGGAGTCACCATCTCACAATGACCCAAGAAAATGTGCGTCCGATCCGTGTGGGTGTCTATGGCGGCAGTGGATATGCCGGGCAGGATGCCGTCGAAATTTTGTCTAAGCACCCGTGTGCCGAGGTCGTTTTCGCGACTTCTTCGACCTATGCCGGGCAACCCGTACCCTTCACTAATCTCCGCTATGTCCAACCCGACACCGTAAATTTGACCACTGACACGGTGGACGCGGTGGTTTTGGCATTACCGCATGGCGTATCCGCGAATATGGCGGCAAAAGCGCTGGAGGCGGGGGTGCGTGTCATCGATTTGTCGGCTGATTTGCGCTTGGATACGGCTGAAAGTTATAAGCAGTGGTATGGGCACGAACACCCCCATCCAGACATGTTGGCGACCACCCCGTATGGCTTGCCGGAATTTAATCGGGAGCAATTGCGTGGGGCGATGGTCGTCGCTGCGCCCGGTTGCTATCCGACCACGACACTCCTCGGTCTGTACCCTGTCTTGAAAGCCGACTGGATCCTTCCTCAGATGCCGATCATTGTGGATGCTAAGTCAGGCGTGAGTGGTGCCGGTCGTGACCCCAAGCCGAATACGCATTTTGTCGAAGTTTTCGGGAATTTTTCGCCTTATAATCCCGGTCGTGTGCATCGGCATGTCGGCGAAATCGAGCAGGAAATGGTGAAATTGAACCCCAATGTCGGCGCGCTGGTGTTCACGCCCCATTTACTGCCAGTAGATCGCGGCTTGATGTCCAGTATCTATGTGCATTTGCGCGAGGGTTTCCATAGTGTTGACGCCCAAGCGTTGTATGAAGAAACCTATGCGGATGAACCGTTGGTACAGGTGTTGCCGGCGGGTCAACAAGCGAGCTTGAAGCATGTCGTGCGTACTAATGGTTGTGTGATGAGCTTGACCCCCGTGTTGGATACCTTGCTGCACATCACCAGCGTAACCGACAACCTCCGCAAAGGGGCATCGGGGCAGGCGGTGCAATGCTTTAACCTGATGTATGGTTTTGATGAAACGATGGGCTTGTTGTGAACGCACCCGCGCGGCTCATCAAAATTAGCGGGCACGAACTTGACAGCGCCGACTATTTACGGCAGTTTGCCGAGGTCATCGTGGCGCTGGCGGAACCGACGCTGATCGTGCATGGGGGAGGCAAGGAGATCACCCAACTGCAAGAGCGGATGGGCATTGTCCCTCGTTATGTGGACGGGCTGCGTATCACCGACGCTGAATCGTTGGCGCTGGTGGAAATGGTGTTGTGTGGTGTCGTCAACAAGCGCTTGGTGCGGACACTGGTCAACGGCGGTGTACAAGCGATTGGGCTAAGCGGCGTCGATTTTGGGATGGTGCGCGCCGTTCAAATGCAGCACGCCGATGTCGATATGGGTTTTACGGGACAGGTGGACTCGGTACAAGCGGAACCACTGAGAGCTTTGCTCAGCGCGGGCTTGACGCCAGTGATCGCGCCGATCTGCATGGGCGTCCACAGTAATTTTAACGTCAATGCCGATCATGTCGCGGGGGCGCTGGCGGCGGCGCTTAATGCCGAACAACTGGTGTTTTTGTCGAATGTGCCGGGCGTGATGTTGGATGGGCAGGTGATCCCGACGTTGACGGATGCGCAAGTCGAGCAGATGATCGCCGACGAAACCATCTTTGGTGGCATGATCCCGAAGGTGCGCACGGCGATCAGCGTGCTAGATCATGGGGTGCAGGCGGCGGTGATCACCAATCTGGAAGGCTTACGCACGGGTGGCGGTACGGCGATTGTGCGCGGCAACCGGGCAATAAACTAGATAGGTGTGATGTGACGCATGGATAGCGAAGGGGCAGGACAGGATATCGCGGCGCAGTTTGAGGCGCTCAAAACACTAGTGCGTGCGCTTTATCGAGAAAAGCCCGCTCGCGAAATCCTCGACACCTTTGAAGTGGCGTTGGCATCCATTGATGAAACTGCTCAGCGAGAGGTGATCGCACATTGGCTCGATTTTTATCGCTTGCAGCGTTACAAGCGTTTACGCCAGCGGCGAAGACCGCGTTTTCAGGAGCGGGTGACGGCGTGTTCTGCCTGTGGGTATCCAATGTCACAACGCCATCACTTATGGGACTTGGCGACACATGGTGAAAACAAAGTCACGATTCAACTATGTGGCAACTGTCATGAACTGCAACATTTGATGTACAACGCGCTGGTGAAGGGGTCGGAGTATTCACGCAAGCTCGCCCTTCATGCGCTTTTTTCGGGACGTATCACGCAAGACATGGGTGTGAAGCTCTTGGGCTGGTGCTTGGCTACGATACGCTATGAAACCACCAATAGCTGGATCACCCCGGGCTTTGATCAGCGGGAATGGGTTGAAGCGTGCTTGCACTGGTCAGAATTTTTGAGGGTATCGGCGGGCGCGGCATCTGACAACAGCGGGAATGAAGCCCAAAACACAGCACATCCGTAATTTTTCTCGTTAATGATCATCAAGAAATGGGGTTCTACACCAATGGTTACGAATATTCAAATGAACACGGTTATCGATCAAGATCATGCTTATGTAGTGCAAACCTACAAGCGTGCGCCATTCGTCCTTACGCACGGGCAGGGCATGACTCTGTATGATGATCAGGGCAATGCTTATGATGACTGGGTGGCGGGCATTGCCGTCAACGCTTTGGGCTATGGGGATCCGGGCTTGGTCAATGCGATTCAGCGTGCCGCCGAAGGGCTGTTACATACCAGTAATTTGTATTACACCGCCTCGCAACCGGCACTGGCGGCGGCATTGGTCGAGCGTTCGTTTGCGGATCGTGTCTTCTTTAGCAATTCTGGCACCGAAGCCAACGAGGGGGCGCTCAAGTTTGCGCGGCGGGTGGCGTATGACTCCGGCATTGAGGGCAAACATGAACTCATTTGCTTTACCGATGCTTTTCATGGGCGTACCATGGGGTCGTTGTCGCTAACGCCTAAGGAAAAATACCAAAAGCCGTTTGGTCCGCTACTGCCGGGAGTCAAGCTGGCGACGTTCAATGATATCGAGAGCGTGCGGGCGGTTATCTCTGACAAGACGGCAGCGGTGTTCATAGAACCTGTGCAGGGGGAGGGCGGCATCAACCCCGCATCGCCAGAGTTTTTGACAGCGCTGCGGGCATTATGCGACGAGCGTGGCGCATTGCTGATTTTTGATGAGGTGCAGTGCGGTGTCGGGCGTACGGGGACTTTGTGGGCGCATGAGCCTATGGGAGTGACGCCTGATATGATGACGCTGGCGAAACCATTGGCGGGTGGCTTGCCGATTGGCGCGATCTTGACCACCGAAAAAGTGGCGTCGCATATCCATGCGGGCGATCATGGGTCTACGTTTGCGGGTGGGTCATTCATCACGACGGTTGCGCATTATGTGTTGAATCGCGTGTCCGAGCCGGCTTTCCTCGGTCAGGTCAACGAAGTGGGCGGCTATCTAATGGAGCGGCTCAGCGAAATCAATAGCCCCCATATTCAAGAGGTGCGGGGACGCGGCTTGATGGTGGGCGTGCAACTCGATATTGACGTTGCCCCTATCATTGAAGCGGGGTATGAACAGGGGCTGTTGATGGTTAATGCGGGACCGAATGTGATCCGCTTTGTGCCGCCGCTGATCGCACAAACAGCGCATGTAGATACCTTGGCAGAGCGTTTGACGGCGATTTTGGCAACGGTCTAAGGGACGGCATAGGCGGGGATGTGCCGTTGCGCGTCCCTCTAAAACGATCCTGATGTTCTCAAATTAAAATATCTTGACATAGCTCTGAAAGGGCAAATGCCGAATGTCTGAAATGCAATCGATGATGGTGAAGGGTTTCCAAGTTACGGGTGTGCATTGTGGGTTGAAAGCCGATGGATCACTGGATTTTGCGCTGATCACGAGCGACCGCGCATGTTCCGCAGCGGGCGTCTTCACGACCAATCGTGTTAAAGCTGCTCCTGTGCTTTATGATATGGGGGTCTTGGAAGAAGCACGCAATCAGATTCGTGCGATTGCCGTCAATACCCGTTGCGCCAATGCTTGCACAGGGGAGCAGGGTTTGACCAACGCCGCTGAAATGGCACGCTTGACGTCAGAAAAGCTAGGAATTCCAGCGGATTCGGTGATGGTGATGTCTACAGGCGTGATTGGTACACAACTGCCGATGGATAAAATTGCGCGGGGTGTCGATTTGGCAGCGGCGGCGTTGGGGGAAGATGACGCGGCATGGCATCGGGCGTCGCACGGCATCATGACGACCGATACTCGCCAGAAGATCGCTACGCTCAAGGTCACACAAGAAGATGGCACCGAATACACCATCACCGGTATTGCCAAAGGTGCAGGCATGATCGCCCCGAATATGGCGACCATGTTGGGCTTTATTGTGACGGATGCGTCGCTTAGCCCATCGCAGGTGGACAATGCGTTGCACCGTGCGGTCGAAGTGTCATTTAACCGGATTGTGGTCGATGGCGATACCAGTACCAATGACTCGGTGTTTTTACTGGCGAATGGTGCCAGCGGTGCCAGCGTCGATTCATCCGAAGACGAAGATCAATTTGTCGAAGCCTTGACGACAGTGTGCATCCAGCTTGCGCAAGATGTGGTGCGGGATGGCGAAGGCGCGACCAAGTTCATCACCTTGACGGTGACGGGCGCGCTGGATGATGCGGCGGCGAAACAGATCGCCAATACCATCGGGACATCGCCATTGGTCAAAACCGCTTTTTATGGTGGCGATGCCAATTGGGGACGGATCATCGCGGCAACGGGGCGTGCGGGCGTACCTGTTGACCCTTCTAAGATGCGCCTCTTCTTTGCGGCAAATGCCGATCAATCGGGATTGTTGTTGTTTGAGAACGGGATGCCGACCGCTTACGATGAAGCCTTGGCGACGGCACTCGTCAAGGCGGATGCGGTGACAGTGTTGTTGGATTGCGGACAGGGCAGCGGCGAAGCCACCATTTGGACCTGCGATTTGAGCCATGATTATGTGTCCATCAACGGACATTACCGGAGCTAAGGAGGGACTGCGCATGGCACAGCAACCGAAACAAGCGGGCTTACTCGCGCTGGAAGACGGGCGGACATTTGCCGGCGTTGGGTTTGGCGCAGAAGGTGTCCAGACGGGCGAAATTGTCTTTAATACCTCGATGACCGGCTATCAGGAAATTTTGACAGATCCGTCCTATCATCGCCAAATTGTGACCATGACCGTACCGCATGTGGGCAATACCGGCATTAACCCCGAAGATGTCGAATCGGATCAGGTGTGGGTGGCAGGGTTTGTCGTGCGGTCATTGTCACCGGTGGTGAGCAGTTGGCGCAGTCAGCGTGATTTGAACGGATATTTGCGGGAACAAGGCGTGATCGGCATTAGCGAAGTCGCCACCCGCGCCTTGGTGCGTCATATCCGCGAAAAAGGGGCGATGCGCGCTGCCATTGCACATGGCGAGGCAGCGCTTGATGCCCAAGCGTTGGTTGAAGTGGCGAAACAATCGCCCGATATGTCGGGTTGGAATTTGGTGGATGATGTCACCTGTGCCGAAGCTTACTATTGGTCAGGACGCAGCAATCCTGATTTTTATGGCGAAGGCGTGCGCGACAATAATGCCCCTTTGATCGTCGCTTACGATACAGGCATCAAACAGAACATTTTGCGGATGTTGACGGATCGCGGGTTGCGCGTCCATGTCGTGCCGTCGCACATGCCCGCTGCCGAGGTCATGACGCTCAATCCGGCAGGGGTTTTCCTCAGCAACGGTCCCGGTGACCCGGCAGCCGTCACCGAAATGATCGACAATGTGCGGTCATTATTGGGTACAGTACCGATTTTTGGTATTTGCTTGGGGCATCAAATTCTTGCACTGGCATTGGGTGGCAAAACCGAAAAAATGCGTTTTGGGCATCGGGGTGGCAACCAACCCGTCAAGAATTTGCTGACGGGCGTGGTCGAGATCAGCGCCCATAATCACGGTTTTGCAGTCACGCCGGATAGCGATCTGCGCGGGGCACAAATCACCCATATCAATTTGAACGACAACACGATTGAGGGGTTGCGCCATGTCGGGTTGGGCGCGTTCAGTGTGCAGTACCACCCCGAAGCGTCACCGGGCCCCCACGATTCGCTGTATTTGTTTGATGAGTTTGTCGGACGGGTGAAACATCCCGAGACGACGTTGGAATCCAGCTAAACAGTAGTAAATGAACCGACATGCAAGGGGGAACCTGCCCCTGCAAGATTGCGATCTTTAGGGATGCACCTGTGTGTCCGCCTAACGATGAAAGTGGAACAATGCCAAAGCGAACAGACATACAGACGATTTTGATCATCGGGTCGGGCCCCATTGTCATTGGGCAGGGGTGTGAATTCGATTATAGCGGCGTGCAGGCGTGCAAAGTTTTGCGAGCGCAGGGATATCGCGTTGTCCTGATCAACAGCAACCCTGCGACCATCATGACCGATCCCGAATTTGCCGATGCGACCTATATTGAACCCTTGACGCCGGATATTGTGGAGCGCGTGATCGCGGCGGAACGCCCAGATGCGCTCCTACCGACGGTCGGCGGGCAAACGGCGCTCAATCTGGCGAAGGCGCTGACAGAAAATGGGGTTCTGGAACGCTACAACGTTGAGTTAATTGGCGCGAAGTATGACAGTATCAATCTGGCGGAGGATCGCCAGTTGTTTAAGAACGCTATGATGGAGATCGGTTTGCGGTGTCCAGACAGCGAAGTCGTCAATTCTGTTGAAGGTGCATTTCGGGTCGCACAACGGATCGGCTATCCTGTTTTGATCCGCCCCAGCTTCACACTGGGCGGTTCCGGCGGCGGTATCGCCTATTCGCCTGACGATATGCGCGGCGTGATTGAACGAGGCTTGAAGCTTAGCCCGGTGGGCGAAGTATTGGTCGAAATGAGCGTGTTGGGCTGGAAAGAATATGAACTCGAAGTCATGCGTGACATGGCGGGGAATTTTGTCGTCGTCTGCACGATTGAGAACCTCGACCCGATGGGTGTTCACACGGGGGATAGCATCACCGTCGCCCCGGCACAAACGTTGACCGATAAAGAGTTGCAACGCCTTCGCAATGCCGCCAAATTGGTGCTGGATCGTGTCGGCTTGGCGACGGGTGGTGCCAACGTGCAATTTGCTGTGAGTCCGGTAGATGGGCAGGTGTATGTTATCGAAATGAATCCGCGCGTGTCGCGGTCATCGGCATTGGCGAGCAAGGCGACTGGTTTCCCGATTGCTAAGATTGCGGCGCTGTTGGCGGTAGGCTATAACCTCGAAGAAATCCCCAATGATATCACGCGCGTGACCCCCGCTTCGTTTGAGCCGTCGCTCGATTATGTGGTAGTCAAGATTCCACGTTGGGATTTTGACAAGTTCCCCGGCGCGGATCGCACCCTTGGACCCCAGATGAAGGCGATTGGCGAGGTGATGGCAATCGGGCGCACTTTTCCAGAGGCATTGCAAAAGGCGATTCGTTCCCTAGATATTGGCATGATCGGCTTTGGCGCGAAAGCGATGACGACGAGCGCCGCAGTATTGCGGATGCCGACCGCTCAACGGTTATTCCAAGTGGCGAGCGCCTTAAATGATGGGTCATCTTTAGAAGAGATTATCGCGACGACCGGTTTTGATGCGTGGTTCGTCCGTCAATTAGGGGATATTATCGCGCTTCGTCAACAGGTTTTGCCCGAAGGCACGGCGCTGATGAGTGTGAGTCAAGCCTCGTTTCAGCAGTTGAAACAATATGGGTATGGCGATACCCATATTGCCCGTATTTTGAACGAGACCGAGTTTGCGGTGCGCCATCAGCGTAAAGCGTTGGGGGTGATTCCCAGTTACTATCGCGTCGATACCTGTGCGGCAGAATTTGAGGCGTTTACGCCCTATCTCTATTCAACCTATGAACCCGAAGATGAAAGCGCCGTCACTGCCCGCAAAAAAGTAGTCATTCTTGGCAGTGGTCCCAATCGTATCGGGCAGGGCATCGAATTCGATTATTGCTGTGTTCATGCTTGCTTTGCGCTGCACGATCTAGGGTACGAGACCATCATGGTCAATTGTAACCCAGAGACTGTCAGCACCGATTATGATACCGCCGACCGCCTGTATTTTGAGCCGATCACCGTCGAAGATATTCTCAATATCATCGACCGTGAACAACCAGATGGCGTGTTGGTGCAATTTGGCGGACAGACGCCCCTCAATATCGCGCGTGGTTTGTTAGACGGCGGGGCGAACATTTGGGGCACGTCGGTCGATACTATTGACTTGGCAGAAGATCGCCAGCGTTTTCATACGCTGATGCAAGAATTGGAAATCCCCCAACCCGCCGGCGCAACGGTATTGACGGCGGATGACGCAATCCACGCCGCGAATAAAATCGGTTATCCGGTGTTGGTGCGCCCCAGCTATGTCTTGGGCGGGCGTGGGATGGCGATTGTCTTCGATGATGACATGTTGCATGACTGGCTCGAAAAACACATCGAATGGTTAGGGCACCCCGTCTTGATCGACCAATTCTTGGATGATGCTTTCGAGATCGATGTCGATGCCTTGTGCGATGGCGAACAGGTCACTATTGGCGGTATTATGCAGCACATCGAAGAAGCGGGCGTCCACAGCGGTGATTCGGCGTGTGTGTTGCCCCCCTACAAGATTAGCTACTACCATATCGAGATCATCCGCGAGTACACTGACCGCATCGGCAAGGCATTGGGTGTGAAGGGCTTGTTCAATATTCAGTTTGCCATCAAGGATGATGTGGTCTATGTCCTTGAGGTGAACCCGCGCGCCAGCCGCACGGTGCCGTTTGTCAGCAAGGCGACGGGGCATCCCCTTGCCCGTTATGCTGCCCAAATCGCGGCGGGTAAAACTCTGATCGAACTGGACTTTACCGAAGAACCGCGCGTAGATGGGTTTTTCGTGAAGGAAGCCGTTTTGCCGTTCCAGAAATTCCCCGGCGTGGATGCGCGTTTGGGTCCCGAGATGCGCTCCACAGGTGAAGTGATGGGGCACGCTTCCAGCTTTGGGCACGCCTTTGCCAAAGCTGAGATGGCGGCGAACAGCGCGCTCCCCCAAAGCGGCTCGATTTTCATCAGTGTGAACAATTTCGATAAGGGCGCGACCGTGAAGATCGCACGCGATCTGCATCAACTAGGATTTAAGTTGGTGGCGACGTACGGAACCGCAGCGTTTTTGCGCTCTGTGGATTTGCCCGTTGAAACGATCAATAAAGTGAGCGAAGGGTCGCCCCATGTGATTGACGCCATTCGCGAAGGGCGCATCGGCTTGATCATCAATACCCCGCGTGGGGGACAGGCACATAATGATGGTGCGTTGATACGTGGCGCTGCCCATCTCTACAATGTGCCGATTATCACTACTCTCAGCGCGGCGATGGCAGTGGTGCAGGGTATTAAAGCCGTGCGCACCAAACCGTTTAAGGTGCGTAGTTTACAGAAACACCACCATATCGCCCCGCATGTGCAAATGCCAGAACCCGAAAGCGACTAAAATTGGGCGGATGCCCTATACATGGTATTGGGCGTCTGCTCACTAACCATCCTCCAAGTCCCTGTACTACGCAATGCTGCGTTATAATCAAAAGCCTAAGCGAGGGACTAAACCTATGGCGAGTTATCACGATTATTTAGCAGAAGTGTTGATTGACGAAGCAACGCTCCATCAGCGCATCCAAGAATTGGGGGCGCAGATTTCACAAGAGTATGCTCAAGTCGAGGACTTGATACTTGTGTGTATCCTCAAAGGGGGGGTGGTTTTTCTCACTGACTTGATGCGTTATATCACGGTACCCCACGAGATTGATTTTTTATCGATGTCCAGTTATGGACGAGGTGCGCGCACAACGAGCGGCAATGTGCGTATTGATATGGATTTGCGCGAACAAGTCACCGGCAAGCACATCCTGATTGTTGAGGACATCATCGATAGTGGGCATACATTGCGGTTCGTGATCGATGTGTTGCTCACCCGTAATCCCGCCAGTGTCCGCTTGTGCGCACTGCTCAATAAGCCCTCCCGACGAACTGTCGAAATCCCGGTTGATTTTGTCGGTTTTGTCATTGAGGATAAATTTGTTTTCGGCTATGGATTGGATTTGGACGAAAAATTCCGCAACATGCCCTTTATTGGGGTCGCCCGTCTGCCTGATATCGCCCCACCCACGGAGGATATGCCGACACCATGAATACCCCGATACTGGCTTGGACGGATTTTATACTTGATCTCAGTGATGTCGTGAGGGATATGCAGGAGCATGTCTATGTGGTGGGTGGGGCAGTGCGTGATGCTTTGCTACGCCGCCCGTTGAAAGACATTGATTTGGTCACGACCGACAAAGGCATTAAGCTGGGACGTAAAATCGCCAATCACTTCAAAGGTGACTTTTACATCTTAGATGATGAGCGGGATGTCGCACGGGTGCTGATAGATACCCCTGACGGAAAAATAGTGATCGATATCTCGGGGCTACGCGCTGTCGATCTTGCGGCAGATCTCGCAGATCGAGACTTCACTGTGAACGCGCTGGCGGTGGATTTGAAGGGCGACTTGAATCAATTGATCGATCCGTTGGGCGGGGCGCAAGACTTGATCACAAAACGTCTCCGTCGTTGCAGCCCAACCTCGATAACCAATGACCCGATACGGATTTTGCGGGGTATTCGCCAGAGTATTCAATTTGGGATGCGTCTTGATCCCGATACCCTGCAAGATATGAAAATGAATGCTGAGCGCTTGCACGAACCATCGCCCGAACGTATCCGCGATGAACTGGTCAAACTGTTGAGCCTGCCCAAACCGACAGCGGCGTTGCGTGTGGCGGATAATTTGGGTGTTTTGCAAGTCATCCTTCCAGAATTATCGGCACAACACGATTTACAACAGGCGCACCCCCATATTCATGATGTTTGGAATCATACGTTGGCGGTGATGGACGCGCTCAATCATATCGCCTCGACCATCATGCCCAATCGTACCGATGACACCGCCGCTCAGTTTAACCTCGGTATGATTGTGGTCGCCTTAGACCGCTATCGCACGCGCTTACAGGATCACTTGACCACTATCTGGAGCGACGAGCGCCCTCATCGTGCATTATTGATGCTGACCGCGCTGTTCCACGATATCGGCAAAGCGCTCACCGAACCGACGCGCGATGAACGTGGGCGGATTGCCTACCCCAATCATGAAATTATTGGCGCAGAAGTCGCCAATGATCGTCTGACCGATTTGAAGTTTAGCAATGCCGAACGAAAATTTGTCGTTTCGCTGGTTCAGTCACACATTGAACGGGTGATGTGGCATGATACATTGACACCGCTGGATATTTATCGCTTTTGGAAACGCGGACAAGAGGGAATCGACCTGATTTTACTGTCGTTCGCTGATTATTTGGGCACAACTGGACACACCTATGATCAAGCGTTATGGCTTCATTTGGTTGAAAACGCGCAAATCTTGTTAGATGCCTATTTCGAACATTATGACGAACTCGTCAATCCGCCAGCGCTTCTCAATGGGGATGATTTGATGGCAACACTTGGGTTGCCACCGGGTCCAGTGATTCGTGATTTGCTTGAACTTATCCGCGAGGGGCAAGTCGCTGGCATCATTTATAGCACTGAGGATGCTTTGCAGCAGGCGCGCGAGTTTTTGAAACGCGCTCAGACGCCGTAAGCGGCAAGCTCATCAAGGCGTTTTGTCGCCTCATCTTCGGGAACTTCAAAATGCACGCTCATGAGTTGGGGGGTACGTGCGTCTTGGCGAAGTTCTGCGATCATGGTAGCGGGCATGACCAACATGCGGGCAAATGGGTGGTAGTGAAGGGAACTGTCCGACATCGGATGCAAACCCTGCGCTATCCCCCAGTCGCTCGTCGAAATCACTCGAACGAGGAAGCGTGCCAAAGACATACGAGGACCGAACAGGCTTTTAGTGGTCAGGAAGCCAATCGAGATATCCATGATATTGTATTCTCGCCACAACCCCGCAAGCGGTTCTTGCAACATTTTTTCGATAGGCACGGGGGGCGCACTGACTTGATAAAGAGTCATCAGCTCATGCACGATCTTTTCTAATTGAGCGTGTGAAGTTTCTATCATATGAGTGGATTCATTCTGTAATTGAGTCGCAGTACGTTGGTAAAAATATAATAAAGTGTTGCCATAACGGCGCTCGTCGGTCAGAGTGAAATGCGTTAACGGCATCTGATGCTGTTCGGTGGGATCAATTTGAACGATGATCGTGCCGTCCGCCGCTACCCACGCAGGGTTTTGATCAAGCGCTTCCAGTGCTGTGCGCCACATATTTTTATATTGGGGTGGGGCAATATAAATAAAATCGAACGCCGCTTCGGGTTGTGTCCGTAAGAGCGCAAAGGCGTCTTGACGACGGACTTGCGCCCGTTCTTCAAAGTGCGTAAGCCGCAAATTTTCTTGGATAGTGCGGATGGCTTGGGTATCAATATCGAGCAGGAGCGCACTCGTTGCCCCCCGACTAAGGGCTTCAATTGCGACGCTGCCCGTCCCTGCGAACAGATCGAGAATATTGCAATCTAAAATATCCTGACCAATAATATTAAATAGCGACTCTTTGACCCGATCCATGATCGGGCGCGTACTATCACCGGGGACGAGCTTGAGTTTTTTACCTTTAGCACTGCCTGAAATCACTCGTATGCTCATGAATCCTCAACCGCTTCGCGCACTGCGCGTAAATTAGATAAAGGTGATGTGATGAGTGTTGCCCCCCCGACTGAAATAATTAAACGGCGACCATGCGTTTCGGTGATAGCTTCCCGAACGGCTTGTTTGACGCTGGTTGGAGTGGCTTGATGAAGGTGTTCCCAAGCAGCAACACCGCCACATACCGCCCCTTCGACCAACGTTTTGCCCATTGATAACGGGATGTCACTATTTTTGTCCTGCCAGTTCACGATTTGACCCGGCAGTTGCGCCGCAAATTTGAACATGGGCAATTTGCCTTGCAAGTGGTTTATGTTAAGCCACCATTTGGAGGGCAGGGTACCTAAGATTTTTTGATCGTAAGGCAAGCCAAAGGCGACATATTCCGCTTCGGAAAGTAGGGCATAATCGGCGTAATCAAGCACATAAAAAATACCCGCCAAGGGCAGTCGTTTGAGCGAGTCGATAAAACGCATGATCGACTCCGTCAACAAGCTTAAGCCACTGTGTAATCGTTCCGGTTGGGTACGCATATGGGCGATTAGGGTATCATGCCCCGCTAAAATCCGCGCTTGGGCAAGCGGACTAAAAATTGTCTGGATAATCGGAGCCTCATCGTCCGTTGTTTTTAGTCCATCGGTGATGCCCTGCACTGCTTCTAAATGGCGTCCTAATGCGCCGCGCGCGGGGTCAAGGGGCCGCAAGGTTGTCCAATCTAAAGAGCGCTCTATCGGGATTTTGCTTTGGTGGCGCGTCCCGTCGATGGCACCTTCCCATGAGTCTTGAACCCCATAGTCCGCCACACAAAAACTTTTGGCTGGGGTGATTTTGACAATATCCCAGTCAAAAGCGCGCTGAAAGTCCACTGTAGAACGGGCAAGATCACTCGCCCGTTGATCGTCGCCCGGAAAATGTCGCCATAAAAAAGCCGGTACGCGGTCGGTGCTTTCACCAATGAGGCATCGTTCGAGGCGTTCACGTTTATTCATCACAGTTGCGACAGGGAAGAATGCAAAGACAGGCATACCCGCAAAGGTGCGTCCGTTTTGCTGTTTAGCGGGCTGCGCTTTGGGTTTCAGCAAGGCGTTGTTGGATCATGCGCTTCAAAATTTCCCAACGGTCTTTGCCAGGTTCAACGGTCAGCGCTTGATCGACCAAATCTCTTGCTTTTTCAAACAAGGTTTGCGCGGCAGTCAGTGATCCTTGAGACCGGCGCACCAAGCCTAAACCGAAGGCAGCGTCGATATTTTCGGCATCACGGCTTAGAACGTCTTCAAAGCCTTTTGCAGCCGCGTCATTTTGCCCATTGCGATATAGGAGCCAAGCTTGCCCGACCTGTTCAGCATAATCACGTTTTTCCACAATAATTTGACTTTCACTAAACGACAGACGATTCATCACGCGATTCTACAATGCCGAACCGAAAATAACAAAGATATGATCAGAATGAAATTATCTGAAATCGGTCTGGAATGATGAGCCGCTCGCCAATGGGTGTGCCGTCTGCATTGAAAAAATTGAGGGGTTGCCGAGTACGGCACAAGTCTAAACAAGAAAATACCTGTGCGAAGATCTCGTAATCCCCAGAGGGCAGATTTGCAGGGATACGGGCTTCAATAGTGTCCACTGCATAACGACGCGGCAACCAGCGCGTTGTGGGGAAGTTGTTCGGATGATGGGCGGATTGCAATAGGGTGGGTTCGCCTGTCCTTGGATCGTGCAGAAAATATTCCACAAGATAATTTTCTTGTACGGGCTGCAAAGTTCGGAAATACAAGCGAATATTCACCCAATCACCGGACGTGAATTCTCGGTCGGGCGCGCTATAACCGATCACCGCTAACGCGGAGTTGGAACGGGAATTAAAAGCATTTACCCCGACTAACCCACTCCCTGATGCCGGACGCAGCGTGAGGATTTCGGTCAACTGCGGATTGAGGCTGGAGCCGATAGTCAACAGTACGACCAGCATCAAGACAAAGAAAAGACGGCTTTCGGCGCGCGATAACAGGATGATTGGGCTTTCCTCTAGGGAGCGATCTGCGCGTCGGCGTCCGATAATACCGATGATCAGCAAACTGATCACCCCTAGCCATGTGATGCCCCATCCCCCCCAACGGGGCAGGGTAGGAGTCAGTGAAACGACCAATTCTCCGATTTCATCGGCGGGTAGCTCGACATCGATTAGTCCATTTTCTGGAGACGGGCTTAGGGGCAGGTCGCGGTTTCCAAAGCGGGCTGTCCAGCCGGGAAAATAAGCTGTCAAAATATTGAGCGTGCTGGCGTCAAAGGTCTGGACTTGAAGGCGCATGAGATGCGCGGTTTGTGCCAATACGCCCAATTGAAGATTGCTATTGGGAGCGGTTCGGGCGAAATCACCAGAACTGTAACTGCGGATTAGCGCGCCATTGGCTTCTAAATCGGTCGAGATGGTGGTGGGGACTGGGCTATCGCTCGGTAAAATAGCAACGCCATACCCTCGCTGCTGAAAATTGAGGCGGGCGCTGGCATCAGTATCAAGGTTGGAGACGTTCAACAGCGAAGATTGCCCAGTCAACCACAATGGGATGACGCTGCCAATCGCGATGGCACAGAGGGCAACGGGCAGGACGCGAAAAAACGAGAGAGGTAGTCGTTCTCGTAGTCTGACCGCACTACTACCAGCAATGGCAGCGGCAAAGGCAAGGGGGATCAATATCCATGATTGCTCGGTAAATAACCCGATGCCCAAAGCGAGGGTGACAACGCCGCCCAAGAAAAATCCGCGTTGCAACCTAATTCCAGCAGAATGTGAAGTTGTCACCAAGGCAAGGGCAGATAATCCCAAAATGAATAACAAAGCAGTGCCGAAGGTGTAACTTGGAGGGCTGAGCATTGCCGCTGGATCAGAGATGGCAATGGGCGCAAACAGCCCCTGCCACGCAAATGAAGTCGGAACTGAAAACGTTTGTGGCGTCCATCTGACGGCGTCTTGCTCGCTGGCAGCCGGCAGCCAATAGCAAGCCGCCAACATAATGCCCAAAAGAGGTGCCACAAAAAGCCGTCGCCAGCGGATTGGGGGTGTGGTCGGTGTTGGCGTCATGAATTGCGCGCCGATCAGGATGAAGCCGTATAGAGTCAGCATCATCGCAAAACGGATATCGGTCAGCCACGCTGCCCCATACGCGAGTGCTGTCAGGCGCAGATCGAGGATGTGGTCATGATGTAAGAGGCGGTCTAGCGCCCACAAGCCCATCGGCAGGAGCGCGACCCCAAAAGCCAATGTGAGATCGCCCAATTGATGCGGAACGGTATAGCCGACCAATGGATTGAAGATATACAGCACTGCGGCGACTACCCCAATGGTGGCACCACAACGCCGGGCGACAAAAGCGTAGGTACAGGTACCCGCCAAACACAAGCTGATGATAAAGCTGACGATTACGCTGATTTTAGGATTATTCAGGGTTACAATGTCGATGATCGCAGGGAGATAGCCGACGGCTGGGGCGTAATAATGTGGGATGGGTGCGCCGTAACCGTTGAGTGCTTCTGCCGACCAACGCGGATATAGCCACCCTGATTCTAAGGCTTGCGCATAATCCGCAGTGCGAAAGATATAGCGCTCAAAGGCGGTACCAATCGGAACCCCTTGATAATTTAGGAACGGAATAGAAGCGATTAAGCAGAGCGCTAAAACGATCAACACCCCCCAATCGATCCCCCGCATAGCGCGTTGGATCCAAAAGGGCAGTTCTTCTTCAGGGATCGCGGTGGTTTTCATGAAACGATTGTCGCACTCGTTCGCTTGATCTGCGAATGCGACAATGTTATCCTTTGAATGATGATGACCATTCGTCCTACCCTTCTTGTTGATCTCAACCATCTCAGCGAATTCTGGTATGCGCAAGCCGCAATTATCGGACAGGCGGATCAGCGCTTCATACCCCCTATCGATGCCCGCCGTGATTGGGAAATCGCAATGCAAGCAACTCTTCAGGAGCCTAAGTATATTGTACTGACGGCTTTGTCCGAGGGAAATACACCGATTGGCTTTGTAATCGGTTGTGAAGCTCCTTTTGGGATGTTTCCAAGCAGTATCGAGCAACGGATGGCGCTTATTGGTGAGTTGGTGATCGATGCGCATGGGTATCATCCAGGGGCGGCGCGGGGGTTGGTTTTGCATTTGCGTGCCTTGTTCGCCGAACGCGGGATATACCAGATGGTCGCGCTCAGCCCTCGACGTCATGTGGTTGGGCAAGCCTTTTGGCGGTCGCTTCATGTCAGCGTGTGGATGGATGCCTTTTGGTTGAAGTGAACGCGCCATCACGCCTGTTTTATTTTTTGCGGTGGTTCTAAAGATTGGAATTTTTTGTGACGGATGTCGTGACTGACGTGAATGTGCGCCCCGCACGATCCACTGATCTAAGCGCAGTAGGGGAGTTGTGGTCGCAACTTGTGAAATATCACCAAGAGCTTGATCCGCGCCTGCCATCCCCCCAGCCCAATGGTCCTCTTTACTATGCGCGCCAACTCGAAGATCGCCTGTCTGATCCGCTCGTGCGTTTGTTGGTGGCAGAAGTTGATGGGCAAGTGGTGGGCTATGTTTTGGGGATGGTGGTAGATTTAATGGGCGATTTATTCGTACAAGACGCTTGTGGGTTTCTTGCCGATATTTTTGTCGTTTCGGAATACCGCCGTGTTGGTGTTGGACGGAAACTTGTGGATGCGTTGATCGATTGGTTTCGCGACGAGAAAGTCAGTTATTATGAATGGCATGTCGCCGCGCAGAACCCGCACGGACAGGCGTTTTGGAATGCCATGCAAGGGGACTCGGTGCTGGTGCGGATGCGTGCCGATATAAGGGAAAAATGAACAATGACTGAAGCGCTGTATCCATTGGATAGCTATCTTAAAGAATTTTCCGCCATCGTGATGGCAGTAGACGCCGAAAAACGCACAGTGACGCTCGATCGTTCCGCATTTTATCCGGGCGGTGGCGGTCAGCCCCATGACGAAGGCGAGCTTCAAAGTGGCGCACAAGTCTATCGTGTCAGCAAAGTTGAACGCGGACAAGTGCATGTCATTGCGGGGGATATTTTGCCGTCAGTGGGCGATTCGGTGATTGGGCGTTTAGACTGGACGCGCCGCTACCAGTTGATGCGTACCCACACCGCGATGCACATTTTGTGCGGTGTGGTCTGGCGGGATTATGGTGCCAGCGTGACGGGCGGCAATATGGAACCCTTAGAAGGGCGTATGGACTTTGAGTTTGAACGGCTTCAAAAAGAACTTGTGAATGAGATCGAAGAAAAAATAAATGCTGAAGTGCGCGCAGAACGTGATATTCGTGTGCAACTTCTGCCGCGGGTCGAAGCGTTCCAAATCCCTGATTTGATCCGTACCAAAATCAATCTCGTGCCCGAAGGCATCCCTGAAATCCGCACGGTCGAGATTGTTGGCTTAGATTTGCAAGCGGACGGGGGCACTCATGTCGCCAATACGCGCGAAGTCGGCATCATCCGTGTGACCGATTATAAGAGCAAGGGTGGCATCAACAAACGCATTTACGTCAAAATAGAGGATGCGTCCACAAGATGATTGGACGATCGCTTAGCCAGTTCAGTTTGTTTATGGGGGTTGCCCGCTTGCGGGCGCTATTCACGCTTATCGGCTTGACTGGTTTACTCAGTTTGATGCTTAACGCCGTCGAAGGCGCTTGGGTGATCCCCGTTCAAAGTGCGCTGGTCATCATCGCTATCGTCGGTAGTGCCGCGATTATCATCAGCGGGCTGGAAGCCTATGAGCGCGGGCGTTGGATGGGGTTGTTATTGCCGGCGTTCGGCGCGGTTTTGCTCGGCTTTTTTGTCTTGCCGCAATTTTTGTTGCCCTTGACTGGGGCAGGGGTGGGCTGGGTGATTGCCGGTTTGTTGGTGTTTCGCTCCCGTGCCCCGATGGAATACCAAAAAGCGGTGCGCCATCTGCGTAAGAGCGACTATGGGGAAGCCGTCAAAATTATGGATGGCTTGGTCAAAAATGAGCCGAATACACTGGAGCATCTGCGTTTTCGTGCGGAACTGCTGCGTTTGTGGGGCAAATTGGATCGCGCTAAACGGGATTATCGCACCATGACCGAAATCGATGCCGACTCCGCACTCGCCTTTAATGGGTTGGCGGAAGTGTGTTTGCAGTCGGGACATTATGACGAGGCGCTCGTGGCTGCCCAACGGGCGGCGGAACTTGCCCCACAAGAGTGGGTCGCTTTATACAACCTCGGCATGATCGAAGATCGTTTAGGAGCGTCGGATCAAGGTGCGGCGCAGCTCGCTATTACTCATTTGGAAAAAGCGCTGGCGCTCAAGGTGCCAGACGCCCGCCATCGTTTGCTCATTCATCTCTATTTGGCACGCGCCCATGCCCGTTTGGGCGCAATGGGCGATGCTCAAGAAGCGGTTGCCGATTTGCGCAAACACAAAGTTGGGTTAAGCGAGTGGGAGACGATCCTGAAAAGTGAGCAGGCAGAGACCCTGCGCGCGGTCATTGGCGACGATATCGAGACCGCCAATGGGTTGATTTCTGGGGAGCTGGATGTCACGGGAATGATCCCCGGACGGATCGCTTAAAACGTGATGCAAAATCGGCGCTGGCTCACCCTAACCTATATCACTTTCTTGCTCGGGTTCGGCGGAATCGCCCTGTTTGTCGGGGCTATTGCAGCTCAGATCATGACGCGCGGCGGTGAGGATGAGGCAACCCTCATTTTGCTGGCGTTCGGTGGCTTGTGTTTTGCTGGCTTGGTGTTCTTGCTTTGGTTTGGATTTATTGGCATTTTGCTGGCACGGCAAACGCGCCTTCTTGGTTCTGGCTACGGCGATGCCTATCGGCTGATTGAGGCGTTTCGATTTCGCGAGGCGATTCCATTATTGGAGCGCTCGATCAGTGAGGGCAAAGAAACATCCGAAATTTTGATGCTGCTCACCACTGCCTACGCCTACACTGGACAATTGGCAAAGGCGCAAGCCTCGGCTGACCGCGCGGTTCAGCTTTTCCCGAACGATCCGACGGCGTATATCACCTTGGCGAATGGGTACCGATTGCAAGCAGCTTATGACGAAGCCGCGCAAACCTTGATCCAAGCGGCGCGGTTGGAACCTAATCAACCGATGATTTGGGCGGAATTGGGATTTACAGAGCGTTTAAGCGGGGATGAAGCCAAGGCGACGACTTCGTTTGAACAAGCGGCGGCTCATGCCATGCCTGCGCCTTATGCTGTGCGGGTGTTTTATCACCTTGCCAATGCCTATCAAGCAGCGGGGGACACCCGCAATGCCGTCCGCTCGACCGCGAAAATGATGAGCGCGCGGGCGGGGTTAAGTGTTTGGAAAACAGCACTGAAGGCGATGGATGGCACCGCTTATGGTCAATCCTTACGCTATGAAATCGCTGCTATTGAACAGGCATTAGCGGACGCCGACGCGGGTAACTTGGGCTAATCCACACAAGGGGGTTCTATGTTTTGGTTCATTAACCGTGTTCGGCATGATTTTGGGGGTTGGGATCGCCTCACGCGGATATCCGTCATTCTCGCACTGGTCTTGATCTTGGGCGCAGTCGTTATTTTTTTTGTGGGACCGTCTGAGATTCGCACCCAAGCGGCGATTAGCGTCGGCGGTTTGATCGTCATTTTGCAGATCGCTATCTTGTGGGGCAATCGCGGGATGGTCTCTACGTATTCCCAAGCGCAACGGCTGTACCTTCGCGGTGATTTTGAGGCTGCCCGCGCTGTGCTGGAACATGCCCGCTCACAAGGACGCGCCGATGCTCGGATGCTGACCTTATTGGGCAACACCCATCGTCAATTGGGCGATTTAGAAACCAGCGCCTTGATATTGTCTGAAGCTGTTGACAAAGCCCCAAATCATCATTTCCCTTTGTATGGGTTTGGGCGTACACTGCTATCACAAGGGGAGTATGTACAGGCGGCACACTATTTGCGGCGTGCCCTTGAGTCGGGTGCGCCACCCACTGTTTTAGCCGATATGGGTGAGGTCTATTTTCGTCTAAACATGAGGGATGACGCGAAACAGACATTAACGATGGCATTGGGATCCGAGTCGAAGGATGCGCCTCATCGCGCTTTGATGGTTGGATATCTGCTAGGATTGTTAGATGGGAGCGCGCGGCTCACGCCGGAACTAATACGTGATGGTCTCCCTTACTGGCGTGCCAGCGCCGAACGCTATGGGAAAACACCCTATGGTCAGGCATTGACAGAAGATGTGCGGGCAATCGAAAAAATCAACGAGGAGCATTAATCGATGACACAAAGACGGATAGCATCCAGCAGTCGAAGCGGCGTTTCGATCATCCGTGTTGCTTTAATTATCGGCGTTGTGGGTATTTTGATTATTGGGGCGGGGGTCGCTTCTTTTTTCATTGATCAAGCGTCTCGACAAGTCCCATTTGATGTGCCTGTCTATCCCAGCGCGCTGTATTGGGGCGAAAACAATGTCGAGACGAATTCTCGCGAAATTTATTATCGCACTGTTGATCTCCCTGAAGACGTAGTTGAGTTTTATCAGGCGGAAATGAACAGGCATTATGGCGATGCCCAGCAACGGTGTATTCGCTTGCCGCCCGAAGGCGTTAGCCCCGAAGCCGAGCGAGATAACAACTTGGCTATATATCAGTTTGTTTGCTTATTCGACCGTTCCGGGTTTCGCACGACACAATACACCCGTGTTGTTATCTATCCGGGACGTGCCAATGCTGATCCCTTTTTGAACGCCAATGGGTTGACGATTGTGAAATATGAACAACAATGGCAGCGTTAGCCCAGAACTGACACCGATAGTTTCTGACGAAGTGCCCGCCAAAAGACCGCCATTGATCCTGCTATTGCTGATGGTGGTTTTGTTAGTGTTGGCACTCTATATCGGGATCAATGTCTTGGGGGTTTTGTTTGGTATTTTGTCGCCCCCCATGCCGCCGTTTCCTGAAGGCTTTGTCGAAGTTCGCCATGTCAACGAGGCATACGGGGCGGATGTTTGGACTTTTAACACTGACCAAGATGCTTGTGGGGTGGCGGTAGCTTTACAAGCCGAAGGTGTTTGCCAATATTCGCCCTTAGCCTGTGGCGAACTGCGCCCAATTCCTAATCCCTATGTGCCAGCGGATTTGACCGTAGCACGCTGTACCGGCGGCGAAGATTTCTCGATCTTCAATATGCACTGGTGGGCACTCGTGAGCCGTGATGAAAATGATGACACCAACACTGTCATTGAATTTGAACGCGAGATCTTTTGGATTGGTGACGGTCCTCAATAAAAAGCACTCCCCCTACCTAAAATGGACAGAATCGTCAATAATATTATAGGTTCTGGTGACGATTTTGGGTGGCATCAACACTCATGCCGCTGCCATGCGCACGCAGGGACAGCACTATACCTTCGTCAATTTCACGCGAACAGCGACACATCTAAGGGGGTGACCAGTGGTAGTGAGTGGTTTTCTCACACCATGTTCAATTACCGCCTCGCAGCCCGCATAAATCGATGATGTTTTCTCACCCTATTTTGTCGATATGCAGTCTGGAGAGATGCTATGTTTAAGGCGGTAAGTCCAAAAGTCGATATCCAGAAAGTCGAGCGTGATCAGCTTGATTTCTGGCGTACTAGTCGTGTTTTTCAGCGTTCGATGGACGAACGCGCGGGCGGTCCTAGTTATGTGACCTATGAAGGTCCCCCGACGGTCAACGGGATGCCAGCAGTACATCATGTTCTCGCGCGTGCTTTCAAAGACATCTTCCCACGTTATAAAACGATGCGCGGGTATCAGGCTTTGCGCAAAGGTGGCTGGGATACGCACGGGTTGCCCGTTGAGATCGCCATGGAAAAGGAACTCGGTTTCAAGCATAAGCGCGAGATCGAAGCCTACGGCGTGGCGGAATTCAATGAGAAGTGCCGCGCCAGTGTGATGCGAAACATCGCGACTTGGGAACGCTTCACCGAGCGCATGGGCTATTGGGTCGATCTCGATAACGCTTATGTCACGTTCACCAATGATTACATCCAGAGCGTGTGGTGGGTGCTGAAACAATTATGGGAAAAAGAGCTGCTGTATAAGGGCTTGAAGGTTGTCCCATACTGCGCACGGTGCGGCACCCCGCTCAGCAGTCACGAGGTGGCGCTTGGCTATAAAGATGTCAAAGACCCTAGCGTATTCGTGCGTTTTCCGTTGCGCGATAAGCCGGGTACCTATTTCTTGGTTTGGACAACGACACCATGGACATTGCCCGCTAACGTGGCGTTGGCGGTGGGGTCGGATATCGACTATATCGAGGTCGAAGGTCCACTTGCGGATGGTGAAGGCACTGAACGCCTGATCTTGGCGGCGGCGTTGAAGGATCAGGCGCTGAAGCAACCTGAAAATTATCAGGTGGTCAATACCTATAAAGGCAGAGACCTGCTGAAGATGCACTACAACCCTTTGTATACGTTTTTGCCCGTTGAGGAAACGTATGCTTATGTGGTTGAGGGCGATTTCGTCAGCACTAATGACGGTACCGGTATCGTCCATATCGCCCCAGCGTTTGGTCTGGATGACTTTGCGGTTGCCGCGACCAATAAACTGCCGGTCTTGCAGACAGTGGCGGCAGATGGCACATTTGTTGATGCCGTCACCGAGTTTCGTGGGATGTGGGTCAAAGATGCTGATCCGGAGATCACGCGCGATTTACGCAAGCGGGGATTGTTGTATAAATCCGAGAAATATGAACATACCTATCCGTTTTGCTGGCGCGACGGGACACCGCTGATCTATTTCGCGCGGGATTCGTGGTTCATCCGCACGACAGCATATCGCGATAAAATGATCGCCAATAACCAAACCGTGAACTGGGTGCCGGAACATGTTCGTGATGGTCGTTTTGGCAATTGGCTGAACGAACTGAAAGATTGGGCGCTTGGTCGGGAACGCTATTGGGGGACCACACTTCCCATCTGGGTGGATGACCAAACCGGTGATATGGTCTGTGTCGGCAGTCTGGATGAATTGAGCGGGCTTGCTGGGCGTGACTTGACCGGATTGGATTTGCACCGTCCGTATGTTGATGCAATCACTTTCCCGAATCCCAATGGCAGTGGCGGCACAATGCGGCGCGTGCCCGAAGTCATCGATGTCTGGTTTGACAGCGGTGCGATGCCGATTGCCCAGTGGGGGTATCCCGCTAAAAATGGTGATTTGTTTGCGGCGCAGCATCCCGCAGATTACATCTGTGAAGCGGTCGATCAAACACGCGGGTGGTTTTATACCCTGCACGCCATCAGCTCGATGCTGTTTGAGGATGTCGCCTTCAAAAATGTGATCTGCTTGGGGTTATTGCTGGATGGCGAAGGACAGAAGATGTCCAAGAGCAAGGGCAACGTCGTGGATCCATGGGATATCATGAATACACACGGTGCGGATGCTTTTCGTTGGTACCTGTTCACGTCGGGTCCCCCGGGGGAGCCTCGTCGGTTCTCCAGCGAGTTGGTGGGCGAGACAGTCAGTAAGGTGTGGTTGACGCTCTGGAACACCTATAGCTTCTTCGTGACCTATGCCAACATCGACCAGTGGACGCCCCAAGCGCCCGCGCCAGCCATCGCTGACCGCGACGATCTGGATCGGTTTGTTTTGGCGGAACTGCATCAATTGGTCAAGCAAGTGACGACAGCGTTTGAGAATTATGATGTGCCGGGGGCAACACGCCCAGTATCGGCATTCATCGATATGCTGAGTAATTGGTATGTTCGTTTGAGCCGACGTCGGTTCTGGAAGAGCGAGAGCGATCTCGACAAGCAAAGCGCCTATGCGACCTTGTACGAATGCTTGACGACGGTGGCGAAGTTGATCGCGCCGACGATGCCCTTCGTCAGCGATGCGCTCTATCGGAATTTGGTAGCATCGGTTGTGGAAGGATCGTCCGACAGTGTGCATTTAGCGTTGTGGCCCGAAGCCAATGAAGCGGTGATCGATGTGGCATTGATCGATGAGATGCGTTTGGTTCAGCGCTTGGTTAGTTTGGGGCGTGCCGCGCGGGAAACGGTACGGATGGGCGTTCGTCAACCGTTGGCGCGCGTTCGCTTTAGCACCCGTGAACCGCGTGAAGCGGCAACGATCACGCGCATGGCGGCATTGATCGCCGCTGAATTGAACGTTAAAGCGGTGGATGCTATGACGGATACGGGCGCGGTCGTGAATTATCGTCTCAATCCGTTGCCGAGCGCGCTGGGCAAGAAGTTCGGCAAGGATTTCCCGCGCGTCCAAAAAGTATTGCGTGAGGGTGATCCGACGGACGTGCGGCGCTGGGCAGAAACGCTGCTTCGAGGCGAAAATGTCGTTCTGGAACTTGACGGGCAAACCTACGAGGCGACGCCCGCCGAGGTCGAAGTGAAACGCGAATCATCAGAAGGCTATGCCATCGCCGAAGATGATGGCTATATCGCCGCCTTAGAAACTGCGTTGACGGAAGAACTCATCTTGGAAGGCTTGGCGCGTGAAGTCGTTCGGCGTGTGCAGTCACTCCGTAAAGATGCAGATTTTGATGTCAGCGACACGATTGTCGTCCGGTTTGAAGCGGATGGGCGTTTGGTTGAAGCGATTGAGCGCTTCCGTGATTACATCACCACCGAAACTTTAGCGGTTGCCATCGAGCGCGCTCCGGCGGGTGATGGTTTCGTCACCGCGTCGTTTGCTCCCGATCCCGATGGCGATGCCAAGAAGGATACATCCATTGATGGCGAGCGCTTAACTTTGGGTGTGAAACGTAACTAGCTGTTTTTGTCACAAAGTGCCGAGTGTTTATGGCGGAATCAGCACTTTGCAGGTGCTGGTTCCGCTTTTTTGTAGAAAATCACCAACAACACCGAGATGCATCTTGGTGATTACACTCATAAACTTGAGTTGGCTTTGGTCAATATAATCAAAGTTCATCGAGATAGGTAGTCAATATGACCGAAAATAATCACGCTACACTCCAATCGCTATTGCAATTTGCGCTTCCACTGGGTACGCAACTGGTGACAGGCTCACCGGATATGCTCATTACATGGTCGATCACGATGCAGGCTCAACCGCCTGCGTTCCCTGATGTTTATGGGGGTGAGTTAGCGCTTGTGTCATTGGACGTGTTACGGTCATATGACAATCGATTGACGTTGGCGGATGTTGTCCGCACTTTGGCGGATGCTGGGGTGTGCGCGATTGCTGCCAAACAAGATGTTTCGCAAAGCGCGATCACTGCTGCCAATGAAGCCAATGTCGCTCTGTTGGCATTGCCCGATGACAGCAGTTTGCCCCGTGTAGAACGGGCGATCAAC
>JBBRTY010000025.1:0-30744 GCA_038248285.1 Aggregatilineales bacterium
AAAGTGACCGTCCCCGTCGCACCACGTCGGATTCTGACCGTCCACGTCGTGCAGCGTCGGACACAGATCGCCCGCGCCGTGCAGCGTCGGACACAGATCGCCCGCGCCGTAGTGCCGATGACAGTGACCGTCCACGCCGTACCACAACATCGGATTCTGACCGTCCGCGCCGTAGCTCAGCAGATCGAGACACAACACGCTCGTCAAGTAGCGATCAAACGGAGAATCGTCCACCAAAACGACGAATCACCCGCAAACCCACTGACAGCAAACAGACGGATCGCACGAGCAACAACTCGTCGGGAAAGCGGCGCTCCGGTCGAACCCCTCGGAAGAATGATTCATGAGCGAAATGCAACAATCCATTCAGGACTATGTCGCCCGCCAACCTCAGTTGGCGGGTCGGCGCAAAATCCTGCGCGCTGTTTTGCGGGCACTCCTCCCACTATTTTTCAAAATGGAGTATCGCGGGGTCGAAAATATCCCTAGTGATGGGGGCGCAGTAGTGATGATCAATCACACTTCCCTGCTTGACCCCATCGTGTGTGTTGCCGCCGTCACCCATCGGTTCGTTATCCCGATGTCCAAAGCGGAAAACCTAAAGAACCCAATCACCGCTCCCTTTGTGAAGTTATGGGGCACCTACACGATCAATCGTACTGAGATCGACCGCAAGGCGCTCCTAAACTCGATTGAACTAATGAAAAGCGGCGAATTGATCTTGATCTCACCCGAAGGCACCCGCCAGAAAAATGGCTTGATCCAACCTAAAGAAGGGTTTGCCTACATCGTCACCAAAGCCGACGCGATCATCGTGCCAGCGGCGATCTCCGGTGCGATTGACTGGCACAAAAAATTATTGCGCCTCCGCCGGGCACATATCATCGTCAACTTTGGAGTGCCGTTCCGCTTCATCCCCGCCGGACGGGTACCGCGCGAACTCCTGCCCGTGATGATGGATGAAGCGATGTATCAGCTCTCGGCAGTAGTCACAGACGAGACAATGCGCGGCGTTTACAGTGATCTCAGCCAAGCAACGACCGAGCATCTCAAATTTCTAGTTGATTAATCGTAAGATTGCCACTAGGATTGCGCAATCGATTCGGCGGCGGCACCGTCTTTGCCGGATTGAAAGGTTCATTCATCATGGAAAGGAGTCACGCACATCGCTATGAGACATACTGGGGAAGAGAGCGCATGGACTTCTAGCAATCTATATTGCTAAAAGTTGACGAGGTGGCGGTTGCTCACATCAACGTGAGACTAGCACGCGCGAAAGACAAGCGTGTGTGAAAATCGAGTATCAGCGGATGCCGTCGGAGGCGAATCCACCGTCTCAGTCTATCCCCCCAACCAAAATGAAGTGTGTTTTGAAACCGTCAGGGCAACCGAACGAACAATAGACACATTCGTGGATAAGTAAAGGCTCGCGGTGATCGCCACGAGTCGAGTTCGTTTATTTTGTCTCAACCTCACCATACCCCTACTGGAGGATTTCCCATGTGCGGAATCGTCGGTTATATTGGCACGCAAAACGCTACCCCCTTGATCGTAGATGGGCTGGCACGCCTAGAATATCGCGGTTATGACTCGGCAGGCATCGCCGTTTTCCAAGATAATGCCATTCAGATTCGCCGTGATGTCGGCAAACTCATTAACCTCCGCAACAAGCTAGTAGGCAGCCCCATTGCCGGCACTATCGGCGTCGGGCATACCCGTTGGGCGACGCACGGCGTCCCGGCGGAACACAACGCCCATCCTCATGTCAGCATGAATGGCGAATATGTCGTCGTCCACAATGGCATCGTCGAAAATTATCTCGAACTTCGCGAAGAACTGACTGCCGAAGGGGTTGTCTTCAAGTCAGAAACCGACACCGAGGTCATCGTGCAACTCATTTCGCGCTTTGCAGCCGATGGCATCCATAGCGATGTTGCCGAAGCGACCCGTATGGCAGTCCACCACCTGCGCGGGGCACACGCCATCGTGGTGATGAGCAAGCACCAACCAGATCGCCTCGTCGCCGTGCGCATCGGCAATGCCGGTGGCGTGGCGTTGGGCTTGGGGGAAGGTGAAATGTTCATCGCTTCGGATATCCCCGCCATCCTTGAACACACGCGCCGCATGATTTTTCTCGAAAGTCGGCAAATGGCGGTGATCACGGCAGACGGCTACACAGTGACAGATTTAGAAGGGCAACCGATCTCAACAGTGGTTCATACCATCCCCTATGATCCGGTCAGTGCCGAAAAAGGCGCGTATCGCCACTTCATGCAAAAAGAAATCTTCGAGCAAGCCCGCAGTCTCACCGACACCATTCGCGGACGGGTTGATTTTGAACACGAAACGGTGCTGCTGCCCGATCTCAACTTAACGCCCGAACGCGCCAAAGCCATCAGCCGAATCGTGACCGTCGCCTGTGGCACCAGTTATTACAGTGGCTTGGTCGGCAAGTTTTACATCGAACAAATCGCCCGCTTGAACGTCGAAGTCGATTATGGCAGCGAGTATCGGTATCGTGATCCGATTGTCGATGAAACGACCGCAGTGCTGGCGATCACGCAAAGTGGCGAGACTGTCGATACCCTCGCCGCTCTCGAAGAAGCACGCGGCAAGCACGCCCTTGTGTGGGCAATCGTCAACTCGATAGGCAGCCAAGCCATGCGCGTTGCCGATGGTTACATCACCATGAACGCCGGACCTGAGATCGGCGTTGCCTCCACCAAAGCCTTCACCGCCAGCATTGTCGATCAATACCTGCTTGCCGTTTATCTCGGTCAACTACGCGGCACATTAAGCGATGCCGACCGCCGCCGTCATGTCCACGATATCGCCCGGTTGCCCGACCTGATCGGGCGTGTATTAGACCAATCGGCAGAGATCGAAGCGCTGGCGCATCATATCTACCAATATACAAATTTCCTGTTCTTAGGGCGGGGCATCAATTACCCAATTGCGCTTGAAGGGGCTTTGAAGCTCAAAGAAATAAGCTATATCCACGCTGAGGGCTATCCCGCCGGCGAGATGAAACACGGACCCATCGCCCTCATTGATGAAAATATGCCCGTCTTGGCGTTGGCGCTCAAAGATTCGGTATATGACAAAATGATCAGCCAAATTGAGCAAGCGAAAGCGCGCGGCGGTGTCGTGATCGCCATTGCCACACAAGGCGATGAATTCATCCGCACCAAAGCCGACCATGTATTGTATATCCCGCCCGCTCCGGAACTGCTCTCGCCCGTGATGGCGGTCATCCCACTGCAACTCTTGGCATATGCCTGCGCAGTTTTGCGCGGTGCCGATGTCGATCAACCCCGCAACCTTGCCAAAAGCGTCACCGTCGAATAAATTCCCCGCTGGCAGGCATGAAGTTATCTCATTGCTTTTATGCCTGCCAGTGTGTTTGTTGTTCTATGCAACAGTGATGACAACCTTGCCGCGCGCACGCCCTGTTTCAAGGTAGCGGAGAGCATCAGGCACTTCCTTGAACGGATAGCATTTATCGATAACAGGGACGACTTTACCCGCTTGCAACAGCTCATGCAGGAAAACCAAATCCGTTTTTGTCGAATTCACCGTCGCCATAAGTCCCACACGCTGACCGCCCACCTGCGACTGTCGGGGACCAAGGATCATGTGTTGAAACAACAAGCCCAAGCCAGTGAAACCAGCAATGACACAAGCCCCTTGCGGTTTGAGAGCGCGCTTATAGTCCTTGAGAGAACGGTTGCCCACCGCGCAGAAAATTAAGTCATACTGCTGCCCATTTTGGGTGAAGTCTTCGCGGGTGTAATCAATGACATGATCTGCACCAATTGAGCGCACCATGTCTAGGTTCCGGGTACTACACACCCCCGTGACTTCGGCACCAAAGGATTTGGCAATCTGCACCGCAAATGTTCCTACCCCACCCGACGCACCATTGATCAAGACCTTCTGTCCCGGCTGAAGCTGGATAGTGTTGCGCATCCCCTGCAACGCGGTAAGCGCCGCCACTGGAACGGCAGCAGCTTGTTCAAACGATAAGTGGGTGGGTTTCGACACCAAGTTAGCTTCGCGCATACACACATACTCGGCAAAACCACCTAACATATCTATTCCGAGTATTCCGAAAACCTCATCCCCCACCTTAAACTCAGTGACATTGCTACCTACTGCTTCCACTCGTCCCGCAATATCAGCGCCAAGTTTAGGGTTTTTAGGCTTGAAAAGCCCATTTTCTAGGCGCGCCAAAAACGGAGACGCTCTCATGAGGTGCCAGTCCAGAGGGTTTACGGAGGCTGCACGAATCTTCACCAAGACTTCATCATCTTTGGGAGTCGGTTTTTCTACGTCTTGGAACTGAAGAACATCGGGTGATCCGTATTGGGTATAACGAATGGCTTTCATGGCGAACTAACTCTTTCTGGTTAATCTGAAGGCGAATTAAAGAGACTTACAAGCAGTTGCGACAGGGGTTTAACTAGATTCAACCCGCATGACAGAAATTAGGGGCAGCCCTAAATTGCGGACTTTTTTGAGTAAGCCATACAATCCTGATTGATCAATCCTCCGAGACGTTAAAAGCATTTCCCCGTTCTCCTCCAAGGTGATACTCATGCACTCAAACCAATCCGCCCATTGAAAGTCCAGATGACCGGCAACTCTGATCTGATAAACTATGAGACGACCCGAATCAGTTTTTGAATCGGAGTTGACTGTCATTCGGGGATGTCCATTGTGATTGATGACCTGACAAGAAGCATACGACATCGAAGGAGGGCTGTCATACCTCTAAAGAGTTATTTCACCAGATGAATCGTTAAAATCATGGTATGGCGGCAATTTCAAATTATTGAGGAATTCGACAAGTAAATCAGCGCAAAACAGGCGCAAAGAGGTGGGCTAAACCCATAAATAATCAGGAACGAGGCAGAAGTCCCAGTTCACGTGCTTTCGCAATGGCAAGCGTCCGGCTGTTGACGCCCAGCTTGCCATAAATGTTGCGGGCATGAACCTTCACTGTATACAACGAAAGGTACAATCGATCCGCGATTTCTTGATTTGTGAGTCCTTCGGCAATACATTGCATGACCTCGATCTCGCGTTCACTCAAGCGATCCACAAGCCTCGGTTGAGGGAACTGGCGCATTGCGACAGAGGCAAACGCCGACAATAAGCGCCGCACATAATCAGGCGCAATTCCCTGTGCAACGACCTCTTGAAGCAACTGCTTTATCGGCATTCCTTCGTCCACAAACAGACGAATGAAATTATTCGGCTCTGCCAGCACCAACACCTCTGTCAGCAACGCCACAGCATTGTCTTTTTCGCCGTGCATATCGGTAGCGATAGCTTGTAAAACCGTGATCTTAAGGAATTCGTCTGCCCAACCCTTTGCCGCCATCTCTTGACGCAACGGTTTCAGTATTGCCAGTGCCGCCGCTGCATTTCGTTGGGCAAGGCATATGCGTGACTGGATGACTGGGGAAGCGAGCGACTGCGCCCGATGAATGGCTGACGCCAAATCGCCTTGCCGCAACAGGGTCAGCACTTGGGCAGTGGCAATCTCAGGAAGACGATGGACATAATTCTTTTGACGTGCAAGTTGACCGATGTCTGATAAATGAGCCAACGCGCCGCTCACATCGCCAAGCGCAAGTTTCAAGCGTGCAAGAAAAATCTCACAGATAATGAATCGGTCAATGATGGTATCGTACTGCCGCGCTAGTTGAATACTCTGTTGTCCATGATATTCTGCAGCGTCGAGATCGTTCCATTCGTAGTAGATGCGCGCCATCCCCAGATGCGCTTCGTAAATAATCTGTTGCGGTTGATCCCCCGCCAATTGCAAGACGGTTCGATAGGTCTCTGCCGCCAGATAAAGCTGATTCTCAGTTTCTTGGATTTGCGCCACCCCAATGGTTGCCAAGATAGTGGCGAAGACATCCCCCGCCATACGGCTAATCGCGAGGGATTCCGTAAGCGCATGGCTTGATGCAGCGCGATCTCCCAAGAGTTGGTAGGCAAATCCAAGTGACCAGTACGCCGTAGCGCGGAACCGAAAGCTGTCTGGACGGAGATATTCCAAAGCGCGCTGCGACTGCGTGATCATGCTGTCGATTTCGTACCGAGTCAGTGCCAATGTCGCTCGTGCGGCGGCGATCTTTCCGATAAAATCGCGGGTTCTGTCGTCTGGATCGGCATTTTGAAAGGCAATTTCGGCAGCATGAAGTTTCGGCTCAACATCGATGGTTTGACCAGCAACCAGCATCGTAGTGGCGTAGCGCACCCACAGCGAAGGATGGGCATCCAACACTGTGTTCGGCAGGGACTCCAGCCAACCGAGAATCGCCGACACCGCCCCTCGAAAGTGCAAAGGAAGCCCTTTTCCGTCGACCAGACGTTCAGCGCGCGCCACATCATGGGCTGCCGCTGCGTGCTGAAACGCTTCAATCTCCAAGCCATTCTCTTCGTACCAGATACTCGCACGCTTGTGTAATTCGTGACACTCCGCGACCTCATGCCCTATGGACATAGAAGCAATATTCTGGCGCAGTCGCTGGCGCAGCAAATCCGCAAATAGGTGGTGATAACGATACCAACGCCGCTCGTTATCCAATGGGACAATGAACAGATTGGCACGTTCGAGGTTTGCTAAAGTTTCTTCCCCAGCACCAGCAGTGGTATGTAGCACAGCATCACATAAGGGTCCACACATACGGTCGAGAATCGACGTGCGCAGCAAGAACGTCTGCACAGCTTCGGGTTGTCGATGCAGGACTTCTTCAAGCAAATAGTCAAGCACAAAATGATGGCTACCGGTGAAAGATTTGATAAAACGGGTGGGCGCTTGATGCCCTTGCATCGAGATGGCGGCTAATTGCAACCCAGCAACCCACCCTTCAGTACGGGTTTCCAGTTCATTGATATCGTCTACTGATAGGGCTAACCCCATCACCTTGTTGAGAAACTCTCCAGCTTCAAAAGGGCTAAAACGCAAATCAGCAACGCGCAATTCAGTCAATTGCCCTAAAACTCGTAAACGGGCTATGGGGAGATCGGGATCCTCGCGACTAACGATGACCAGATGAATCTGAGGCGGCAAGTTCTCAAGCAAGAAAGTGAGGGCATTGTCAACCGGTTGGGCGTCGATAACATGATAGTCATCAAAGACTAGGAGGAATTGTCCCTTGATGGCGGTCATTTCATTGAGCAACGTCGTCAGAATCATCTCTATGGGCGGTGGCTGTGGGGATTGGAGTACACTCAGTACACTTTCTCCAAAATCCCCCACCAGCGTCCGTAAAGCAGCCACCAGATACGCCAAAAAGAGACTAGGGTCGTTATCTTCTTCATCCAGTGATAGCCAAGCCGTCGGTCGTTTGCAAGCGACGACCCACTCACTGACCAATGTGGTTTTACTGAAACCAGCAGGGGCACAAATGAGGCTCAATTTGCCCTGCAATCCTTCGTTCAAGCGCTTGATTAAACGGGATCGCAGGACAACTTTAGTCCGCGTTGGGGGGATATACAATTTGGTGGGTAAAATGAGCGTAGACATCAATTCTTACGGGTCACACGGAACTGAAGCGGTATGCCCATCAACAAGCGCGTCTGCGCCTGAATCGTAGGCAAGGCGACAAAGATCAGCGTCAGCACGGGCAACATCGGAAAGCTGATCAGCGTCCAAAAGCGTTCAACCAACGTTTGCGGGCGAGTCCGCGGGGGACGCACGATCACATCCTGATACCAAAACACGATACCAAGGATCGACACCATCGTAAAGGCGACCTGAAAAACAATGAGCAAGGGTCTACCAGAATCCGATGAGACAAGCTCTTGAAACAACGACGGATTCAGCAAGAGCGGCAGTTGTGACCCAAGTGTCATGATCACCCAGCCTGCCCCCGCCAACAAAATATCGTGCGAGATGCGAAATACCAAGCGAAAAGCGCGCCAAAACTCAATTTCGGGATGTTCAAGCGTCTTGGCTATCGAATAACCGACTTCTTTTGTCCCCCACGCATGGCGAAGGGTCTGCTGATAGCGATTACGAATGGCATCAAGGATATTTTCACCTGTCGTCGCTTGTGCCAAGAAAGGCAAAAATACCCGTTCCAGTTTGACCTCACCATCACGCGCAAAAAATGCTTTGATGAACATGTGCCATTCATCAGCTATCACATCGGGATCCCAATACCCGCTCGACTCTAACAGCTTAAGGCTTAGCGAATAGGACGACATCGGCATAGGCATCCACCATGGCGCTGCCAAATAAGCCAGTTCAAATGCCGTCGAGTAGGCATTGATGATTCGCATCAACGGGTTGATATCCCAGATATTGCTGTGATACCGGATCGGTGCTTGCCAAAAGCGAACATGCCGTTCGGGGTTGACGGCATAGAGGTAGGTCAAGGCGTAAATATAATGACGGTGCCATTGGGTATCGGCGTCCATCGTGGTGACAAGGATATTGTCGATAGACAAACGTTGTTCTTCCACCAATTTACGCCGCGCCCAACGTGCCGCCCACGCTTCGTTGGCAGATTTACATTGCATTTCGCTCGGCAGTCCGCGCGGATGCACGGTGTAATAGATATTCTTGAAACAATGGGCGTAGTCTTGGGCAAGTTGTTCGCCCTTCGCGACCGCCATATCCTCCGCTGCTTCCATCGCCAGAACAACCGTGATCCGCCAGCGCGCTTCATATTGCGCTGCCAAATTATCGAGGGTGGCGCGCAATACACCTTCTGGTTCTTTATAATTGGGGATGATGATCACATGGTGGACATCATCCCATGCCAACGCATCTGGGGGGGCGGACTGGATATATAATTCACGCCAATCGGTCGCTTCCCACTGGCGAATTTTGCGCAACCCCATAAAATTGGCGATCCCCGCCAATAAGAAACGGAACGCTGAATACAAAGCAAGCGCAATGGCTATCAACAACAATAAGCGCGGAAAAGCAACCGCGCCCACGATGGATAACAACAACGCTAACCATGTCAGACACCCCGGCAAACCATCCAATGCCCGTTCGGGAATCGCGGCTGGTGTGCTACCCGTCCAAATGGATTGACCTACGCCTAGCTGTACGTTATTCCGACGACCGCCGCCCGACTGATACGGCACAACCGCTTATCCTCAAATTTCTATGATACCCTCTGAAATAAGCCACGAGAAACCGGAGTCATCCTTCGGGCTATTTTTTTAAGCCCTTGATCCCGCGTTCAGCAGTGAGCGCAATCAAGCTCGTTTGGTAATTATACGTATTGCGGCGCTTTTCGGCGTAAGCATCGCGGGCAAGCGCAACGAGCTTAGAAACCAATGCCGTTTGGCTGATGCCTGTCGCTTGCCACAAATAAAATGACAGCGAACCGGGCATCGTGTTGATCTCGTTCAGGAATACTTCATCTGTATCGGGGCGCACCAAGAAGTCGAGGCGCGCAATCCCGCGCCCATTGATCGCCCGAAACGCCTGAATCGCAATCTCCTGAATACGCGCGGTTAGCGCGGGGGAGAGCGGCGCAGGGATAATTCGTTCAGCACTCTTCATGCCTTCGCCACCGCTTAAATATTTTTCTTCGTAAGTCAAAAACTCTTGCCACGAGATCGGCTGTTCCAAGACTGACGATTGATAACCGTTTGGATCGCCGAGGACCGAACAGTTAATTTCAACAGAGCGCGTAACGGCACTTTCCGCCAGCAAACGCTCATCAAAACCCGCAGCGACATCGATATAAGCGCGCAAGAGCGCCGTCGTGTCCGCCCGACTAATGCCAATGCTCGAACCGAGTGTCGCCGGCTTGACGAAAAGGGGATAGGTCAGCATCTTCTCAATTTGGGCGATCACACGCTCCGGGTTGGCAAGCCATTCTGTTCGCGTAAAACCGACAGAATCCACCACCGGGACTCCTTGTGTGCGCAAGACATGTTTGGTCATCAATTTATCATTGGCGACTGCCGATGCCATCACGCCACAGCCCACATAAGGGATATCCGCCAGTTCAAATAACCCTTGTAACGTGCCATCTTCACCATGTGAGCCATGCACCGCCGGAAACATAACATCGATACGCTGTACTTGACTGCGGTTGAACAAACCCGATGCCGTCGGATTGATGATGAAACCGTGATGCTGGACAGAAGGTGACAAGACGATAGGCGTCACCCCTGCCAAACTGGTGATTTCATTCTTGAAGTTTTTAAGTTCCCGAAGCGAGTCACCCGTAAACCAACGCCCTTCACGATCGATATAGATCGGGATCGCCGTGAACAAGTCAGCGTCGAAGGCGCGCATGATTTGATGACCAGTGACGATACTCACATCGTGTTCAACACTTCGTCCGCCAAAGACGACGGCAACAGATGTTTTCCGTTGTACGCTCATACCTATCCTTTAAGGGTGATTGTCACAAACCTGCCCGATAACGCTTGGGGCAGTGTTATTGTTCTAGGGCGATCAAGTCCGCCCATGTTTCGCGACGACGGGCAACGCGCCAAGAACCCCCATCCGGCTCGACCACCACCTCGGGTGGGCGAACACGGGCATTATAATTGCTTGCCATCACCATACCATAAGCGCCGGTCGTCAAAACCGCAAGGCAATCATAGGTCGTCAGCGCAGGAAGTGGGATATTACGCCCTAAAACATCAGCGCTTTCACACACGGGCCCAACAATCTGAGACAAGTTAAGCGCTTGGTGATCGTTCGGTTGGCTCAGCGGCACAATTGCATGATGCGCATCATACAACGCCGGACGGATGAGATCGGTCATGCCGGCGTCGACGACCACTAAGTGTTCGCCCCCCTGATCCTTGACGTACAGTACGCGCGTGACCAACATTCCGGCATCCGCCACAATCGAACGTCCCGGCTCCAATACCACCGTATACCCTTCGAGGATCAGGGCAAGCGCATCGGCAAAGACACGCACATTAGGCAGTTCATCTTCGCTGCTGTATGCCACTGGAAAGCCGCCCCCGATATCGATGGTGTTGACAGTCGGCATGGTTTTCGCAAGTTCAACAGCGGCACGCACCGCCGCGACAGTCGCCTCCAGATCATGGAGTTGGCTCCCGATATGGACATGAATCCCTTCAAAACGCAGCGCTGGCAACTGAGCGCGTCGGGCATACAAAGCTTGGATCGACTCGGCAGACAAGCCAAATTTTGCAGAACCATGCCCAGTGGCGATCTTCGGGTGGGTGCTGGCTTGCACATTCGGATTTAATCGAAGGGCGACCCGCACCGTTTTGAGCGAGGTCATGGCGATGCTATTGAGGAACTCAGCCTCTTTGACATTTTCGACATTGAACCAACCGACATCTTGCTCAACGGCATAATACAGTTCCGACATGGCTTTGCCGACACCTGCGAATACGATTTTTTCGGCAGGTGCCCCCGCCTTCAAAGCGCGGTAAATTTCGCCCGCACTCACCGTATCAATCCCACATCCAGCGTTCACCAGCGCTCGCAAGATCGCCAAATTCGCATTGGCTTTGGCGCTATAATGGACCTGTGCGTTCAATGATGAAAAAGCTGAGCGCACAGTCTCGTAATTTTCCAGCACCCGTTTTAGGCTGTAGATATAGACTGGCGTGCCCACCTGCGTGATGATGTCGGCTAGGGAAACATCATCACAAAAAAGTTGTCCTGAATGGTAACGAATCGACGCATTAAACATAAAGTTTCGTCATGGTGAATCGGAACCCATTACAGGCGTTCGTTCATCACTCTCCCTAATTGTTGCAGCATCTTGGTGGAAGCACGGGTATTAGTTTCAATCGCCATCAACAAATCAAGAAACTGCGCCATTCCCCACAAAGCCACAGGACCCACGATTGCAATGGCAACCGCGAAGGCGATGACAGGAAGTTTGGCGTCAATTTGAGGAAATCTCTCTGCATCGATCAATACAAAAGCAACCGTACCAACCATTCCAATGAGCAGTAACACGGCAACAAACTTATAAATTCCGCTGATCAGTCTGAGTACGAAAAAACGATTCCTCATAACAGCACCTCGATAGGCGTAAACATGGGTCAACAATCGCGATGATTGGGATGATATACTAAAATCGTGAACGAAACAAATTCCGCAAAAGTAAAGCGAGACGATAGTGGTCAATAAATCCACAGAATCGAAACTTGCGGCAGACTACGAGTCGGTGCGTCGCCGTGAATATGAACTCATCACGAATTTACTTGAAATCGCACCGCGTATCGATGGGCTAGAAGAAGAAAACGCAACCCATCTTCGTGATGCACTGTTTCATGCCGATCATCCGTATATGATCGTATTCGTTGGTCCTTTTAGTGCGGGCAAATCCAGCCTTATCAATGCCCTGTTGGGGGAACACGATTTATTGTCTATCGGTCCCATCCCAACGACGGATAAAATCAGCATCTTACGGTGGGGTGAGGAGCTTTCACGGAGCCGGAGCGGTGAGGTCGAAACTGTGTTTTATCCATCCCCACTGCTGCACAAAGTGAGTTTTGTCGATACGCCGGGATTGGAATCGGTTTTCAAGAAACATGAAGACATTACCCGCCGCTTTTTACATCGCAGCGATACCGTCTTGTTGGTCATGCTTGCGACCCAAGCGATGACTCAACGCAACCTTGATTATCTGCAATTTTTGAAAGATTACGGCAAGAACGTGATCTTGATTTTGAATCAGATCGATCTGCTCTCCTCTGACGAGCTAGAAACGGTCCGTAATTACGTCCTTGACCAAAGCCAGATGAAACTGGGCTTCAAACCAGAATTGTGGCTCACTTCATCGAAAATTGCGGCGACCGCACGGCTACCAGATGGCACGCTTGATCTTGAATTGTGGCGTAAAAGCGGCATGGATCGCATTGAAGCCTATGTCGATAGTCAGTTAAATGATGTCACGCGGTTGCGGCAAAAATTGCAAACACCGCTTCAAATTGCTCAAAATGTCCATGTTCAAGCGATGAACGCCTTGCGCGGCAATCAATCGGCGTTGGATCATTATCAAAACATCGCGCAAAACATCGATAGCCAACTTGCCGTCTGCAAGCGTGAGCAAGAGCGTACCGTCAAAGAAATTGAAGGCGAAATCCATACTAAGTTTGTCACCGTTGCCGAGCGCGGCGGGGATGCCCTCTTAGAACAATTTCAATTGACACGGGCATTTAGCTCGGTCGGGCGGGGCGTGCTAGAACTCATCGGCTTGAGCCGTCTGGCACGCGCCAGCAGCGGTGGTTCTTATGTGCGGGCAGCGTTTGAACATCACAAAGTCTTTGAAGCCGTTCGCGAAATCCCCACCATCGCCGATAAGCTTGCCCCACGCATCGAAGGACGCGATGTGCAAGACCTTGATGATATTGTGAAATACGCACGTCGAGAAATTGCCGCCTTGCCGGAAATCATCAAGTCAAAAGTGATCGGCACTGTGCAGACCCCCGTGAAATACGAACGCACGGCATTGGTCAATGTGCGCAAAGACCTCAGCAGTGTCGAAGAAGACGCCCAAGTGATCGAAACCGGAAAAATTGAGCGGGCACTCCGCAATACTCTGTTATACATCGCCGCCTATGAACTTCTGCTCATTGTTTTCGTCATTTTTGCGGTGGTCATCCTGCCGCCGCAATCCGCAGACTCACCGATTTTCATCGCGATCTTCATCTTGCTTGGTTTGATCCTCTTGGGATTGGCATTCCTCCCCCTACGCGGACGGATGTTGGCAAACCAGTATCAGCAGCGCATTTTCGAGATCGAACGCCGCTATCTGGAGACCCTACGACAAGCGGCAGAGAAGCAAATCGCCTATGGAGTACAGCTTCGCCGCGATGCTGTCGCCCCGTTGACTCGTGTCATTGAGTCACAAACTGAGGTTCAAATGGAGCAGATGAAACGGCTTCAGTCCGCTGGGCAAGAGATCGTCGCCATCGACGCATCAGTCGGCGCAATGGGAAAAACCGGATTATCATCATTGATGAGAGGCTAAATTATGGACTCACCTTCCCTTGTCACGCCCATTGAAGGCGCGCTGGCAGCCCAGCGCGAACGTGAGGTTACGCTGTTGGTGGACACTGCCTCGGCGTTGACCGAATTAGGAGCGGGGATCGCCGAAGACCGCCAACGTCTGTTAGATATGGCGGAAGACCTGCGTGACCTCTTCTTTTTAGTCGTCGTCATAGGCGAATTTAACGCCGGCAAATCGACGTTCATTAATGCCCTACTCGGCGATGACCTGTTGGCAATGGGCATCACCCCAACGACCGAAGCGATCCACATCATTCGTTATGGCGATGAAGCGCTCCGCCGACCGAATCTGCGCCCTGATGGTTTGTATGAATGGCGGCACCCCAATACCGGTGCGCGTGGGGTGGCGTTGGTTGATACCCCCGGAGTCGGCTCGGTCTTTCAGAAGCATGAGCAGGTCGCCAAGTCCTTTTTGCACCGCAGCGACTTGGTGATCTTTGTGGTGTCTGCCAAACGCGCACTCGCCGAAACCGAACGCCTATATTTGGAACTAGCGCGGGATTATGGCAAAAAAATCATCCTTGTGGTCAATCAGATTGACCTCTTGGAAGAAAACGAACAGCAGCAAGTCCGGCGTTTCGTTGAACGCCAAGTCGAAGAATTGCTCAACTTGAAGCCACTGATCTTTATGGTGTCCGCGAAAGATGGCTTACGCGCCTTCAAAGCCAATCAAACCAATCAAATGGGCATGGAATCAGTGCGTGGGCATTTACGGGGTTTGTTTAGCGAAGCCCCGCCCGCCCGTCAAAAACTACTCGCCCAACTGGTGACTGCCGAGCGCATCATCAATAAACATTACGAGACGCTCAAGCATACCAGCGATTTGGTGGGCACCGACAAAAACAAACTCGAAGATATTCAACGCGAACTGAGTCAACAATCTGAAGGTCTCTCAGGACAATTAGCCACCGCCCGCGCTCAGATCGATGTGGTGTTTGAAGCGATGCGGCTACGCGGATTAACCTTCATCAACCGGAATTTGTCAGTGCGTAATCTCGCCCGTCCAGTCTCGCGCGAGGTCTTGCAACAACAATTTCAAGATGAGGTGATCGGGCGGGCGCTCCGCGATGTCAGCGAAGCCAGCGGCAATTACATCAATGCCCTCATCGACAACAGCCGCGCCTACTGGCGCAGCGTCATCGAACGCTTAAATCAACTTCAGCGCGTCCTTGAGCAAGAACTCACTGGGTTAGATGCTGGTATTTATGCCGAGCAACGCGGTGCCCTCGAAGAAGCCACCCGCATTGCCGAATCAGAGTTGAAGTCGTATTCCAGCGGCAGAGTGCTAGGGGATATTGAAGAGTTATTCCGCACTAATCTGAATGGTTTCGCAAGAGGCATGGGTGCGATCTTGTTTGGATTGGTCATGCTGGTCTTGGGCATTGGCGCGCCGGGACCCTTGATCGGGGCAACCGCTGCCGCATTAGCACTGCCAGCCGTGTTGCTGGGTGTCCCCGTCGCTGTAGTGGGGGGTTTTTTAGCAGTCCGCTACCTGCGCCGCGTCAGCGATGATTCCAAGCGCGAACTCAATACCCGCGTTGATGGTTTGCTCAAAACCTATCATCAAGCCCTAGACGATCTGACCCGCACAGAACGCAGCCGTTTATCGGAATATGGCACCCAAGTCTTGACACCAATTTTCAGCCGTCTTCGCGTGTTGGGCGACCGCTACAGCCTACAATTAATGAAATTGGAAAAACAACGCGCAGACGCCGAAAGATTACGCCGCGATATCGAAGCGTCGTAGAGTCTCTCAGATCAAACAGGTGGGGCATGATCCGTCATGCCTCCACCCCGTTAAGCCGATCCTAACTAACTCAGGTGATGAAGTTCTTTGATCGCCGCGATCAACACCGTGATATCTGGTTCGCGGCGTTGATGCGGGGGCACACCCAGCGCGTCTTCCACAGGGGCACCGGTCAATACCCGCGCAATATTGGTCATCCCATGCGCCAACGCATCCAAGTTATAGCCCCCCTCCATGACGAAAACTATCTTGCCGTCACATAGTTCCGCTGCCAAAGCCTTGAGCTTAACAGCGATTTGGGCATACCCATCAAGCGTGAGACGCATCATCGCCAAGGGATCAGTCCAATGGGCATCATGCCCAACTGAGACGAGGATCAACTGAGGTTGGAAGCGCCGTGCTACGGGCACAATCACCTCATCAAAAACACGTCCATATGCCGCGTCGCCACACCCTGCGGGCATCGGCACATTGACGGTTGCCCCCAGCCCTGCCCTAACGCCGGTGTCATCAAACGCCCCTGTGCCCGGATACAACGGCACTTGATGGGTCGAGACGAACAACACCGACGGATCATCATAAAAAATCGCCTCCGTGCCATTGCCGTGATGCACATCGTAATCAACGATCATGACCCGCTCAATACCATGTGTGCGCTGGGCGTGCCGCGCGGCGATAGCGATATTGTTCAGCAAGCAAAAGCCCATTGCGCGCCCCGCCACTGCATGATGACCGGGCGGTCGCACTACTGCCAGCGCGTTATCCGCTTCACCGTGCATCACGCCCGCCACCGCATCCATGACACTACCCGCCGCCAAGCGCGCAATTTCATAAGAATCAGGAGTCGCGTAAGTGTCAGCATCAATGCGCACAGTACGCTCAAAGCCTATCAACGACTTAAGCAACGTCACCAGTTCGGGCGTGTGAACCGCAAGAATAGCATCTTCATCTGCCAGCGTCGCCATTTGTTGCTTCATCGTGGCACCGACGCCACTATCTTCCATCGTCTGCCAAACAGCGCGAATGCGTCCAGCATGTTCTGGGTGCATTGCCATATCATGATCAACATAACGAGGATGGGTGATATAAAGGGTGGTCAAAAAAAATCCTTTCCCGCTCAATCCCGCAAAAGCAGTCTCTGCTAAATCCTACTATAATAAAGTGAAAATGCCGATAATGCGTGCCTACCGCCGACAAATTCGCTCAAACAAGCGAAATATAGTATCAAAGAACACCGCCTCGCAAAAGCGCGCATGGTATAGCACCCAAGGCAGCACCCAAGGCAGCACCCAAGGCAGCACCCAAGACCGGAAATGAAAGCAGAAACGATGTATTACGAAAAACTAGTCGGCTGGGCGCGTGAAGTTTGGCAATCCCGTCATCCCGGTAAATCAGCAGTCACTATTTGGGCATCATCCGAATGCAGCAACCATATTGCCCAAAAACAGGTGAAACCGGGGCGACGCTTACGCGCCAAGTTCCGCTATGACGGTCTAGATCCGCTGGAATGCCCCTTCATCGTGCCCATCAGCGATTATGGCACTCGTGGGCAATCATATGGTGCTAACGGCAAGCGCTGGGGCATTTGCGTTCAAGTTCATGCTCGAAGGGGCAGCGGCGTTTGAAGTCATCCATGCCAGCGCCTATCTGGGCGAGGACGCCCAAGAATTGACCGCTATCGCCATTGTCCCCGAAGCCTACCTCAGCATTTGGGCGGCTTTTGAACTCGCCTGTGTGCGAGCAGTGCGACCCCGTATTCGTCGCCGGCGGGATGTCTATATCGTTGGCGGGACGAACGCCTTCTTTGACCCCACCGTCGATTGGGAAGATGTCATTTTAACCCCTGAACTGAAAACCAAGCTTCTGAAGGACATGGAGGCGTTTTTCAGCAGTGGGGTCAACATCTACCGCCAACTCAGGCTGCCGCCCTTCCGCAAGCTGTTGTTGGCGGGCGTCCCCGGCACAGGCAAGACGATGATTTATGCGGCATTGGCACGTTTGGCAATTCAACGGGGGCGGGTCGTGGTATATGTCTCTGGTTCCGACCGTGACGGTGCCTCGTTCGAAAAAATTCAGCGGGCATTGCAAGCAATGGTGGCGGCACGTTTTCCGGTCTCGCTGATGGTTGAGGAATTCGACGCCTATTTGCGCGGGGATGATAAGGCACGAGTCTTAAATGTCTTGGATGGCATCGAGTCACCCAACAATCCCAAAGGGGCGCTCCTGCTGGCGACCACCAACTACCCCGAATCCATTGATGAGCGCATCGCTAAACGCCTCGGTCGATTGGATCGCATCTTCGTCATTCCCACCATCGAAAACGAAGCACAGGCGGAAGCGATGCTGCGCCATTACATGGGCGGGCATTGGCAAGCCAGCCACAACGCAGTCGTCGGAGACTTGATCAAACAACCGGGTGCTTTTGTGCGCGAGGTTGCGCTTCATGCCCGTATGATCGCTACGCATGAACATCGTACCGAGGTCACGTTGGATATGCTGGAACGCTCGGTTCAAAGCCTCCTGCGTCAGCTTCGCAGTGAGCGCGATTTCTAGCATGAACATCGTCCCATATCTTTGGTTGGTGGAACCGCGCGGGCGAGTTATGGCGGTTTCGACAGTGACACATAAAAACAGCACCCTCGTGACGAGGGTGCTGAAAGCATCGAGAATACTCCTGCCATGCCGTGTGCGCGGTGTTTTGAACCTGCTTTCGCAGGTGGGATTCGCATTAACGTTGGGGTCTTGGCTTGCGCCTATCACCTTACCGTTACAGAGCAATTCCCCTAAAAAAATGTCTGGCACAAAACATTGTCGCGACATCACAAACACAGCAGGAATGGCTCTGTTATACCAGCACACCCAGCGCGTGTAAAGGGTTTGGCGTTGCTTTCGACCATTCTTAATTTTGCGCGGCACCCAAAAATAAATCGCAAATTTCCGCTTCTTAAGTCTAAAGAGCATCGACTTGCGCTAAAATGAGGGGGCAATAACTTATTTAGTCGAGAGGGGTATTCTTCCAGATGAACGGTCTACTCAAAGCTAGTTTAGCAGAGCTTCTTGGCACCTTCACCCTTATCTTTGTCGGCGGAGCCGCTGTCGCATCCGGTCAAGGCGTGGTCGCTGCGGCACTAGCGCATGGCTTGGCGCTGGTCAGCATTATCTTCGTCTATGGGCATATCTCTGGGGCACATGTCAACCCAGCCGTCACGGTTGGTTTGCTGGTGGGTGGCAAAGTCACGATTGACCGCGCCGCCTTCTACATCGCCGCCCAATTTATCGGCGGGGTCTTGGGGGCAATCGTCGTCAATATCGTGATCACCGACGGCGCGCGTTTGGGTCAAACCATCGGCAGCTTGACGGCAGATTCAGTCGGGCAAGCCGCACTCTTCGAGGCGTTCATGACGTTCCTGCTGGTCAGTGCGGTGTATCAAGCAGCGGCATTCGGACGTGCAGGTAATCTCGCCCCGCTCGCCATCGGTTTGACACTGGCAGCCGCCATTCTTGCAGGTGGCACATATACGGGCGCATCGCTCAACCCCATGCGGACATTAGGTCCGGCGCTGGTAGCGGGCGACTTATCGTATGTGGTGCCTTATCTAATCGGGATTTTCGGTGGTGGCATCATTGCTGGTCTCGTTCACTCATTAGTTTTGAATACCGACCCATCCTCGAAGTAAAATCCACAAAAAACAACGCGCGCCTCACGGCGCACGTTGTTTTCTATAACAATCATTGGCGAAACTTTGGGATTACTCTTTCTTGCCCGACTCGTCTTTCTTGCCCGGCTCCACCACGCGGATGTGCAATTCGCGTAGTTGTTTGGGTTCGGCTACTGAAGGCGCGTGTGCCATGATATCGGCACCTTGTTGCGTCTTGGGGAACGCAATCACCTCACGGATGTTGGTCTCGCCCGCAAACACCATGATCAAGCGATCAATGCCCGATGCCAACCCACCATGCGGCGGGGTGCCATACTCAAAGGCATCCAACATGTGCCCAAATTGTTCACGCGCATGTTCCATCGTCTGCCCGATGAGCGGAAAAATCTGCTCTTGAATGGCGCGGTCATGAATACGAATACTGCCGCCCGCGACTTCCTGACCATTGCACACAAGATCGTATTGCGAACCGCGCGCCTTGCCGGGGTCGGTCGCCAACAAGTGCAGGTCTTCGGGCATGGGCATAGTGAACATGTGTTGCGACGGATCCCAACGATTCTCTTCGGCATTCCAGAAGAACATAGGCCAGTCGATCACCCACAAAAATGCCAAGACATCAGGGTCGGCAAGGTTGAGCTTCTCCGCCAAATGACGACGCAGGGTATCCACCGTGTTATAGACGATATCGCGTTCGTCAGAGGTGAACAGTACTAAGTCACCGGGTTGAATACCGACCCGTTCAAACAATTCTAATTTTTGTTCAACGGTGAAGAACTTGCCGATGGGTCCCTTGACCTCTTCGTTTTCATTCTCAGGGATCGCCATCCATGCCAAGCCTTTCGCGCCTACCGTCTTGACCAACGTTTCCAAATCCGCCGCTTCCTTGCGCAATGCCGTCCCGCTTAACGCGCCCATCTTGGGCACACGCATTGCCTTGACGGGTTTGCCGTCTTGGACGTTCTGGACGAATACGGGGAAACCGCTCTTGCCCGCGATGTCGGCAATATCAATCGCGGCGAGATCATACCGCAGGTCGGGTTTGTCAGAGCCGTATTTTTCCATCGCTTCGGTGAAGGTAATTTGCTTGAAGGGGGTGAATAACATCGGCTTTTTGGCGACATTTTCGACCAGCGCGATCATCAATTCTTCGATCAGTTTCATCACGTCTTCGCGCTGTACAAAGCTCATTTCCAGATCAAGCTGCGTAAATTCTGGCTGGCGATTGCCGCGCAAATCTTCATCGCGGAAACAGCGGGCAATCTGGAAGTAACGCTCATAGCCCGCCACCATCAGCAATTGCTTTAATTGCTGGGGACTTTGGGGCAATGCGTAAAAAGTGCCGGGGTTCAAGCGGCTAGGCACCAAGAAATCGCGCGCCCCTTCGGGGGTTGTCTTAAAGAGGATCGGCGTCTCAATTTCGAGAAAACCCTGAGCATCCAAATAATCGCGAATGAACTTAACCACACGATGGCGCAAGATTAAATTATCCTGTACCGACGGACGGCGAAGGTACAGATAACGATAGCGCATCCGCGTTTCTTCATCGACAAATTCATCGCGATTGATCAAGAAAGGCGGCACTTTTGAGCTGTTCAAGACAGTGATCTCGATAGGAATAATCTCTATTTCGCCCGTCTCTAACTCGGGATTCGCAGTCCCTTCGGGACGGGCAACCACTGTGCCGCGCACCTGAATGACATATTCACTACGCAGGTCACTCGCGAGTTGATGTGCTTCCGGATGCGTTTCAGCATTAATATTGATTTGGGTGATGCCCCAGCGGTCGCGCAGGTCGATGAAAATCAGTCCGCCTTGATCGCGGCGGCGATTCACCCACCCCGCCAATGTCACCTGCTGTCCCGCATGGTCGAGCCGAAGCTCACCGCAGTGATGAGTTTTTAACATGAACCTGCTGCTCCTGCGCGCATAATATTCTCATAAAGCGAACGCAAAGCATAGCACAAGCGTGGATGTTTCTAAAGGGCGGTCGATACGTGCGGACGACCGCCCCAAACGAGGATTTTTGAAGATAGTTGAGGCATTCGCCCAACATTGGCTAAATGTAATAGCGCATGTCCCGATTGCCCGATGATTGGGTATCGATCCAGCGACCGATCACCGGATAGCGATAATCGCGCCCACGCAATGTTTCCAGCGCCCCAATCGTGGCGAATACCACCATCACGAGCGGCATTAACGCCGCGCCGACAGCCACGATCAACCCTACCAAGAGCCACAGGGGTACCAAAACGAAGCCGACCAGCAGCAACACCGACAAGAAAGCGACCACCAAACCGACCAACCAGACAACTCCCCCCGCAGTGAGCAACAGTGCGACCCCAACCGTACCCAGCAATTGCACCACAAAAGCTTGAAGGGCATGGTAGGCGACAAATTCCGACTTCTTGCGGAACAAGAAGTAGATGACGAGCGGGATAAAAATACTGACGGGGACAATCGCCCCAATGCTGATGATGCCGCCAAACAAGGTGATCCACGCGCTGGCATGGGCGACCGCCGCCCATAAACGTTCGTCATCGCTGACATTCATATTCACCGGTGGGCGCTGATAGTGGGGCATAGTACGCCGACTCGATCCCATCGCAAAAGGCAATTCGCTTGCCTCGCTAGGCATATCGACGCGGCTAGAACGAGGACGATAGGGTTCGCGATAAGGCACGCGATCCGATTCTATACGCCGGATATTCTCATCGCTCTCTTCGTAGAATTCGGCATCGTTTATCGGCGGCATGGCATTCGACCCTGACATGCCCGCCGACGATAGACGTGATACACGATCACTATCTCCGATAGGCGTCGGCACTGATTTCGCATCTGGAATGGGCTGGTCAGTCATTTCAGTATCCTTAAACCATCAATTTCTGCATTGACAACTATACGTAAACACACGCAAGATCGTTGCGTTCTGCCCACGACCTTTCACTCGATGATACAATATACGTATGATTCTCTCGAAACGTTTCACGTTCACCAAACAACAACTCGGCTTGCTGATGCTGATCGCGGGCATCGGCGGATTTATCGCGATCCTCGGCATTGATGTGATCGATGTCGGGCGCGACGGCGGCATCGGCCCTGCCCAACAAATCGCGCTCGGAATCACAGTGCTGATCGCGCTCGTCGGTTTGACATTGCTGCCCATCAGCGATCAACCCGCATGAACGATCAGCATAGCGCCCCGCCCCTGCACACCACCGTTCGCGTGTCCGATCCAGCACTCCGCTGGTTGAGCCGCGCCTTGTTGACCGCCGCGCTTATCGTCATGATCGGTTATTTTCTTGTTTATCTCGTCTTTGCCATCAACCTGATGCACTTTCCGTTTGATTATGATCAGGGTGAAGGGTTCGAGTTAGTGGATACCATCCTGTTCAGTCAAGGGCAGTTCCCGTATCGTGATACCAATATCTATCCTTTTTATTCCAGCAATTACCCCCCGCTGTTTCACGTTATCGCCGCGCCCTTCGTTTGGCTTTTCGGCAATGCCTATTGGTATGGGCGCTTACTCGGATTCCTCAGCACCTTGATCACAGCGGCGGCAATTGGCTTGGCGGTTTATCGTGAAGGACGCAGACCCACCATCGCCACCTTATCCGGTTTGGCATACCTAGCGTCGAACACGATTTATCACATTGGGCCCCTCTTTCGTCAACATATCATGATGGTCATGTTCGAGACGGTCGCGGTCGTCTTGCTCGCCCATGTTAACGAGATCGACTCGGAGCGCCGTCGTCGCTGGCTATTGTTCATCGGATTAGCAATGGTGATGGCGGCGGGGTACACCAAGCAATTGGCAGTCGCGACGGCAATCGCTATCTTTGTTTTCCTGTTCATCCGCAATCCTCGCCGTGCCCTGACATGGGGGGTGGGGTTCGCTTTGGTGGGTGGGGGGGTATTCTTGTGGATAAATATCGCCACACAGGGGCAATGGTGGATACAAACCATCAGCGCCAATGTCAACGAATTCATTCCCTCGCAAACAGTGGGCTTATTTCGCTTATGGTTTAGCTTACATGGTTTCTTGATCGTCCCCGCGCTCCTGTTCATACTCTATGAACTCTATTTCGCGCGTCTATCGATCTACAGCCTTTGGTTCATGGCAACCACGGCGGTCGGTATTCTAAGTGGTAAATGGGGGGCGGGCGACAGCTATTTCGCCACCTCAATTGCAGCGACGTGCGTCTTAAGTGGCATCTTCGCGGCACGCTGCCTCAATGCCGATTGGACATTCCCACGCAACTACCTAAGTCGCTTGTTTATTTTGCCCTTACGACGCGCCAGCCCGCTACTGGCACGCACTGCCCTTGTGGTCGTCCCCTTGCTCTATCTCGGATATGGGCGTGCCGTGTTGCACCTCCCCACCGAGGGTGTGGGTTTCTCGACGGTAGCGTCGATCTTGAATATCACTCCCAACACGCGCAACGGCTTCTATGACTCGGCGGGTCGCATTGCTGGCGGTTATGCCGATATTGGTCACTTGACCAGTCAAGCCGATATCGATGCGGGCTGGCAGATTGTCGAACGGGTGCGCGCTGTGGATGGCATGGTATTGAGCGAAGAAGCGGCGTTCAACCTGCTGGCGGGCAAGGAGGTCATCACCAACCCGACGCAACTGCTCAACTTGGCGAACAACGGCATGTTCGACTCGTCAGCACTAGTGGGGATGATTGAGGCACGCGAATTCGGCTTGATCATCATGCGGGCGCAATTCTACCCGTCCGAAGTTTTACGCGCGATTGCCATCCATTATCAGCAAGATGAGGTGATCCCGATGAACGGTTTTGACTATTTGTTGCTACGCCCTAAACTGCCTATAGACTGACATCGATTATTGCCAATAATCTACGCCAAAAGTAGCGGCGAACAATGCAGCAAGCGATCCTTCATAGGGCACCAAGACATCCGCGCCGTCTTCGGTCATAAAGTCAGCGACATAATTCGCGTCCATTACTGCGGTATGGATATTCTCGCGGGGGATATCCTTCAAATACAATGCCAAGCGGATCAATTCTTCCAAACCCATGCTGGTGGTGATATTTTCTTGAACATTGCTGTACAACAGCGGCGCACTGAGTATCAAATTAGGCAAGGTGTCTAGGTTGACCGCCTGTTCGCGGATAGCGAAGATCACCTCCTGCTGGCGACCGGCGCGCTCAAAATCGCTATCGCCATGACGGGTACGGGCATACTTTTGGGCGATATAGCCATCCATGTGCTGCAAACCAGTGTTCAACACCAACGGATCATAGCCATAATTCATATCAGGGAAATCATAATCAGCAATCGGCGTCGGCACATTTACATCAATCCCGCCCATGGCATCAATGAGCGCGATCAGCACGCTGAAATCAGCGACGACATAATCATCAATCGGCATGTTGAAATTACTTTGGAAGGCGACCGTCGCAAAGGTGGGACCATACCCAATGCGCTGCAATTCGCCCAACGCCATCGCCGTGTTGATACGCTGGCGGTTGCTGTAGCCGGGCAGCGCGACATACAAATCACGCGGGATGCTCAACAAACCAATGCTGTTGCTGCGGGGGTCGATACTGGCAATGATGATGGTATCGGTGCGATAGCCAAGCCCGTTTTCCCCCGGTCGGCGGTCAATACCCAAGAACAAGACCGTCAACCGTTCGGAGCCATCCCATGGCGTTAAGGAAATTTCGCCGCCATCGGGCAGGGTCAATCGGGAGGGCAAGCCCCGCACTCCACCGCGCCCGTAATCAACGCGCGCATTGACAGCGGTCGGTAGCGCCACGCTTACGGCTTCAGAAGAGCTATCGGCGGCACTCACGAAATCCAAACCGAACAATGCCATGACTGTGAGAAACACAACTATCACGACCACCAACAGCACCCCAGCGATCACCACCCAACCCCAATCATTGGGTTTGAAAGTGCTGGATAAACGGCGGCGTTGGGAACGGGCACGCACGGCGTTGCGCGGCAACGCGACCTCCGTCAACGCGGGTTCGGGGGCTATCGGCGGGGGCATGGGAATGGGATCAGACTCGAATTTAGACATTTTTTTGCTATCGTCAACTTGCGAATGGTCGAAGTATAGGGTTGCAGCAGGTCAGGATCAATGATGGATCAATGGCGCTTTATCAACGACTCCCCTATGCACGGGGGGCGCAACATGGCGGTCGATGTCGCGATCTTGGAGTCGGTCGCGCGCGGAGATGCACCCCCGACGGTGCGCTGTTATGGTTGGCAGCCTAATTGCTTATCCTTGGGTTATGGTCAACGCGCGCGCGAAGCCGATCCTATCGCCCTCGCCCAACAGAGCATCGATCTCGTGCGCCGCCCCACCGGCGGGCGCGCCGTATTGCATGGTGATGAATTGACCTACAGCATCGCTTTACCTGCCGGACACCCCTTGGCACAAGGCAATGTCATTGAAAGTTATCGCCGGATCAGCACCGGCTTGTTGCGCGCCCTGCATATCATCGGCATCGCTGTTCAAGCCCGCCCACAGACTCCCAAAGAGGACACCACTCCCCAGCCCATCGCCCCCATCTGTTTTGAAGCCGTATCCGACTATGAGATCACTGTCAGCGGGCGCAAATTAATCGGCAGCGCCCAAATGCGCCGACAAGGGGCGATTTTACAACATGGCTCCCTGCCCTTAAGCGGCGACCTCAGCCAGATCTGCGACCTATTGAAATATGATGATGAAACCGAGCGTGCCCTAGCACGAGATAAACTTGCCCAACACGCCTTGACCCTGGCACAAGCTTTCAACGGTAGGTTGCCAAGTCGCGATTCGCTCATCAACGCTTTCCTAGCCGGTTTTGAAGAAGCCTTCACGATTCACTTAGTGCACGGGACGATCACTCTAGCCGAGACAACACAGGCGCGCTATCTGGAAAAAAACGTCTATGGCAACGAAAACTGGACATTCCGGCGCTAATGCACCGGTTTGGGTGATGCCACACTGTCCCCATGATCAAACCGCCGAAACTACTGAGATGGCTGTTGCTGGGCGAGTCGGTCGATCTCAGCAGCCCGCGCCTTCCAAAAAGCCTCGTCAGGTTGCCAGCCTTGATCGAGCCGACGCAGTTCATCGATATCGAGATTCCATAGCGCCTCCCGCGTCGGCAGTTGTCCCCGAAGAACGGCATGGTCGGCAAGGCGCAATAATTCATTGCGGATATGCGTAAAAACCACCATCGTTCTATGTTGAAACCACTCACGTTCCGCCAACAGGCGTCGCGTCTGAACTTCAATCGGGAATAGCACCCGATTGAGCAAAGTTCGACGAGGGCGCAAACGGTCACGGGGGGGAGTCATCAAAGCAGCAATAAGGGCTTTTGGCGTTTCCGCATAACGCGGTTGCGCCAAATCATCTTCATAAACGGCACGGTGCCCATAGCGATCCATAATCACGATCCACAAGTCTTGAAATTCCAGCTCTTGGGGGATTTCGCCCACTTCTAAAATGCGCTGTACAGAGGGGTGAGACCGGATAAATGCCCGCACACTATCGAAATCATTTTCCATAAATGTGTTCAGCATTCGCAGATGAGTACCATTGGCTTCGGGCGTGATCGCTCGGCGCAGCGACTGCAATAAGCTGATACACCCCGTCAAATTGAACATCCGCCATGTCTTCTCAACATACACAAGCTGCATTGCCGCTACTGCTGCGCCAAAAGACTCAAATGGGCGGCACCCGGTTTGGAGCAGGGTACTGGTTGCCCGACGAGCATCGTGAGTCGCAAACCATTGTGCCCGTCCAAAGCGAAAAATCGGCACAAGATGACGGATTAACCGCCCGCTATTGGCTCCAAATGCTTGCCCAACCTTGTCGTCCGCTACAGTGTCAGCCCTCAGTCGTATAGGCAGCCCCCATGTCCGCATCACCTCGTTAAGCAGGGACAGATTGACGATGGGTCGTCCCGAAACCACCTTGATCATCGGGCGCGTGACAGGCAAACGGGGATCACAATCACGAAAGTGTTCAAATACCCCCGCCCCGCACGACTCGATCAAGCTGCTCATAAACCACGAGGGCACAGCAGGCAAGCTGTCATGGAAATAGCTCCTCCACCCAAAGCGGTCATGACGCGGCATCACATTTTTCAAGGGACACATCTGAACCACCTAGACATCTGTATCATCATCTACTTAGCGTCCTTAGAAAACAGAACATCATATCGAAAAACACCCTCATATCGCCCCCAAATGATTGACAATAAGAACATTTGGCCGTATCATTGAGCTATGTTAATCCAATCAAGCCTCGACCCATTAGAAAAACTCATGCGCATGGGCGATGTCACCACCGACGAACCGGCAGGTGATTCGCCGACGCAAGAGCGCAAAGCCAATCGTCCACAATCGACGAGTTTGGAGGAGTGCATCTCGCATTTAAGCACCCCCACCGGCAAAAAAGCGGTCCTCAAGACCATGATGACGACGGCGTGCGAGCGCAACTGCTACTATTGCCCTTTCCGTGCAGGGCGCGCCAAAACCAACCGTATGACGCTACGCCCAGAAGAAATGGCGACGGCATTTGATCAACTTCACCAAGCGGGTATGGTCGATGGTCTATTCTTGTCGTCAGGGATCATCAAGGGGAGCGTGACGACTCAAGACAAAATTTTGGATACCGTCGATATCATCCGCAACAAAAATCATTATCAGGGTTACGTTCATCTCAAATTGATGCCGGGTGCCGAGCCAGATCAGATTCAGCAGGCATTGATACTGGCAGATCGTGTCTCCGTCAACCTAGAAGCGCCCACCCAAAGCCGTTTAGAAGCGTTGGCACCCAAAAAAGACTTCACGGGCGAGTTGATCGCCACCTTACAACACGCACACCGCCTTCGTCAACAAATGCAAGGCAAACGCGCCAGTATTGTCACCCAATTTGTAGTCGGCGCGGTCGGCGATACCGATCTTGAATTGCTCAGCCTGAGCGCGCAACTCTACCGCCAGATGCAACTCAGCCGTGTGTATTATTCAGCATTTCACCCCGTGACCCAAACCCCGCTCGAAAACGTCACCGCCGTGTCTGGCTTACGAGAACATCGCCTTTATCAAGCGAGTTACCTGCTGCGCGATTACCAGTGGGAAGTGGAAGATTTGAACTTCACCGATAGCGGCAATCTCGCGCTCGATCTTGACCCCAAACGGGCATGGGCAGAAGTGCATTTGCGCCTTAACCCCATCGAGATCAATCGTGCCAGCCGCGAACAACTGATGCGCGTCCCTAACATTGGCAGCAAAGCCGCTGACGCCATTCTCCGCGCCCGTCGCAAAGGGACATTACGCACATTAGAGGATTTGCGCAAGATCGGCATTGCCGGCATGAGCAACGCCGCAGATTTCATCACCCTTGATGGACACCGTCCCGAACAGCAAATGCGCTTATTCTGAAAAACTTGTTCTAGCACGGGCTTCATCTAAAATCCAGCCTAGCCCTTGACGCCATAGGTGTAACCTTTATAATCGATCCTTTATAGAAGATCGCCGCCGGTCCTGTTTGACCGGCGTTATTATGTTAGGAGCAAGCCTTTGGGTCCGCTGCCAAAGCGTAAACATTCCCGCGCCCGCCGCAATCGCCGACGCGCCCATGATTCACTCACATTAAATCACTTGGTGATTTGTGAAAACTGCGGTGAGTACCACATCGCACATCACGTCTGCCCCAAGTGCGGTACGTATAAGGGTGTCACTGTTCTACAAATCGCTGATCAATCGTAAATTGGGATCGGTTGACATCGATAGCAAGCCGCTCCTGTCATCATCTGAGCGGCTTGTCCCTTAATTAAAATCTGATACTATTTTTCATGGGTGGTCGTTGAGCGTTTTTCTCGCGCACTGATCTCGTGTATACTTCGCAAAAGTATCCATGATTATAGTTTGTTGCACCGTGTGGAGATGCTGCTTGATGAATTGGTCGACAGTCGCCTTTCTATTCCCCGGTCAAGGGTCACAACTGGTGGGGATGGGGAAGGATATTGCGGATGCTTATCCAGTAGCCCGTGAACTTTTTGACCGTGCCGATGCCATTGTCGGTTTCAAACTTTCGAAGCTATGCTTTGAAGGGGCGGCAGAAGTCTTAAATGACACCATCAACACGCAGCCAGCCATTTATGTATGTAGCTTAGCAATTTTGGCAGCGCTTCGGGTTGAACTTCCAACTGCCCTTCCTGCTGTTGTCGCAGGTCATAGTTTTGGCGAGTTGACCGCTTTGGCAGCAATTGACGCCCTATCGTTTGAAGATGGGTTGCGCCTAGCGCTTGAACGTGGGCGTTTGATGAAAATGGCGGGCGAATTGTATCCTGGGGCAATGGCAGCCGTTTTTAACCTCGACGCGACAACTGTCAGCAATTTGTGTACCCAAGCCGAGATGGAAACAAACGGCGTGCTGGTCTTAGCGAACGACAATTCTCCGGGGCAAATCGTGATATCTGGGGATGAAGCAACGCTAGAGCGCGGTTTAGCGCTTATGAAACAAGCAGGAGCCAAACGTGCGATGAAGTTGGCAGTCAGTATCGCCGCGCATTCGCCGATTATGGCACCCGCCGCCGAAGCCTTTGGGCTGGCAGTGCGGTCAGCAAAACTACGACCCATGCGCGCCACGCTTTATGCTAACGTGACCGCACGACCGATTTACACTACAGCGGAAATTCAAGAAGAGTTGGATGCCCAACTGATGAGTTCCGTCCGCTGGCGGGAATCAGTCGAAGCGATGATCCGTGATGGTGTGGAAACATTTATCGAAATTGGACCCAAGGATGTCTTAACGGGTCTTGTCAGTCGCATTGACGCCAATCCGTCTGTCATTAACTTAAACAGTCTGGAAGCATTGCAAAACTTCGTCGCCCAACAGAGCGTCATCGCTACGGGAACAGAAATATAAAATTATAGACGCGCCATGACTGCAATCATGGTATTGGATAAGCTTTTATTGTCAGTACGTTCACTAAAATTTGTGCGTGGACGGCGTTTAATTTGTACCATTTCTGTTTGGAGGACTGTCAGTATGTCATTCACTTTGCGACGCTCATTGGCGCTCGTTCTCGTATTGTCGCTGGTGTTAGCTGCGTGTTCGCCTGCAGCAACGCCCTCGCCAACCGCGCGCCCCACAACCATTCCTGCCACCGATGTTCCCGCTGTTACCGAATCCGCTACTGAAGAAGCCACCGTCGAAATGATGATGGAAACCCCCACCGAAGAAGCCACCGTCGAAATGATGATGGAAACCCCCACCGAAGAAGCCACCGTCGAAATGATGATGGAAGCTCCCACCGAAGAAGCCACCGTCGAAATGATGATGGAAGCTCCCACCGAAGAAGCCA
>JBBRTY010000026.1:0-30017 GCA_038248285.1 Aggregatilineales bacterium
CCCCTACATCCACGTTTCGAGGGGTATTTTCCTGTTTTTCTTCACGTCTTCATGCCTCCCTATTTATTTTATTCTGTTTCTATACCTGAGTAGTCACGATGTTTTACGATTTTTCAACGACGTGCGTGCCCATCACAAGGATGTCGATGTCGCTGTTTTGAAAGGTATTCCATGCGTCACGCGGGGACGTAACAATCGGCTCACCGCGCAGGTTGAAGGATGTGTTTAACAGCACGGGTATGCCGGTGAGTTGCCCAAAGCGCTCAATGAGTCCATAGTAGCGGGGATTGGTTTCGCGCTCAATGGTCTGTAAGCGCCCAGTGCCTTGATGGCAGACCGCCGTGATTTGGTCTTGTTTGTCCGCTTTGATCGGGCTAACCATCAGCATGTAGCGGGGCGCTTCATGGGTTTGGACTTCGGGATAGTCGAAATACTCTAGGGCGCGGTCACGCAGGATCACCGGTGCGAAAGGGCGGAACGGTTCGCGGAACTTGATCTTGGTGTTGACAACTTCTTTCATTTCTTCGGAGCGGGGATCGGCAAGGATGCTGCGATTGCCAAGCGCACGGGGACCCCATTCAAAGCGCCCCTGAAAGAAGCCAATTACCTTTTTGCGGGTGAGTTTATCCGCTAGTTGATCCAACATCACATCTTCGCGGTCGGCAAAGTCGGTATATTGCGCGTTTTGATCGGTCAGAAATTGGCGGACATCGCCATCGGTGTAGCTTTGACCCCAATAAGCGTTGGGCATGACCCACTCGCGCGGTTTACCCAAGACGATGTGATATACCCACAGTGCTGCCCCCAACGCGCCGCCGTCATCGCCAGCGGCAGGTTGAATATAGATTTCGTCAAAAGGCGTCTCGTTCAAAATGCGATAGTTCGCTTTTGTGTTGAGCGCCACCCCGCCCGCCATCACTAATTTGGATTTGCCGGTCTCGCGATACAAGGCATTGGCGATGGTGATCAATGCTTCTTCGGTCGTGCGTTGAATGCTGGCAGCGATGTCGGCATAACGCTGATTTTCTTCCATCGCAGCACGTTCACCCGCGCGTTCGGGGTTGGTCATCATGGTGAAGAAGTCGGCTTCGGCGGGGCGTGCTGCGCCAAATAGCTCGACAAACTTCGCATTGTAGGTCGATTCGGTGGAATGGTGATAACTGAAGTAATCCATGTTCAGATGGAAACTGCCATCATTGGGGTTTTGATGAAAGAGTTTGGCGATCTTATCGACATAGCGGGGTTCGCCATAAGGTGCCATCCCCATGACTTTATACTCACCATTATTTACACGGAAACCCAGATAGGCGGTGAATGCCGAATAGAGCAGCCCGATAGAATGGGGGAAACGCTGTTCGTGGTTCAGCGAGACGCTATTGGCACCAGTGGTATCGCCCGCCCAAAAGGAAGTGGCTGTTCCGGTAGTGGTGGTCGTCCATTCGCCTACGCCATCGACTGTTAAGACGGCGGCATCACGAAATGGGCTGGAAAAGAACGCGCTGGCAGCATGGCTCATGTGGTGATCACAGAACAAGATTTGATCATTACGCACACCGGTTTGGGTTTGGATGGCGCTTTTGACCCACAACTTGTCTTTCAGCCAACTGGTCATGGCGTCGCGCCAGACATTCCCTGATTGGGGGAAGGTGTTCAGCGTAGACAGCAGGATGCGCTCAAACTTGACTAAAGGCTTTTCGTAAAAGACCACATAGTCAATATCTTTGCTAGTGATCCCCGCTTGGCGTAGGCAAAATTCGATAGCGCGTTTGGGAAAGCTGTTGTCGTGCTTCTTGCGTGAAAACCGCTCTTCCATCGAAGCGGCGATCAACGCGCCCCCTTCGCCAATGAGGGCAGCGGCGGCATCATGATAAAAGCAGGAAATTCCGAGAATATACATGCCGTTATCCTTGTTCCCGTGCGTCTTCAAGGGCAGATTTTACAGGCTCGCGCGCAATCCATTTTGGTGAATTATTCACGCCTTTGATGTGTAACGGGTCGGACAGTAAACGCGATCCGATCCCAAAAGGGACGAGAACGGTGAAATAAAACAGCGAGACAACGATCCGCCCTTGTACCTCGCCGATAATCGCGGTGATGATGCCAAACCGTGCCCATGCCAGCCGGATGATCTCGTTCAATGAATTCACATGCTCCTTGCTGCTACAATGTCGATGATTCTAGGCTATATAAGTGCGATTCTCAAGGTGGGTGGTTAGGGCGCGCTTTCTAAGCGTAGCACAGCTCCCTTGTAATCAACGATATACAATTCACCGTCTTCATCTTCGCCAAAGGAACTGATGATGCGTTCAGTTTCGATGAACGGGCGGGTTTGCCAAGCTCCTGCGACGTCGGGCACAATCGCCCAGGTGCGCCCGTTGCAATAATCGCCAAAGAAATAGACGCCATTTAGTTCTGGCAGTGCCATACCCCGATAGACATAGCCCCCAGTGACGGAACAACCGATCATATGAGGATATTCGGCGATGGGGGCAACAAAGTCCGCCTCCGGGACTTCAAAGTTAGGGCGTGGGTGCATCCCTTCCATCCAGTACCAGCCATAATTTTGACCGCCGGGGGTGCCCGCCGCCTGAAAATCAATTTCTTCATAATCGGCTTGTCCGACATCACCCAAAAAGAGATCCCCCGTCAGGCGGTCGAAGGTGAAACGCCACGGATTGCGCAATCCGTAAGCCCAAATTTCTGGTTGGGCGTCGGGCGTATTGATAAAGGGATTGTCCGAGGGGATGGCATAGGCGTGGTCGCTGTCGCGGATGTTGATGTCGATGCGTAACAGTTTTCCTAAGTGGAGCGTCAGATTTTGGGCGCTGGCACCGGGGTCATCGCCCAACGAGCCGCCATCACCGATGCCGATATACAGATAGCCGTCGTTCCCAAAGGCGATATTGCCGCCATTGTGATCATAGTGGGGTTGGGCGATGGTCATGATCGTGACGCGGCTGTCGGGGGTAGCAAGGTTGGGGTCGTCGGCACTGACGTTATATTGGGCAATCACATTATTGCCGGCAAGGTCGGTATGGCTGACGTAAAACAAGCCGTTATTCGCATAGTCAGGATGGAATGCCAAGCCGAGAAGTCCGCGCTCGCTATAGCCGCCTTGAAACACATCGTCGGACAACAAATTGCTGACATCAAGGAACGGATCGAAGAGAATCTCGCCGTTTTCAACAACCAGAATGTAACCGGTTTGCTCGCCCACGAAGAGGCGATTGCTGCCATCACGCGCGTTGGTCATAAAAAGGGGATTGTCAAAGCCATTGGCAATTTCTGTCCAGACGTACTGAGAGCCATCGGGCAGGGGGGGCAGGTCTTGCGCGCTGACACCTGATGTGAAACATAAGACGAGTAGGCTGACGGCAAATAATCGTTGCGCTGTACGGGGGATCATCATTTTCGGATTCCATTTCATCATTTATTGAGTGGGCGAGAAAGACACAGGGGTGAAACGCACCCAATCGATCATCATCGCTAAAGGGCGAGTATCGCCGTTGGTGGGCATAACGACAGCATCGTAATTGAGCAACACCGTCACATGGTCTCCGGTGCCGATGACGTCGGCGGGCACAGCAACCGTATAGATGCTCAAGGAGTCTGCCCAAATGGCTATCGGTTCGTCTATGGCAGTGCCATTTACAGAAATGCGGACAGTGCGGGTTTCGCTAAATGCTTGTGCAGAAAATTCGAGTTGGTAGGCGCTCGGTGGCAAGTCGATATACAGGGAGGCTTGAGGCTCGGCACCTGCCCAACGTAGCGAAATATCGAAGATGGTTTCGGCATAGTGCCACCCGCGCCCTAGAAAAAAGCGGTCGTCGGGCGCGCCAATGTCAATTGTCAAGGTTCCATCGGGCGCGGGCAGAGGGGTGCGGGCGGGGCAGGGTTGGGAAACGGCAGAAGATTGAAAAAAGACCACTTCGCGCTCAATCGCAACAGGACATAAGAGATCGGGCAGACTGTTCAAGTAGCCGATAATTTCTTGCACAGCAGGTTGTTCGCGCCCGATCCAATCGCCATGCACGACGATCCAGCCGATGCGCCAGTCGTTAATTCGTTCGCGCAGTTGGCGCTCGACATTTTCTGGCTCAAGATAACGCCGTTGCCCTAACCAAGCCAACATGGGATCGTCTGTGAGCCAATACCAAAAATGGTTTAGAGGTGCCCGTGCGAGCGCACCGTTCAACATGGGCTTACCGTGAATCATGCCATAGAACTGGGCTTCCATCGGTCTAAAATCGCCCACCCACGCTTCGCCGCTCCCGCCGGCGACGGGGACTTCGACGACTGCGAGATCGCTGGTTTGGTCAACTGTTGTCGCGCCGATGGTTTGATAATAAGTGTAGTCTTGGGTGACGGGTTGGGTCGGCATGGGTGTGAAAAGGTGGGCGTCACCGATTGCCAACCAAAGCAGCAAGCCACCGACTGCCAAACGCATGATCGGGGAACGCTGCGTGAGCAGGGGGGTGAGGGCTTTGCCCGCGAACAACAGGGCGGCGATGATGATCACCCCATCAAAACGGGCGGGGCTACGAAACAAACCGCCGAAAAGTTCATGTAACCAAGCGTAAGGCGCTCTGACGCGCTCGCCGTTGATGGTGATAAAGGCACCTAAGGCGATCACTAACGGCATCATGAGTAGGACGAACCAAAACCATTTCCCCGCACGCAGGATCGTTGTGTGCGGTGGTTGCTTGCGCTTGGTGAAGAGGCTGACGACGATACCGATGATCACGAGGGGGAGTACCAGCGCGCCCAAAGTGATGGCACGATTATAGGTATCGAAACGACTAAAGAACCCCGCAGGAAACGCGATGCCACCGGCGTTTTCAATGGGTTGCGGGGACAAGCCCCTAAAATCGTAGGATAAGAGGGCGGGTAAGGTGCCGATGCCCCACAATACACAGGTCATCAGCAGCAAGGCGACGATCCCCGCGAGCGCTAAGGTGAGGCGTTGCCGCCATGATGACTGCCGAATCACTGTCCAGATGCCGTAAGGCACCAGCAAGAACGCCAGAAACAACATGTGCTGGAAATCGGTCAAGAGGGTGCCCACGAAGCCCAGACCGAGCAAGAGTGCCCAGAGAAAGCGCTGCCTCCCCCGCGCCCGTGCGACTTCGCCCCATATGAGTAATAGAAGCGGCAACCAAAAGGCGCTCAAGTAATTGATGGTCGTCAGCATTGCCGCCAGCATCATGCCCGATGAAACTTGTAGGATCACCCCGAATGGTAACGCCAATGCCACACTGACACCTTCGCGACGGAGCAGCAGGTAAAACGTCCACCCTGTGAGTGTCGATGCCATGACCATGATGATGTCCATCGCCAGCAAGGTGCCTACGCGCCCGCCCCCCAAGAGGGGTTCTAAAAGCGCCCATGCCGGATACCAAAAGAGCGTTAAGGTATGAAATGCCAAGTTGTTGGTGAATGGGAAAAAGAGGTAATTGGTTTCGTATATCTGTAGCCCCGGCGTGCTTAAGGCATGGCGAATCCACCAGAAATTCCAGTGAAAGTGATAGTAATCGGTCGTCCATTCCCCGCCGGTATGGGTGGTGGCACGGAATAAAAGGGGGGATAGTGCAACAAGGGCGATGCCGAGATATAAGCATAAGGACGCCCATAGGGCGCGTGGTCTAGAAGTCAGCATGGGCAGTAAACCTCAACCAATCGACAGAGAGGGCTAGTCTACGGGCGTCGGTTCCCATGCCGATATCGGATGGCACTGTGCCGTCGCTGTAGTGGAGGGCAATAGTCGCGTGTTCCCCCGTGCCGAGGGCGGATGCTGGAATTTGGAAGGTGTAGACGCCGACAGCATCGGGTGAAACGGTCACAAAGGTGGGGATAGCCAAGCCATTGACCGTGATAGATAGGGTTCGCGCTTCAATAAATGACTGGGTTGCAATTTCAAGCGTATAGCCCGATGGCGGCAGGTCGAGATAGATTTCTGCTTGGGGGGCAGCGCCAGCCCAACGCAGCGAAATGTCGAAGATGTTTTCGGCATAATGCCAGCCCGCGCCTAGCCAGCGAACATCTTGCTCACTGCCGATGTCGAGGGTGTAGACGCCGGTTGCGGTTTCGGGAGGGGTACGGCTAGGGCAGCCATCAGGGTGCCAGCGGGTACGATACACGACTGCTTCGCCCTCGATAGTGAACGGGCAGACCAGATCGTCTAGGCTATTGAAAAAGCCGATGATTTCTTGAACGGCGACACTCTCGCGCCCGATGAGGTCGCGATGAATCACGAAATAGCCGATCTGCCAATCGGGGATCCGTGCGCGCATTTGGCGTTCGACATTTTCTGGTTCCAAATAACGGCGCTGCCCCAACCAACTCAGCATCGGATCATCGGTCAGTAAATACCAATAATGATCCAGTGGCGCGCGACTGATGAAGCCATTGATGCCACGCTTTTGGTGGGTGATGCTATACCATTGCAATTGGGTCGCGCGGGGGTCGCCGATGATCAATTCGCCAGTGGCGGCACCTGTCGGGATTTCGATCACCACACTGTCAGCATAGGGTGCGCCTGTTTCTGAGCGGATCGTTTCGTAAAAATGATAGGGTTGCGGAACAGCGGTCAGTGGGGCGGATTCGTACAGGCGGACATCGGCGATGAACAACAGGAGCGCCGCGCCGACCACTAACCCGCGCGTGGCTTTCATGCGATTTAAGAGCGGGGTAAATGCCAGTGCCGCGAAAGCCATGCCCGCGATGATAGCGATGGGCATTAAACGCCAAGGCATTCGGAACATGCCCGCTGTTTGCGCGTATAAGAATCGGAAGGGGAGCGGCAGAGTGAGATCGCCGATGGTGAGGGTCGGTCCGAGCGCGAAAATCAGCGGGGGCAACATGACGGCAAACCACCCCCAGCGCCAGCGCGCGCTTTTCAGTCGTTGACCGATGACCAGTGCCCCGATCACCACGAACGGGATCCATGCCCCGACAGACGGTGCCCACCACTCCCACCATTGGTCGCTCATGCGTAAAAAGCCGGTGGGAAAAGGCACGCCCGGTCGATCTTCGACGGTGCCGGTTGCCAATGTGCCTTTGAATTGTGTGATGGCGGCGAAGGGTCCGGCAAACCAGAGTAAGGCGAAACCGATGACAACTGCCAGTACGCCTGCCGCGATCAAGCGGGCGCGCGCTTGAGAACGCCAAATAGTGAGCAATCCATAGGGCACGAGCAGGAAAGCGGCAAAAATGGGCGATTGGAGGTCGGTGAGCGTTAGCCCCCACAGCGCGATCCCAAAGCCACAGGCAATCAACAGTGCGCGTCCGGTGCGATGATCATCAACGGCACGCGCGATCTCTCCCCAAATGAGGATGAGCGCAGGCAACCAGAACCAGTCCATCAAGTTGATGTGGGTATTGTAATAGAAGTAGCGCAAATTGGGGGCAGCCTGCAACGCCAAGCCACCGAGCAAGGAGGCGGCTGGTGATGCGCATTCGCGGCGCAGCAGCAGAAACAACAGCCAACCGTTTAAGACGCACGCCGTGAAGATAATGCTATTCATGGCGGCGAGAGTGCCCATGAGCGGCTCTAGCAGTGACCACATGGGAAACCAGAAGGCAGCGAAGGCATGATAGCCCATGTTGGTGACGAACGGGAACATGGCGAAATCGCTTTGGTAAACGCTTAAGCCGGGCGTTGAGCTGGCAGTCCGAAGCCACCAAAAGTTCCAGTGATAGTTAAAATAATCGTAGCCAGCCACATGGGTACCGGTACTGAATAGGATGGGATGCAAGATCAGAAACGCCATCAACCCATAGAACGCCAGCGCTGCCCCAGCCAATCCCCATGATCGAGAAGTCATTATGATAGTTCCACCCTGATTGATGAATCCCGCGTCCGTTGTAACGGTAAATGGCATGTCTTGCTAGGCTGCATAGGGGAATCGGTGGTGTATCGTCTGTGTTCGGACTGGCATAATTGGGGCTGATGCCCTAGATTTATGATTTTATGGTCGTTGTTTTGCAATTTTAGCTTGCAAAATGTTAAAAGGAGATAGTTGCCCATGAAATTGGCCCGAATTTTGCGTCTCGCTATTGCCCTGCCTGTAATTGCCACCATGCTCTTGCTTGCTTTCTCGGCAGTGCCGACGCGAAGCGCCCATGCGTGTTTGCCTTGTGATTGTACCGACATCATCAGCGTGAATTGCTGGGGTCCTTATCAACTGTACACCCCCACCAATGCCGATGGCGATTGCTGGATCGATATTTGGTTGATCGAGGGCAATGAAGGACGGCGCTACATCCGCGTGCGCACCGACGTCTTGGCGGACTATCCAGAATTTCCTGAGACCAATACGCTGATCAGAGAACGCGGACCCATCGCCTTATACAAATTGACGAGCGGTGAATATCAGATTAACGTGGGTCCCGATGCTGAGAATAAGGTGCATGTCATCAACTTTACGGGCTGCCCAGCGGGTAATGTCGTCGAAAGCACGTTTGTGATGGGCGACTAGCTTCGCCAGCATTGCAAATGGCTTGTCCCACACAGTAGGTCAAGCCATTTGCCCTTTCGCCCACGCAATCGTTCGGCGCATCCCCTCATCGCGTTTAATACGCGGTTCCCACGCCAGCAATGCCCGCGCTTGGGTGATGTCGGCAGCCGAACGGCGCATATCCCCCGGCTGTGCTGGCTCCACCAAAACAGGGTAGGTCGCGCGCGAATGCCCAAATGCCTCTAGCACCATATCACACAAGGTGTTGACGCTTGTCGGTATGCCCGTGCCGAGATTGATCACCGCGCCAAAACTGGCGGGGGTGTCGATAGCGTCAATCCACGCGCGCGCCACATCATCGATATGGACAAAATCGCGCGATTGCTCTCCGTCGGCATGAATGATAAGCGGTTCCCCACGCATGACCCGCCCGATAAAGATCGCCAATACGCCTTGATAGGCATTGGTTAAACTTTGACGTTCCCCATAGACGTTGAACATGCGGAGCGAGGTGACATTGAAATCGAAACCGAGATCGCGCCGCGCCGCTGTTAAATGAACGTAGCGTTCGGCGGCATATTTGGTCACGGCATAATAGGAGACAGGCGCGGGGGGGGCTGTTTCTGGTGTGGGCACGGTGTCAGTCAGCCCATAGATGGTCATGGAACTGGCGAACAACAACCGAGGGACATGGTGAGCGATACACTGTTGAAGGATGTTGATCGTGCCGATAGTGTTAACGCTGAGATCATGGGTAGGATCCGCGAAGGATAACCGGATCGAGGCTTGCCCCGCGATATGGAGTACGGCGTCCACCTCGGTTGCAAAAATCGGGCTGAGGTCGTCAGGACGGCGGACATCACCCTGTACGAAGTGTGCTTGGGGGTGGACATCGGCTCGTTTGCCGGTACTGAGGTCATCCAAGACGGTGACTTGATCCCCGCGCGCGATCAAGCCTTCGACGATATGCCCGCCGATGAAGCCAGCCCCGCCTGTAACCAAGATGTGGCTCATGAGTCTCCTTGTGGAGCGATCTCGGCATAGAGGGCATCTGCCGCCAAGTGCTGCGCCAAAATACTGGGATGACTGTCGAAACGATTCACGGAAAGCTCGCTGGGGGTGCGTCCTTGTAAAATATCAGTCATATCCACGACGGTGATCCCGCGTGTCTCGTAAAATTCGCGAACACGTTGCGTGGCGGGGCGCGAAACTTCAACGGCTGCCAGATGGGGCCAAATCAAGACGATTAACTGGGCATCGTGGTCGCGCGTCCAATCCGCCATCGCGTTTAGGTTATTGATGTGTTGACCCCATAAGGCATCATCGAGATGGGCAGCGATCAAATCGCTGATAAAGTTGCCCGCGCGCACCGGCGATGTGAACTGATAGAGATTGTAATAGAGATAATTGGGGACGAAGAAATTAAGGACGAACCAGTGCAACTGTTCATTTTGGATGAAATCAAAATTGCTGTTCGGGTTTTGTTCCGGCGCGTCCATCAAATAATCAATGTCATTGAGGTAGTAGGAAAGCACGACGATGTTGGGGCGTAGGGGATAGTTGTCGAGATTGACCGTTTCGACATCGGTGTCCCAACCCGATTGCGCCACCAGATTGACATCAAAGCCAGCGCCTAATTCCCGTTCCAAAATTTGTGGAAAGGATTCGTTGATGTCGGGGATGCCGTGCCCCACTGCGAACGAGTCGCCCACGATTGCCACGCGCGTGACCGGGTCGGGCAGTGGCTCATAATCCCGAAAACCGAGTGAATTGAAATGCCCCCAATAAAAGTTCTTATACCAATGATAATTCATCGCTGTGAAACCATAGCCATCGGTGGTGATATAAAAGAGACGCAAGTAGGTTTCAGCCCCAAAGAAAATGAGGATTACTAGCATGAGACTGATGAGAATGCCAGAGAATCGGCTGCGTCCTAATTTCTGCGCAAGCGACTGCCCGTTCACGCGCGTCATGTCAAACGCCAAAAGATACACGAATAACCACGCGAGAAAACACAGATAGGTGAACTCGATAGTGGTGAGGGCACGTCCATTGGTGGGTTGATAGGGCACCAGCCATAAACCAGCGCTGATGCAGAAGATCACCAACATTATCAACCAGTACAGGGAGGGGGAATTCCGTAATGCCCGAAGTGGCGCACCTACGAGAGCTATAGTCGCTGGGAAGATGCCGGCTGTTGTGACCAGCGCCATGATGACGATCAGCCCGTAGCGCCAATTTTCTTCGGGGGCGGCAGTCTCGGAGGCAAGCGCTAACCCGATGCCGAGCGCTGCTAATCCAATCCAAAAGATAGTTAAGGCACGAGAGGGCATGGCATGGGCTTTCAGTGTAAGAGCCGAGAGGGTCGAGGCATAGATAGATTTAGGTGACGAGCGCGCAGCGAAAACCGACAAACCAATTCCGTTCGCCAGCGTCCAAACGGAAGCGAATGGTAGTGCTGGCACCGTTATCAATATAACTGTTGATGCCACCTCGATAAATGCGCGAGATCGCAAGATCAGACACGTCTTCGCGCCCGTCGGTCGCATCATAAGGGTAGCGCGCATAGGCGGTGCTGACAAATTCAAAGACGTTGCCGCTCATATCGAGCGCCCCAACCCAACTTGCTCCGTCTGGTTTGCTGCCCACTGCGGCAGTTTCCCCATTTGAGTTTTGGTCAAAGACGAGTTTAGCGGGGTCAAGGGTGTTGCCCCAAGGATAGAGCCAGCCATCTACCCCGCGTGCCGCATATTCCCACTCTGCCTCGGTGGGCAAATGTGCGCCCCGAGCGATGCAAAAATCATGGGCTTCGCTCCACAAGAGATTTTCACGCGGGCGGTCAGCGCCTTCAAAACGTCCCGTACTGCCATACTGGGCATTGGTCACTTCAAAACGATCGATCCAGAAGGCTTTATCAAAGCATTGTTCATGGGAAGGGCGCTCATCGCGCCGCCCGTCTTCGCTGCCCATGATGAAGCAACCGGGGGGCACCAATGCCATTTCCACGTCGTTGAAAGTCGCATATGTCGGCGTCCATGCGGCATTGGTTTGAGGACTTGGAGGATGGGTGGGGGTAGGCGGCAAAGTGGGTGCAAGTTCGGTGGGCGGTGTGGTGGCACACCCGACGAGCGCGTTTATCGTGATAAGGATGGCAATCCAAAAGAGTCGAGCATTCAAGAGATGTGGTACTCCGGTTATTTCCACGGTCGATTATCACCCCGTCGCCAAGCATAAACAAGAGTCACCCCTGCGCAGTGAGCGAGTGGATGGGAAAAAGTTTTCATATTTCACTCAATGCGGTAAACTGATGATCTAAACACTTTGTAACTATCCCAAACCGCGAGCGTTCATGCGGACATTAGAGGTCAACCTTATGGCAGTATTGGGCATAGATATTGGCGGCACCGGTATCAAGGCGGCACCAGTAGATACCACCAGCGGCGTTTTACTGGCTGAACGTTTACGTATTGAAACGCCTCAGCCCGCCACAGTTGCGGCGGTGACGCCTTTGATTTCTGAAATCGTCCAACACTTCAGTTGGGAGGGCGAAATTGGGTGTGGTTATCCGGGCGTGGTCAAACGGGGCACCATCTACACGGCTGCAAATGTCGACTCGTCGTGGATTGGGTTGGATGCGGGCGCGCATTTTGGGTATGTCACTGGTTGTGCCACCTATATGATCAACGATGCGGATGCGGCGGCACTGGCTGAAATGCACTTTGGTGCGGGGCGTGACCAAAAAGGGACGGTCTTTTTGCTGACGATTGGTACCGGAATTGGTACGGCGATTTTTATTGATGGCCATTTATTGCCTAACCTTGAGTTTGGGCATTTGCAGATACGCGGAAAAGATGCCGAGCATCGCGCCAGCAATCGGGTACGTATTGAGAGAGAACTTTCATGGAAGAAATGGGCACGCCGCTTGAACGAGTATATGGCGCATATCGAAAACCTATTTTGGCCCGACTTAATCATCATTGGGGGTGGTCTCAGCAAAAATTTCCCTCGTTTTGCGCCTCATTTGACGACGCGCGCGCCTTTGGTCGCTGCGCAAATGCTTAATGATGCCGGGATCATCGGCGCGGCGATGACATCGCGCCACCCAGAAAGCACAGGTGTTCGGGGTGGATGATAAACAGGCGTTGCGGATGTCGTCGGCGGGGATGCGGCTGATTGCGTTGGTGACGATATTTAATGGCGAAGATCCCGAACGCTTGCGACAATTTGTGAGCGAGAGTTATGACCAAAATTTGTTGGAAGCGGAATCCATCCCCGAACGCTTAGAGGCGTTCCTCGCGGTGCGTGGCAAGGCGGGCAAATTGCGCGTGCAGCAGGTAATTGGCGTCAGTAAAGAACATGTCATCGTGTTGCTGGTGGCGCAGCAGGGCGAGGAGTACGTCGTTGATCTTCAGGTTGGCGCTGATTATCCGCACGCTATCACGGGAATCACCCTATCCCGTGTTGTTCACGATGATGATGGCGAATGAGGCGCGGGTGAGCTAGCATGTCACCCAATGTTGATGCCCGATTTGAACAACTCATTCAAAAGATTGATCCCCAAAATCAGTTGAGGCGTGTATGGACGCTGACGGGCGGTGTCTCGGCACAAGTGACGGGCTTGGAAATGGTTCGCGCCAATGGCAGCACGATCAAGATGATTGTGCGCCAACACGGGGATGCCGATTTTAATGCCAACCCCACTATCGCAACGGATGAATTCAAGCTCCTGCATCGCCTTCATGGGCACGGGCTACCCACGCCGATGCCGTATTTTATGGATATTTCTTGCCAAATTTTTGAGCGACCCGTCATTGTGATGGAATTTATTGAGGGCACGACTGATTTTGCGCCTGCGCCTGTGCAAGAAGCGGCACGCCAGTTAGCACAGGTATTGGCGAAGATTCACGCAGTCGAACTTAGTACGCATGATTGGTCATTTTTGCCCGATCAGATGATAAAAGATGCCGCTTTTTTACGGGTACGTCCAACACGGTTGGATGAATCCTTGGATGAGGGGCGGATTCGCGAGGTGCTGGAGGGCGTATTTCCGTTCCCGGATGGCAATCCCCCGGTTTTATTGCATGGCGATTTTTGGCTCGGCAATACCTTGTGGCAAGAGGGTCGTCTCATCAGCGTGATCGATTGGGAGGACGCTGGGGTCGGGGAACCCTTGTCCGATCTTGCCAGTGCCCGCATGGAATTGTTGTGGTCATCGGGCATGGAAGCGATGCACAGCTTCACGGTCTCATATCAAACCCTCATGCCGACGTTGCGCTATGACAGTTTGCCGTATTGGGATTTGTTGGCAGCGATATTGCCCGCGTTCAAGATTGCGTTATGGGCAGGGGATGACGCCACAGAAGCGCGGATGCGCGCCCAACATCGCTGGTTTGTGGAGCAAGCCATGGTTGCGATCCAGCGTGGATGAATTCCCCCAGAGGTGCATCACAGTGCGATGCACCTCTGAATAGCATTCGACGGGATTGGCTAAACGATGGCGAGGATGCGAGCGGGTCCGCCGGAACCAGCTTCCCAACGGGGAACACCGACATAAATTGTCGCCGCTCCATCCTTGATGGCGGCAAGATTGGCGAGACCTTCAATGCCGTATTTACCGGCGCTCAAGACCGACAAATGGACATCGAAGGTGGCTGAGTTGCCGGGATCAAGGCTGAGGGTATCCACCCCAATGCCATGAATGTCGCGTTCTTCCAGCAAAAACACGGCGGCTTCAGGGCTAAAGCCGGGATAATGTTGGATATCATCGGCATCGGCATTGCGGAATGCTTCGGGGGTGTCCCACCGGACGTCCCAGCCGGAATACATGATGACCAATGCGCCTTCGGGAATTTCCCCGTTGGCACTTTCCCACGCTTGGATGTCTTCCACAGTTAAAGAGGCATCGGCATCCGTAGCGGCTTTTTCGGAAATATCGATGACGACGGCGGGGCTGACCAGCAAGTCGGCATCGTATTGATCGACCGTCTGCGCGCCAGCGACAAAGTGGGCAGGCATATCGACGTGTGTGCCCGCATGTTCGGTGAAAGTCCAGCGTTGGATGTAGAAGCCATTGGCTTCAACGGTCACATAATCTTCCCGTTGGGGGGTCTCTCCGATGAGGTAAGTTGGGATGTTGGTGCCGAATACGTGGGAGAGATCGATCACTTCACCTGTGCCCTTATAGGCGCGTGCCTTTATGACCGGCATTCCAACCGAGGCAGCGGTGACACCAGCGGCTGCAATCCCGCCGATACGCAAGAAATTGCGACGATTGAACTGGGGCAAGCCTTCTTTTTCGATGCGATCACGAACAGTTTTGGCAACATGATTTGAACACATGGCTAGACTCCTTTGCTAAATAAATGGATGACCATAAAAACTATAACAATCATGTCGCGATATTTGCAAAAAATGCTTATTCGCGAGCGTGTGTTCGTGTGAAATGGCGGGGCGACGGTCTGTTGGAAGAAGCAAAAATCACCCGATGGGCATAAAATTGGGGTAAGATTTATTGCCATGAGAGGAAAAATTGATGTCAAAACTAGCTCCGTTTCTCATCCGTAAAGCAGAAGCAATTGCTGCACGTCAGGCAGATTGGACAGGCACTCCCGGTACTTCGGTGATATCGGTGAAAGCATCGTCGAAAGTTGCGGGCATTACGGGTGCCCGCCCAACGCGCATGGGCGAGATGACCATCGTCTCCGACAGTGCGCCGGGCTTGGCAGGTCATGCGTTGGGACCGACGGCACCAGAAATGCTGATGGGGGCACTGGCAAGCTGCCTTGTTCACACTTATCTCATTCAAGCGACATTGATGGAGGTGCCCTTGGATGATGTGCAAATTGAGGTGACGGGGACATTGGATATGGCAGGGGTAGTGGGTTTGCCCGTCACGACGCCACCCCGCATCGACCCGATCACATATCATGCCCATGTCGAGACATCTGCGACGGCAGAACAGATCGCGGCGCTGCACGCGGCGGTAGAAGATACGTGCCCTGTGTTATTTACGTTGCGGTTGCCGGTGACGGTGAATCGGACGTAACCGATGAGGAAAGGGGCGGCGACGTGATGCCGCCGCCCCAATTTTGAAGCGGGTATTCGTCATACATCGAGGTTGCGGACGCTCTTGGCGTGGGTTTGGATGAAGCGGCGGCGGGGCGGTACGTCGCTACCCATCAACATCGAGAAGACATCGTTGGCTTCGGCGGCATTTTCGATAGTCACTTGCAGCAAGGTGCGCACGCTGGGATCCATCGTGGTTTCCCAGAGTTGATCAGGATTCATTTCACCTAGACCTTTGTAGCGGCTGACCTTGACACGATCCGGGTCTTTGAAGTGGGTTAAGCCTTTGGCGAGGATGTCGCCTTCTGATTTTCCGGCTTCGGGGTACATATATAGCGAATCTTTGCCGTGTACCAAACGGAAGATGGGGGGCTGGGCAATGTAAAGATGACCGCCTTCGACGAGCGGGCGCATGTGACGGAAGAAAAACGTCAGCAACAGGGTGCGGATATGCGATCCATCCACGTCGGCATCGGTCATGGTGATGATGCGTCCGTAGCGGAGCTTACTCACATCCATATCATCGCCAATGCCTGTGCCGAGCGCACTGATGAGCGATTTCACTTCGTTGTTGTCCAGCATTTTGTCGAGGCGGGCGCGTTCGGTGTTCAAAATCTTGCCGCGCAACGGCAAAATGGCTTGGAAATGACGATCCCGCGCTTGCTTAGCGGAACCGCCGGCGCTGTCGCCTTCGACGAGGTAGACTTCGGCACCTTCGCCATGTTGGGAACAGTCTGCGAGCTTGCCCGGCAGTGAGGAACTTTCCAGCAAGCTAGGACCGCTGCGTACGAGTTCGCGGGCTTTGCGGGCGGCTTCGCGGGCGCGCAAACTGATCATGCACTTTTCGACGATGCGTTTGGCTTCGCGCGGATTATCCTCTAAGAATTCATTGAATGTTTCGGTGATCACCGACGAGACTGCGCCTTGCACTTCGGGGTTGATTAATTTTTCTTTGGTTTGACCGCCGAAAGAAGGATCGGGCAACTTGACGCTGACGATGGCGGTAATGCCTTCTTCGACATCACTTCCGGAGAAGTTTTGTTCTTTTTCCTTCAACAAGCCGGATTTGCGAGCATAGCGATTGACCGCACCGGTGAGAGAAGAACGCAAGCCCGTCAAGTGGGTGCCGCCGTCGCGCGTGGAGATGGTGTTGACGAACCCTTGCATGAAGACATTGGTCGAGTCGTTGTATTGGAAAGCGACTTCAATATCAATGCTGTGTGCTTGTTTGCCCTCAACGCCGGGATCCACCACAACTTCACGGGTGGCGTGAATCACAGGATGCAGTACTGGACGACCACGATTGAGAAAACGGACGTAAGAGCCTAGTCCGCCGTCAAAATAAAAGGTAGTTTCGTCTGGGAATGGGGTGGTGCGTTGATCCCGCACGGTGATCGACAGCCCGCGATTGACGAAAGCGATTTCGCGGAAACGTTCGCGCAGCACTTCGTAACTGAAGTCGTTGTGTTGTAAGATGCTGTAATCGGGTTGGAAGGTCACGACGGTACCCGTGTTTTCAGTGGGATACATGTCGCGAATAGGGGTCACATTGCTGGTGGGGATTCCTTTTTCAAAGGTTTGCCGCCACAGTTTGCCTTCGCGATAGACCTCGGCAATGAGGTTGTCGGAGAGGGCGTTGACCGCTGCTGCACCCACGCCATGCAAACCGCCGCTGACTTTATAGGCGCTGTTGTCGAATTTGCCGCCTGCGCCGACTTTGGTGAATACAACTTCAATGGTAGATAAGCCGGTTTTCTTGTTGATGCCTACTGGGATACCGACCCCGTTGTCAGCGACCGACACGACGTTGTTTTCTTGCAAGATGACTTCAATGCGGTCACAACGCCCGGCAAGGGCTTCATCGACAGAGTTATCGACGATTTCGTAAACAAGATGATGGAGCGCGCGTTCATCCGTGCCACCCACATACATGCCGGGACGCAGGCGAATATGTTCAATGCCTTCAAGAACTTGGATGCTATTTTCGTCATAAATGTTATGCTCTACCTGAATTGGCGCTTGCAGCGTTTTTTCGGTCATTGTTTTCCCTTGACGCAGGCTTATTTTCTCATCTATTAAGCGCTATTTTAGAAGCGTTGGGTGCTTCATTTTTGAGGCGAAAATAGGATGAAAAAGCTGCGCATATTGTTCATGAACTATCATGCCATTATACTCGAAATTCAGCTTTTTTTCAACTAGTCGATAGCACGTAAGTTCATGTTTATGGAGGGGTGAGGACGGTTTCGTCGCTTGACTTTGTGCCTTTTGTGGTTTTACAATGACAAACGCTAAATTGTCCCCGTAGCGTAGCGGATAACGCACTCGTCTTCTAAACGAGCATACGTTGGTTCGAGTCCAACCGGGGGCACTGACGATAAAAACAGCGTTCATTGCAACCAAAAGCACCCATCCTGTTTTAAGGTGATGGGTGCTTTTTTTATGGTAGGGATGTTTGATGGTTCAATGGTGCAGTTTTGAACGACGGGTTATGTTAAAATCTCGTCGAACACGGCACGGGTTTCTGAATCAACATGGCGTTTCTGGGGCTTGAGCATGGCTTCTAGCTGGCGGAAATGGGCGACCGCTTCGCTGCGGCGTCCTAACTGCTTCATGATGCGCATGGCTTGGCGGTGCATATCCTCACGGGTGGGGTCGGCATCGAGCGCGCGTTCATACAAGACCAACGCATGTTCGGGCTGATTTTCAGCAAGTTTTGATTGGGCGATGGCGTGTAGCACTTCGATATAGCCGGCGCGGAAGTCGGCACGACGCTCTTCGATCCAGGGATCATTGTGCCCTTGCAAGAAGGGCCCGCGATATAAACTGAGGGCGCTTTCCCATACTGCCAGTGGATTGGTCGTGGCTTTGTCGCGCCCTTGCATCAATTTGCCGACGAAGCGCATGACATCGTAATCGACATCCAATGCCGGATTGATGCGATAATAGCCGTCATCGTGGACGAGGACATCCATATCGAGCGCCTTGTGAAGACGGCGCTTGGTGACATGGAATACATTGACGGCTTGATCCGTATCTAATTCGGGCCAAAAGGCATCGCATATTTCTGAGCGGGTGATGACAGGGCGATCTAGCGCGAAGAAGAACAACAAGCGCGGCAGGTAGCCTTCCCAAATATCGACACCTTGACCGTTAAAGAGGACAAAACCGGGTCCTAGGGCGTAGACTTCGAGAAGATGATCACCACCGGCAAAATTGTAGAAATTTTCGCGGATGATTTGATTATCATTGAACAAGATCGCCCGTTTGCGTGCGATCATTGGCACCCAAGGGATGCGGGGCAGGATACGGCTGTTGATCACAACCTTGGAATGGGCGGGCATCCGGTGGATGAGTTTTTCCATAAACCATTGAATATCATCGGCACTGTGGCTGCGATCATATTCATCGAGAATGAGCAAAAAGGGTTTATCGCTGAGTTCGATGATGTCGCGTATGCCCGCTTCTAGGAGTTTTTCCTTTTTAGCGAGGTCATTGGCACTCAGCAGATGCAAATAACGACCAAAGAGTGGGTTTTGATCTTGAAGATCATGTGCCATCCCGTTCAGGAAGGCGGAGAGGTCGATATCATCGGGGCTGAGGGCATAATAAAAAACTTCGTAGTCGGTGCTGTTGGTGAGGCGAGCGATAAATGAGGAACGAAGATGACTTTCTGGATGAAGCAAAATCAAACTGCCTTGATCGGCACGCTCCATAAATTGGGCATAAAGTTGATCGAGTATTCCGGGTAGCTTCATAATAAGGTTTCTCGGCTCTAGTGTGCGCATATATCAATAGTCTATCATAGATACAAATCAGTCTGCTAGTCAAGCTTTTGCGAATAAATCCAATAAAACTCGTATTCAAACATACAGGAAAATCTATTAATTGAACGTGAAAAATCAAGAGGAAAGGCGATTTTCTCTTTCAGACATAGAATTTTATTTCGATTACTTGTATGTGTCGAAAGATGACTTGTTATTAATATTTCCGATCTCTTGCCAATATAATTTATACCCAATCGCTCACTAAGATGGGTTTCAAGAAGGCTAAAAACTATGGGCATTCAATCTCCAAATCGTCATCAGGGTACAAAGCCACCGCGCACTTTTGGGCTGAGCATCGCAATTCTAGCGAGCGTCGTATTGTTTTCAGTATTGCCGATGTTACAAGTTTTGATAGTGAATGTGGTTCAGGCACGTTTTAACAATGTGGATTTGGCGATGGGCGCGGATGGCGAAGCGGGTATCCCCCTGATCGGGGGGGCGCGTATAGAGGGTGTGTCTAATGCGGGGCTGACGATTCAGATTGCGCTCGGGATCGCTTATTTGCCACTCGCATTTTTGGCATGGCGTGGACGACCGCGTCAAATTCGCTTTGTGATTGTGGCGATGGTTGTTGGGTTGACGATCCTCACCTTGCTGGTGGCGATCTTGATGCCGGGGATAGCGCCCAACGCGGTGCAGGGGATTGATAGTAGTGGCGACCTTCAACGGCAACTGCTGATTACGCGCACATTGGTCAGCATCGGGATCGCGCTCTATGTCGTTTGGTACATGAATCGGGCACCCGCGCGGGCGTTTTATCGGGGGAGTTACCTGACGGCTAGGGAATAGGGGTTAGGGAAGGGTGCAGGCGAGAAAAGAAAACGAATGGGGTGTAGCGAAAACACCCCATTCTAGTGGCGATGATGATTAGGAGTCTAAAAGGCTCTTCTTTTGGTCGCGTTCCGCGAGTTCCATTTGGACTAGTTCGCGGCGCAAGGTTTTGCCAACAATGGTCTTGGGGAGCGACTCGGTAAAGCTAAAACGGGTGGGGACCTCATAGCGAGCGAGGCGTTGCGCCGCGAAATCGATCAATTCTTTTTCGGTGACGGTCGCGCCGGGCTTCAAGACGAGCCATGCTTTGAGCGCCTCCTGCCCTTCTTTATCGGGGTGGGGGACGCTGGCACAGCACGCTTCGAGGACGGCGGGATGATCTGCCAGCACTTTGTCGACGTTGACGGGATACACGTTAAAGCCGCCGATGAGCGCCATGTCTTTCTTGCGATCTACGATATAGAAGTAACCATCCTCGTCCATGCGGGCGATATCACCCGTATACAAGAACAGCTTGCCATCGTGCATCCGTAAGGTATTGTGGGTTTCGGTGGGCATCCCATGATAACCGACCATCAGTTGCGGTCCGTGCATGATGATTTCGCCAATTTCGCCGACAGGCAATTCGATATTGCCATCATCGAGGCTGACGATGCGGACATCCATATCGGGGAAGGGCAGCCCGACCGAACCAGCGCGATTTTCGCCATAAACGGGGTTGGCGTGGGTGGCGGTGGGGGCTTCGCTCATGCCATAGCCTTCTAGGAGTTTGCCGCCGGTGATGCGTTCAAATTCGCGCTTGGTGGCGGGGGGTAAAGGTGCCGAACCGCTCATACAGGCGCGGATACTCGTCAGATTCACTTCGCCCGCTTTGACTTTGGGATGATTGTTGATGGCGTTGTAGAGCGCGGGCACCCCCATAAACAACGTGGGTTTGAAGACATTGATCACATCTAAAAGATCGTCGAAGTCACGGGCATTGGGCACAATGACGATGCGGGCACCGAGTGACATGGCAAACCCCACGACCGTGATCAAGCCGTAGACATGAAAGAAGGGGATCGCACCGAGAAAAATTTCTTTGGTGGGATCCAAGGATTGACTTTGGGTACTGCCCAACAACATCGCCTTGGATTGTAACGTATTGGCGACGAGGGCTTTGTGTTGCGACATCGCCCCTTTGGAATTGCCAGTGGTGCCGCCCGTATATTGGAAGATGGCGAGGTCTTCGCCCGTGACTTTGACGTTAGCGCGTTTGCCAGCGTGTTTTTTTAGAAGGTCTTGCAACCAGTAATCGCCAGCGCTGAGCGCCTCAATAAAGTGCCCATCTTTCTTTTCTTTGGCGATTTGGAAAAGGATGCGGGCGGCGGGGGGCAAGTATTCTTTGACATTGGTGACGATGACGGTTTTGATGCTGGTGCCACCTTGTACGCCTTTGAGGAGTTGGTAGTAGGTGGACATGCAAATTGCCATTGTTGCGCCGCTGTCGTTCAATTGTTCACGCATTTTTTCCGCCGGATAGGTGGGGTTGTTGGCGACTACGACCCCGCCCGCTTTTTGAATGGCGAAATAACTGATCACAAAGGCGGCGATGTTGGGCATGATCATGCCCACCCGATCCCCTTTTTGGAGACCCAACTCGACCAATGCGGATGCCAACGCATCGGATGCTTGATCGACCTCGCGATAGGTTAACGTGGTGCTGATGCGCCCCGCAACGGGAATGCGGGCGCTGGTGACGAGGGCGACGCTGTTAGGTGATTTCTGTGCCTGTTCGCGCAAGAGATCAAACATCGGCTTATCAGGATAGGGGGCAAGCGTATGAGGAATGCCGGCGTCGTAGTGTTTTAACCACGGGCGGTCAGTATAGGTAACCATAATCAACTCCGCAACAATATTGTTAAATGTGTTAATTAAACTTAAATTTAATTGTAGGGCATCGGCGAGTCTTCGTCAAACCCAACTAAGGGGGCAAGGTGTCAGATTTATCGATTGTTTCTTCGAGCGCGCCGCCTGTGACCATCCATGCCTTCCAAGAGTCGGGGAAGGTTGAGACTTTGCCAGTATGGGTGATGCACATATGTTGGCTGACCCCCTTTACCAAGAGGTCGCCTGTGTCCGCATCTAACAACTCGTAAGCAAAGGTCATGGCGCGGCTGCGCATGGCTTCGATCCAACAGCGGACGATGATTTGCATCCCATAACGGGCGGGCTTGAGGTAGCGGGCGTTTATCTCGGTGACGATGAGGTAGTAGCCGGTTTTTTCAAAAAGGGCATAATCACTGCCGCGCAAGCGCATGTAATTGCTGCGCCCTTCCTCAAAGTAAACGATATAGCTGGCATGATGAACGATACCCATCGCGTCGGTTTCGGCATAGCGGACGTGTAAGGTGGTTTCGGCAATAAACTTTTGCTCGGTCAATATTTTCGTCTCCAATGGGTTCGCGTTTTCGGTTGGGTCGGTGCTATAGTTTGCCTGAGTTGGGACGGAAACGAAAGGTTTGCTCTATGGCGATACGGTTTGGGCGCGAAATTTGTGGTATTTATGCGCTGGCAACACGGCGCGAATGGTTGGTGACCAATGGGATTGGCGGCTATGCGGCGGGGACGATCAGCGGAACGTTGACGCGGCGTTATCACGGGGTGCTGATGGCGGCATTGCAACCGCCGGTCGCACGGACGCTGTTGGTGTCCAAGCTTGACGACACGGTGCGCTATCGTGGGCAGGATGTGCCCTTGTTCACGAATGCGTGGGGGGCGGATGAAGTCGAAGCGGACGGGCTTGTGAGCCTTGAGTCGTTTCGCCTAGAAGGGTCGGTGCCTACATGGTCGTATGCTTTCGGGGATGCGCTCTTGGAAAAACGTATCTGGATGGAACAGGGCGAAAATACCACCTATATCCGTTATACGCTGGTGCGGGCGACTTCCTCGGTGGTGATTTCGGCACGCGCAGTCGTCAGCTTTCGGGACTCGCACGGAAATTTGACGGCGGGCGAATCTGATTTCACAGTGGAACGGGTGAGCCGAGGCTTGAAGATCACGCCGACGCCGGATGCCGCACCCTACTATGTCCTGAGCGACCGCGCTGACGCCACCCCTGACTTTACATGGCTCCGTAATTTTTATATGGGGGTGGAGGCGTATCGAGGCTTGCCACCCCTCGATGATCACGCTTATGCAGGCATATTTTTGATTGCGTTGAGCGTTGGTGAGTCGGTGACGTTTGCTGCTACGACGCGGCTGATGGAGTCGATTGATGGTCACAGTGCGCTTGCCGCCCGCCATGCCATTGATGCTCATCTGATCGCGCAATCGGGGTTAGGGGATGCCCCTGAGTGGATTCGACAGTTGGTGCTGGCTGCCGATCAATTCATCGTGAAGCGGACGATTGACGGGGAACCCAACGGCAAAACCGTGATCGCCGGCTATCACTGGTTTGCGGATTGGGGGCGCGATACCATGATCGCGCTGCCGGGGTTGACCTTGTCGACCCGGCGCTATGGCGATGCCAAGTTGATCTTGAAGACATTTGCGCGCTTCGTGGATCAGGGGATGCTGCCCAATAACTTTCCCGATGCGGGCGAGGTGCCCGGATACAACACGGTGGATGCGACATTATGGTATTTTGAGGCGATCCGTGCCTATACCGAGGCAACAGGTGACATGGCATTGGTGCGGGAATTGTTCCCAGTTTTAGAAGCTATTATCGTGTGGCATGAACGCGGGACGCGCTACGGGATCAAGGTGGATGCGGCGGACGGCTTGTTGATGTCGGGAGAAGCCGGCGTGCAATTGACATGGATGGATGTCAAAATTGGCGATTGGGTGGTGACGCCGCGCACCGGCAAGGCGGTCGAGATCAATACGCTGTGGTACAACGCCTTGCGGATCATGGCGGACTTTGCGCGTGATTTGGGGGCGGATGCTATGCCTTATACAGCGGCAGCGGCGCGCGTCCAAGTGTCGTTTGCGCGTTTTTGGAATGCTGAGACGGGCACACTATATGATGTGATTGATACACCAGCGGGCACGCCCGACGCGAGCTTGCGCCCGAATGCGATTTTTGCGGCGGCGCTGGCGTACAGCCCGTTGACGGATGAGCAAGCGCGCAGTGTGGTCGATGAGTGCGCGGCGGTGCTGCTCACATCATATGGTTTACGGAGTTTGACGCCGGATCATGGCGATTATCGCGGGCGCTATGGCGGGGATCGGGTACAGCGCGATTCTGTCTATCATCAGGGGACGGTCTGGGGCTGGCTGATCGGGGCTTTTGCGGCGGCGCATCTGCGGGTGTATCACGATAAGGCGGCGGTACGGGAGTTGCTGGAACCCTTCGCGGATCAATTGGTGGATGGGTGTGTGGGGACGTTGGCGGAAATCTTCGATGGCGATCCGCCGTATCACCCGCGTGGGGCGGTGGCGCAAGCGTGGAGCGTGTCGGAAGTGTTGCGGGCGTGGCGATTGAGTGAATAGGGCAGGGATTAGGGAAGAGCAAAGGGCAGGGAACAGCGGGGATTTTGACGTAAAGAAGAGAAAGCAATAGTTGAGTGACGGTAGAATTTTTAGCGTACAAGGATGATTTGAGATGAGCGAGACGGCGATGGTGGTCTGTACGATTTGTGGGCGGGTGCATGAGCGGCGGTTGATGAACCAGATCGATTGGCTGGCACCGGATGTGATCGCGCGGATGGCGACTGATAACCCGCATTGGAAACGGTCGGATGGGGCGTGCCCGGCGTGTGTGCAGAAGGCATTGTTGCAGATTTTGCTGGAACAAGGGGATGAAGCGGCGCATCGTTCGATCCAAAGCGTGTGGCCCCTTGATGCGGAGTCGGCGTTTGGGGCGTTGCCAACACCCTTGAGGATGCACGCTGATCCCCGATTTAGTGGGAAAGGGGTGACGATTGCCTTCATTGACTCCGGCTTTTACCCCCACCCCGACCTGACGCAACCCGTCAACCGGATCAAGGCGTGGGTGGATGCTGGATCAGAAGACATTGAGTCCGAGTTTTATACACCCGACGATGCCCCGACATGGCGCGGCTATGACGACGGGATGCCGTCGCACTGGCATGGGCTGATGACGAGTACGACCTGCGCGGGCAACGGTTGGCTGAGCAACGGGCTGTATCGCGGGATCGCGTCGGAAGCGGAGTTGGTGCTGATTCAGGTGATGGACGCGCGCGGCTGGATCACCAATGACAGTATTGCCCGTGCGCTGCATTGGCTGGAGGCGAATCTGGAGCGACTGGGCGTGCGTGTGGTCAATATCTCGCTGGGGGGCGACCCAGTGGAGGTGCTGGTCGGCAACGCGATTGACAGCGCCATTGAACGCTTGCTGGCGCGGGGCGTCGCGTTTAGCGTGGCGGCGGGCAACAACGGTGAACGGTACTTGAACCCGCCCGCAACCTCGCCGCATGCGCTGACGGTGGGCGGGTTGGATGATCACAATCTGTTCGATCACGCCCATTTGTCGTTGTGGCATGGCAACTATGGCGTGGGCAGTGGGGGCGGGATCAAGCCGGAGATCGTCGCGCCGTCGATTTGGGTGGTCGCGCCGATTTTGCCCGGTTCGGGGGTGGCACGGGAAGCGGCGGAGTTGTTTAGCAAGCGGATTTATAAGAACAGCCAACGGATGCGCCAGATTGAAGACCACAAACTGGTGACGCCGCATTATCAGCATGTGGACAGGACGAGCTTTGCCGCACCGATTGTGAGCAGCATCATGGCGTGCATGATCGAGGCGAATCCCGAATTGACGCCCGTGCAAGTGAATGAATTTTTGTTGTGGACGGCACATCGCATCCCCGGTGTGCCCGTGGAGCGGCAGGGCTATGGGGCGGTCGAAGCGGGGCACGCCATCGCCGCCGCGACCGCGGAACGGATGGAACGCGGGGTGGGGTTTGTGCAGTTCCCGCGCGTGGAGGCGGACAAGATCACGTTCTTGTTTCACGATCACGACGTTCAGCAGGTGCAAGTGGTAGGGTCTTGGAACGGGTGGCGCTTGCCGGGGCTGTTGGCGGTGGCGAAAGAGCCGGGGGTGTTCCTTGCAAGCACGCAGCGCTTCCCCAAGGGGCGGTATGCCTACAAGTTTGTGTTGGATGGCGAGCGCCCGCTGCATGATCCAGCGAACCCGAATAAAGTATTTGATGGCATTGCGGGGTTTAACAGTGTGCTGGAGATCAGGGATTAGGGAAGGGGTTGGGGAAGAGCGAATGAAGAAAAGCAAGCACGAGAAAAAGGGGCGGCGGGAGTGGGGTGTGCTATACTCTTGCGCATAATGGATTGGGGTGCCGCTCGTTTTATTGCTAAAATGGAACGGTTGAGTTGAACAAAAGGCTGGTGTATGGATATCAATCAAGCAGCCCGCATGATCGAATGGCTGGATGAAGAACGGCGGCGCGATAAGGCGACGATTGCCACCCTGACCGAACGACTGGCGCAGCAGCAGGACTTCATGGAGTCGATGCAAAAGCGCGTCATTGGGGTGGAATCGGACAATGCTAAGCTGCAAGGGCAAGTTGCCAACAGTACCCGCGAAGTGGATGTGATCGAGCAGATGCGGCGCGAGATGGCGACGGTGGTCGAGCAGATTGAAGCCAAGCGGTTGACGGCAGAACGCGAATCCGAACGGCGGGCGGAACTGGCGCGCGAGGCGGCATTGCGCCCGATGCGGGAATTGACGGAAAAATTAGGGCGCGTGGAACGGCAAACGACCGAACTGCCCGCCATCAATGTGGAGAAAGATCGCCTTGCCGGGACGGTTGCGGCGATGCAACAACGGCTCGATGACTTGGTGAAACGCCTCGAAGAGCCGGATCGACGGTTGGCGTTTTTGGAAGAACAACGGCGGCAGGATTCGCGGCGTTTAGCGGAGGCAGAGACGGACATCCCCGAACTGCGCAAGGCGTTTGAGGCGCAAAAGCCGAAGCTGGCGTTGATCGAAGACTTGTCGTTGCGCAATGAGCGGCGCATTTTGGAAGTGACAAATTCTGAGCGCGACCGCAAAGAGCAGATTCAGCAATTTGTGGATCAACAGAATTTGCTGAACCAACAGCGCGACACGCAAACGAACAGCCTGCTCGATAAATTCCGCACGCACGAAGACCAGATGCAACGGAGCGCCGAGCGCTTTGAAACGTGGTCCGAGACGTATCGCGAGATGAAGAAGATCCTCGACGACTTCCAGCGCATCAGCGACCGGCTGGAACGGCGCATCAACGAGGTGGCGGAGATGCAGCGGCTGAGCGAGGAGCGCTTCCGGCAAGAGTGGAACGATTGGCGCGGGGATGACGGCAAGCGCTGGAAGCAGTTCACGCTCTCGAACGATGAGGTGTGGCGGCTGCACGACAAGGAATTTGAACGGTTTGTACAGCGCTTTGCGGAACTAGAAGCGGTGCTGCCGCCCGTGCAAGAGAATCTGAACCGGATTTGGAACCTCGAACGGGAACGGGCGAAATTATACCGCGAGCATTATCAGGCGTTGCTGATGGAATTTGACACGGGCATGAGCTTGCCGGTGATGAACCTGCCGAATCGGGGCAACGGCGGGGGTGGGTAGGGACGCGCAAGGGGGTGTCCGCGTTTTTCAACAGAATCCCGTTGGTCGTCCCTACGATGGGATTCCGGTGGGTAGGGCATGGCGGACGCCAGGTGTTCCACCATTTGGAGCCTGTTGCAAAAGTCGGACACCCCGTTGGGTGTCCCTACAGTCTCGCGCTCGCGCCCGAAGAAGATAGGGGCCTCGGCTTGGGTGAAGGAGCGTAAGCAGGGGAAGGGGGAACCTACCCAGCGTTGGGTGGTGATGGTGACGACCGAAGGCGGCAAGGGCGGCGGGCTGATTGGTTGGGGTGGGCGCGCTTCTTGTCGTTTAAGCAAGCGGACCACGAGTTCTTCGAGGTGGGTCTCGAATTTTTCGCGGAAATCGGCGGGGCTACCGTACTGGTTGATACCGCGCAGGGGGTGCCCAGTGGCGGGGTCAAAGAATAACGCGCTGGTGAAGAAGTCTTGTACCCGCTGGTATTGGGTGCTGTCCTCGGTGTCGCCGGCTTCGAAGAATTTCTTTTCGGTGCGGCGATAGATCAGGGTTTCGGGCGGGTGGGTACGGAGGGCGTCGAGTAATTCATAATGCGTGCCCGATATGTAGGGCGGTTGGGCAGTCGTTCTAACGCCTCTAAGACGGCTTTACGCTCATCATTGACATCGCCGGGCGAAGATAGGAAGATGCGAAAAAACGGGATATTTTCGGGCATGGGGCGCGCTCTCGGTGCAATAATTAGGAAATTGCTAAGATTATAACCGTATGGGCGCGGGCGGGCAAGACGACTGGGGCACGAATACCCGAACACCTATGCCCCCCACGACGGGCGCGATCATTCCTCCAGCGTCACGCGCATGATTTGGGCACCAAGCGCCGTTAGTTTTTCCTCGATGCGCTCATAGCCGCGATCAATTTGTTGGATATTGTTGATGTGGGTTTCGCCTTTGGCGGCAAGCGCCGCCAGCAGCATCGACATGCCAGCGCGGATGTCGGGGCTGGTGACGTTGCTTTGTCCGATGAGGGGGGTGGGTCCCTGCACCAACACGCGGTGCGGGTCACACAAGGTGATGCGCGCCCCCATGCGGATCAGGCGGTCGGTGAAGAAGAAGCGGCTTTCGTACATCCAATCGTGAAACATGACCACGCCGGCGCTTTGGGTGGCGACGGTGAGCGCCACGCTCATCAGGTCGGACGGGAAGGCGGGCCACGGCTGCGCCTTGATAATCGGGATGCGCCCGCCGAGGTCGGGGGTGATGATAAGGTCTTGGTGGGCGGGGACATGGATATCCGCGCCCTGTACGTCCCAATGCACGCCGAGGCGGTCAAAGACCAGCGCGATCATGTCCAGATAGGCGGGGTCGGCTTGGCGGATGGTGATTTCGCCGCCGGTGAGGACGGCGGCACCAATATAACTGCCCACCTCCATGAAGTCCGCACCGACGCGCGCCTCCCCGCCGTGCAAGCGTTGGACGCCGATGATGGTGAGACGGTTAGAGCCGATGCCGTCGATCTGCGCCCCCATCATGACTAGCATCTTGCACAGGTCTTGGACGTGGGGTTCGCTGGCGGCGTTGTGGATGATGGTGGTGCTGTGCGCGAGGGTCGCCGCCATGACCGCGTTTTCGGTGGCGGTCACGCTGGCTTCCACCAGCATGATCTCGGCACCCGTGAGGCGGTTGGCTTCAAGACGGATGGCACCGTCAAAGGTGGCGACGGCACCCAAACGGCGCAAGGCGTGGATGTGGGTGTCAAGGCGGCGCTCCCCGATGCTGTCGCCGCCGGGGAAACCGAGGGCAACGCGCCCGGTACGCGCCAAGAGCGGACCCGCCAGCACGATGCTGGCGCGCAGGCGGCTGGTCAGCGCGGCGCTGATCTCGGAAGTGGTGACATTTTGGACATGCACGCGCAAGGTGCGCGGGGCGATCCACTGAATATCGGCACCGATTGCCTGCATGATCACGATCAAGCTGCGGACATCGCCGATATCGGGGACGTTATGCAGGGTGACAGGTTCGTCGGTCAAGATGCAGGCGGGGATCATTTTGAGGGCAGCGTTTTTGTTGCCGCTGGCGGTGATCTCGCCTTTTAAGGGGGTGCCGCCCGTGATGACAAATTGTTGCTGCATGAATGGATGCCTTAGGGGGTCTTATATTGTCTTCATTTTAGTGGGTAGGCGGACATTCACAAGTGTTGTGTTGGCAAAAATGCACCCAATGAAGAAGGGTGCATTTCACTTGGGTGCATCGCTATGATTTCATAACAGGTAAACGGGCGGATATTCGGCGCGGCGACTCTTGGGGTTGGGGATTTTTCCACGAGCGCCTAATCCGCCCCTACATTTACGTTGATGAGACGATAGGG
>JBBRTY010000027.1:0-29504 GCA_038248285.1 Aggregatilineales bacterium
CCAAAATCCCCATGCGCCAAAGGTAAAGCCTTGTGTTGGTGTAACTGCTGACTGTCCCATAATCTTATAGTTCCTTAGTGTACTGGTGCCCGATAAAAACCTACTGACTATACTGCACTCATCAAATGAACAGTGTTCATTAGGTGACAAAAAAATCTGCCCGCACGTCCATGCCGCCAAGTTAGGGAAGGGGATGCAGCCCCACATCGATCATGTCTAGCGCTTTAGCGGTCATCGACTTGATGCGCACCTCATCCAGGTTGGGCATCAACAGAGCGATGGAAACCACTCCGTGCAGCAATGCCCACAAAGTATCACTCGTTGCGGTCAAATCCGCAGGGCGAAACAAGCCCGCTGCCATAGCATCTTTAACAGCCTGCACCCACATCCCCATGATGGCAAAATGCGGTTGTGCTAGATCGTCGCTGGAACGCAAGAGATAATCGGTACGCTGCATGAACATCAATTGATAATAGGATGGATTTTGCAGCCCAAAATCGACATAAGCACGGGCAACTTGCATGAGTCGGGTACGGGGATCAGGATGATCAAAAGATGTGCGCAGCATCTGCCCAAAGAGCGCGAACCCCTCATCCATAATCGTGAACAGCACCTCATCCTTGTCTTGAAAATACAAGTAAATCGTGCCGGGCGAATAACCGATTTGTTCGGCAACCTTGCGCAGCGAAAAATGTTGATACCCATGTTTCAAGAAGAGTTCACTGGCGGCGGACAAAATCGCACGGCGGACTTCTCGTTTTTCTTCGTCACGCCGCTGCTGGCTGGCTTCACGCAAGCGTTCCGCACGGCTTGACGCTTTTTTAGGCACATTATCCTGTTTCAATTTAGAGTATCATTCACTGAACAGTGTTCATAAAAAGAATATCAACAATCATTTGAATTGTCAACCAGTGATTTTTTAGACAAGGCGCAGTCGAATGCGCCTTGTCCACTGATGATCTTCACCAAGTTCAACCGCGCGCGCATCGGGAGATGCTAGTTGTTTGGCTCCCCGACGGCTTGACGACGCCGCGCCCCATACTGCGACGCCGCATCGATAAATGAGCGGAACAAGCGGCGCATCTCAGCACTGGTTTGATATAGGTCTTCGGGATGCCATTGCACGCTCAGGGCAAATGTCTTATCGGGCGATTCCATCGCTTCCACGATTTCATCCGGTGCCAGCGCCGTGATCGTCATGCCCGGCGCGATCTGTTCAATCGCTTGATGGTGAAGGCTATTCACCTGCACGCGCGTCTCGCCAAGGATGGACGCCAAGCGGCTCTCCGGTGCTATCGTGACGGCGTGCTTGATCGTCGAACGCGCCTCGGTGTCGGGTGTTTCATGCGGGATGTCGGCACCCACTTCTGACGGAATGTCCTGCACCAGCGTCCCTCCCAGTGCCACATTCATCACTTGGTGTCCTCGGCAAATGCCAAAGAGCGGCACGTCATCATCGTATGCCCATCGTGCGAGTGAGATTTCGAGCGTATCACGGGCATCGTCAATGGTGTTGGTCAACGGATGCGCATCTGCACCATAGACGATGGGGCGCACATCGCCCCCACCCGGCAGCATCACGCCGTCCAAGCGTTCGTATAATTCGCGCAATACATCGTCAGGCAAACCAGTGGGCACATAGACAGGCAACCCGCCCGCATCCATGATGGCTTGGGCGTTCATCGCATACGAACGATGATAGGGTCGCCCATTGGGGGATAAACCGGCAGCAATACTGATTCCGATCAGCGGACGCATGACCTCGCCTCTTTCTCTAGGGGATACGAAAAAGGGCGAGAAAGACTCGCCCTCAACTGACCATTTTCCAAAGGCATAAGAGAACGCCCCTGAACTTAAAACTACTTGACGACTTCGCGACGTTCCTTGAGGCGTGCCGCTTTACCGCGCAGGTTGCGCATGTAATACAGTTGGGCACGGCGCACTTTGGAATGACGAGACACTTCGATTTTGTCGACACGCGGGCTGTTGAACAGGAACGAGCGCTCGACCCCAATCCCATGCGAAGCGATACGACGCACAGTGAACATCAAGTTATTGCCACCGCCATGCACGCGGATGACCATGCCCTGAAACACCTGAATACGTTCGCGGTCGCCTTCGACCACCTTCACATGGACCTTCACCGTATCGCCAGACGCCACTTTAGGGTGCTTGGGAGTGGGCGCTTCAAGCGATTTCAGTAATTCATTCACGAGATTTCTCCAAAAAAGAAACGCCGTCGGGCGTATCTGTTGCGTACACGTAAGCCGTTTATTATAACATGCCGACCCACCTTGTCTCAAGGGTTAGGGTGAGGCGACGCGCACCTCACCCCTAAACCCTACACAAAAGACTTGCCCCCAAACATCTACGATGTATCGGTTTTGCGCTAAATCTCTAAAAGGCGCGCCGCCCGCAAAATGCCGGTCACACTTTTGGCATCACAAATTTCGCCACTATCGATGAGTGCTAACGCTTGTGCCATCGTCACCCGTTCGACTTCGAGAAATTCATCGTCATCCTGTGTCAGCTGTGAAGGCACAAGATCAGTCGCCAAAAACAAATGAATGAACTCACTGGTATAGCCGGGGGCGACGAAAATCCCCCCCAGTGATTGCAGCTTGCCGGGTTTCATGCCCGCTTCTTCTTGTAATTCGCGCTCGGCACAGACTATCGGCGCTTCATCAGGTTCTAACGTCCCGGCGGGGATTTCCAACAACACCCGCCCGGCTGCCATCCGAAACTGTCGCACCATCAGCAACTGCTGCGCATCATCCAGCGCGACCACTGCCGCCGCCCCAGGATGCCGAATCACGTCGCGCTGTGCGGTCTTGCCATTCGGCAACTGCACTTCAAGCCTATCAAGCTTGACGATGCGCCCTTCATAAATCGTCTCACGACTCAGAATGATTTCTTCCATCGTTGCCTACCCCATGAAATCGCAACCACTCGGCTCAGAATTGAATCCGCCCAGTATACACCGGGCGGACGTGACGATGAGGCAAAACCAAGCTTTGTTACCCAATGACCAAAGTGTCGCCGATATAGATCAAATTCGGGTTGGTGATTTGTGGGTTGCGTGACTGAATGGTCGCAATCGGAAGCCCATAGCTGAGCGACAAACCGAAGAGCGTATCGCCGGGCTGAACGATATAGTTGATCGGCGAACCGGTGAACGTCGGATAGCTTCCAGAGAACGTCGGGTAGGCACCACCCCCATTGATCGCGGTCGGATACTCGGAGATAGGCACCGAGGTGCTGGTCGCCGGCGGAATCTTGCCCGTCGTCCCGCAACCGGGGATCGTGATCCGCTGCCCGATGAAAATCAGGTTCGGGTTGACGATTCGGTTGGCGGCATAGTAAGCAATATCCAAGTAATTAATGCCATAGTCCAAGCCCAGACGGTAGAGGTTGCGATCCTCTTGGCGGACTTCATGAATACAATCGTTGCCCTGTATAAAGACCGGAACCGCTGTGGGTTGAATCTGCGTATTGGGGTCAGCGGTCGGAAAAGCAAAAGTCACCCCCACCGCCGTTTGCATGTCATATGTCTGTTGAATGAAGGGGAATTCCGCTGTTTGCGTCGCTTCCACCACCAATTGGGTCGCTGTACCAAATTCGATGTTAAAAGTAGGCACGATTTGCCCGCTGTTCTCAAGGAAAATCGCCGTCGCCGTCAGCCAAATCGGGTCAATATCTTGTGACACCGGATCGACTAAAGCAGCATCGGCAACGGATATCGGGGTGGCAGTCACCAGAAAATCTAAAGTCGGGGTTTCCGTCGGAATATCCGTTGCGGTCTCAAGAAAGGCTAAGCTCGGCGTTTCCGTCGCCGTTTCGAGGAACATCAATGTGGGGGGTTCGGCGAGAGTCGGTTCCCCTGTCTCCGTCGGCAGTTCAGTTGGCGTTTCCGAAGGGATAGGGGTATAGGTGGGTGGAACACCGGCAAGGCTGGTCGCCTCCAAGCTTGCGCCAGCAGGTTGAAAACATCCTCCCAGCGTAAACATAGCGACACTACATGCAAGCCATAACCAATGCAATTTCTGATTGCGCATCCGCTTGTCTCCCTCCAGAGCGCGACATTGTTCTAAGACGTAATTATAGCCAAGTTTACCATGCGCACAAACGATTGAGGTAGTTTTGCCACTATTTCCGATAATTGCAATTTTCAGCGGACAGGGCAATTGCCTACCCTTATGCCACTGGGGGATGAATAGGCAGTGCCATCGTCACCGTCAACCCCTGCCCCGGTTCACTCATCAGTGTCATCTCGCCACCATGAAGCTCCACCAAACGACAGGCGATAATTAAGCCCATACCCATGCCCTGTTGCTCTTGTAGCCGCCGCGAAAATTGCATATAAGCGCCGATCCGTTCGATCTCGGCGGGCGTTAATCCCAAACCGTGATCCGTCACACGGATCACATAACGCGCCCCCTCGTCGTTGGTTTGCACGCTATCATGGACTTCGACGACATCCCCAACTTTGCTAAATTTGAAGGCGTTGCCAATCACTTCATCCATGATCTTTTTCAAAAAAGCCTCACCCATCGCCACCGAGTGGATGCCAGTTAGCGTTAATGAAATATCATCCGGTCGATGATAACGATCTGCCGCTTGGCGCGCACTGATGACAATAACCCCATCCGGCTGCATCGCGCGGTCGGAACGCACCTCCGCAATCCGACGCGGATCGGTGAACACAATTTCAATATGGGCATAGGTCAAGTAATTCTCGACCAGGGCATATAAACGTTGCCCCGCATCTTGAATATACCCCGCCATTTCGCGAACCCGATCCGCCGACAGGGCATAGGAATCCGCGATCAATAAATTGGAAAACCCCAACACCGAATTGAGCGGGGTGCGCAACTCATGCGGCAACGACAAGACGATATTGTCGCGCAGAGCATCTAAGCGGCGTTCGGTGGCTTGATCCATCAATTCGCGTTTCCGAAACTGCGTGCTGATCGATGCCAGCAGTTCGGAAGCATGAAACGGCTTGGTGACGAAATCATCCGCGCCCAGTTCCATCCCGTGTCGCATATCAACACGATCCGTGCGCGCTGTCAAGAAAATAAGCGGGATCGTGGCGGTGCGCGCATCTTGCCGCAGCGCCTCTAACAATTCCATGCCATCCATGATCGGCATCATAATATCGCTGATGATCAAATCGAGCTTATGATCGTGGGCAATCTTGAGACCTTCGTAACCGTTTTCAGCGCTGAAAACGTCGTAGCCTTCAAATTCCAACATTTCCACGATATCGTTACGAAGGGAATGGGCATCTTCGACCACCAATATGTGTTTAATGATTTTTTCACCTTAGCTTAAAAGCATCAACCCTTGTGGCTTCACTCTTTCTGTCAGTCAGGTACTCACAAACAGTGAGTGCAACAGCCCATCGAAATTAAGTATGACGCTCTTCTTGCAGACGCGCAAGGGGGGGCATTTTCTGGTTGCCGCCCCCTTGATGGCCCATAACACCTATATCACCTGTGCGGCTACCAACAGCAAAATCGCGATGCCCGCTGCGATGCGATACCAACCGAAGGCGATAAAATTATGACCTGCCACATACCGTAACAACCACCCAATAGATACCCACGCCACACCGCCTGCCACGATTGCCCCTAAAATCAGGTACACCCAATCATTGCTTTGAATCTCATCCAAGCTCAAGATGAGGTCGAGGAGGGTCGCCGCCCCAAGCGTCGGAATCGCAAGGTAAAATGAAAACTGCGTCGCTGTTGAGCGCGTCAAACCCGATGCCATAGCGCCGAAGATGGACGCCGCCGACCGCGACACGCCGGGGATAATCGCCACCGTCTGCGCCAAGCCGATCACGAGCGCTTGCCGCAACGTCACGGCTTCCAGACTATCGGTGGTGGCACGCTGCGCCAGCGAAGACCGTTCTAGGACCAAAAACAAGATGCCGCCCACGATCAGCGAGATCGCCACGACCGCAGGGTTAAACAACACGGTTTTGATGAAGTCTCGCAACAAAATGCCGACCACGGCTGCGGGCAAAAAAGCAACCACGATGCCCAACCAAAAGCGCCTTGCGTCGGCACTGGTCGGCAGCGCGCGCACCCGTGCGATCAAATCACGGGCATAAAATAGCACCACCGCGACCACCGCCCCCAATTGAATGAAGACTTCAAAGGTACCCGCTAAGGCATCACTAAAGGCTGGACGCAGCAAAGCAGTGGCGACGATCAGATGCCCAGTCGAGGAAATCGGCAAGAACTCGGTCACGCCTTCGACGATTCCTAGAATAATGATTTTGATGATTTCAATAATGTCTATCACGGTTTTCCTTAGCAGTTATCCGATTTCAACGGCACATCAACGCCATAAAGCATAGCACGATTCCCTCCCTCTACGGTTAGAGCGGACACTCAGCCTGTCCAACATCCAGCTTTTGGGTTACTCTTTCGCATCCAATTCCCGTTCGGTTTTCCCATCAAAACTGCGAAAGAAGACAAATTGACAACAAAATTATACCAACGGTCACTGTGTCTTATTGTTGGTATTTTTATTTGTCTATTTGCTTGGGGTGTCTTCTTAAGCAACTTAGATACGCGCAGTATTTATCAAGATGAACGTTACTCTTGGGAAGTCGCACAACAAGATGCTCTTGGCGTGACCCGCGAAACAGCGACAGATGTCCACCCCCCTTTATATTATCTTTGGCTCAGCGCATGGATGCGCTTCAGCGGCGGGCAACAACTTTTTGTGCTACGCCTTAGTGCCACCATCCCCGCGTTATTGGCAATCGCCCTGCTTTATCGTTTGGCATTGCGCTGGTTCGACAAGGTATGGGTGGCAACAAGTGCCACCATATTTTTGACAACCAGCGGTTTATTCATTAATTACGCGCGCGATTTGCGGATGTATTCCCTCATTGCCTGTTTAAGCATCCTCAGTTGGTGGTTTCTCGAAGACGCCATCCGCCATCGTCGTCGCATCCCATTAGGCTATATCGCGACCGTTGCCTTGATGGCATTCACCTATTATTACGCAGCCTTTGTGGTCTTGGCACAAGGGGCATATCTGCTGCTATTCCACCGCCAAACGGTGACACGTTGGTTTCGTTCGCTGCTGGCAGTGGGGTTCGCCTTCAGCGTGTGGATACCCTCATTTATCAACCAGCTCGGTATTGCCCGATCCCAGTCAGGCGACCAAAACGCCCCCCTCCTCGGCAAATTTCTGGGGACTCGCCCCACTGACCTAGAAGCACTCAGCGAACTCTTCCAAACCTATAGCGCTCATCAAATCAGTTGGTTGGCATTGCTCTTATTGCTGACTGCTGCCACCTTTACAGAGTCCGCTGCACCGCACCGCGCTCGCTTAGGTGCAGCCCTATCATGGCTTGTGTTGGCACTGCTCATCTTTTTCGGCATTAACCTCATCATCCCAGTCTATGGGCTGCGCTATACCTTGCCCCTTTTTCCGGCTCTAGCGATCTTGGTTGGTGTCGGGGTGCTGGCTTTCAAAAGCCCCGTCCTACGTGCCGTCATGATCGCCTTAATTGCCATCGTCGGACTCATCACCCAAGTCAACGGATATCAATCGCCACGCGCATCCCATCGCGCTTTGTTGCAGATGGTCGCGGACGGTTATCAACCGGGTGACCGTATTTGGTATCTACCCCCACTCCTTGCACGGGGTAGCGGCTTGTGGGATGAAGCAATTTATCACCTGCGCACCGAATTCACGATGTTGTCTACGGATTGGTTTGTATGGGATGCCCCCCATGATTTTGAAAATCTTGCCGACACCCCCCGCGTATGGGATATCCGTGATTATTGGATCCCTATTTTAGAAGAGGCGGTCGTTCCGCTTCAAGAAGGGCGGGTGATCTCGCAACAAGCGACCTTCGACAACGCCTCTTATCTCGTGCGGCTTTATGAAGCGCCGCCCCTTAATGAGGCTCCAATTCGCTACCCGCAGGGCTTAGGCTTGCGATTTGGGGTGATCGATATCGCCCAGCGCGACGACGAAACGCTATTGATACCGCGCTTGTGGTGGCAACTGTATACCCCTATTCTCCAAGATCTGTCCTATACTCTGCTCTTGATGAATGATGACGAAACCGTCGTCGCCAGCAAAGATGACTCCCTAATATTAGGAGGAACCCCTACTGCTTATGGCTTGGAAGTCGCCGCTGGCACCAGCGGAATACCCACCAGTCAGTGGCAAATGAGTGCCCATGATCAGTTGATGACACCCTTGATGAGCCTGCCCTCGAACCTGCCTGCTGGACACTACACATTGTGGATAGGCGTCTATTATTGGCAGCAACCAACCCTGATTACCCCACTCACGACCGAGAATTATTATATGAAACCTACCACGCCTTTGGTACAAATCGGCGAACTTGATCTATGATTCCACACGCCCCCTTTAGCAGTTGGGCAATCCTGCCGGCATTGTTCAGACTACGGTCAGTTATGGGATACGCACTCCCGTTATTGCTTCTATTTTGCCTTGCCTGGGCAGTTCGTCAACCCATGCTAAGGCAGATGGGCTATCGATGGGATACCTACACCTTCGAAGACTGGACGACGCGCGTTCTGCGTGAAGGGTTATTGAATGTCTATAGCGAGGCGGGCGAAGAGCAAGGCATGTCGGTTAATCACCCACCCCTTGGTTTAGCCTTGTTATCAGCAGGACGCAGTTTATGGGCGGGTGATCCGGGCAGACTGCCGCCAGATCAACACGCCGTAGACCTCAATCCCGATTATATTCAAGCCTTAAAACTGCCCATTATTGCTATCGATTTGCTGCTGATTATGGTTGGGTACACCTACGCCTATGCCGTCGTACCACGTCGGCGGAGTTGGTGGGCGATAGGGATTGGGGCAGTGTTGGCATTCAATCCAGCCTTATTGATTAACTCCGCATGGTGGGGACAAACCGACGGTTTGCTGGCACTATTTTTGGTACTCACTGTGATCGCCCTCCATTTTCGACGGCTCACCCTGATGTGGTTTTTTTACGCGCTGGCGTTACTTATTAAGTTTCAAGCAGCGCTATTGTTCCCGCTGTTACTCATTTTGACATGGCGACGACAAGGCTGGAAAGGGGTCTTACGAGGCGGCATTGTCAGTTTCATGACGGTACTGTTCATACTTATACCCATCGCCGTCAACAGCGGTCTCGCCGGTGCCCTGCGCCCATACTTTGGAACGGTTGGACAATACCCATTCGTGACGGTCAAAGCACACAATCTCTGGTTTTGGGGGCTTTCATCCAATTACGATTTGACAGGAGCATGGCACACCATGCCTTTTGATACGCACGTTGGGGCGACCGAAGGTATTCAGATTGCGGGGGTATCGGCGCGCACCGTCGGCTTCGCATTGTTCGGCTTGTGCGTCTTATGGATCAGCATCCAAGCATGGCGCGCACCCCAAAGGCGTGATGAGTTTCTGCTGGCGACCGCACTGCACATGAGTTTTTTATGGTTTCCACCCAAATGCAAGTTCGCTATCTTTATCCAGCGCTCGTCTTCATCACCTTTGCCATGCTCACGCACAGAGCATTGATCAGCATGTGGGCAATATTATCGATTACGCTTGTTTTCAACATCTTATTACTCGCATCTCATGATTTTCCGATCTGGCAAACGATCTATGAAGTCCTTGTGCCGATCCCAGAATATCTTTATGCGCTGCTCAACACAACGCTCACTGTTATAATCTTGTTTTTGGCAAAAGCCTCGCCCCCCAATATGCGACTTGTAGAAAAAGGAGAGTAATGGTAAAAAATCTCTGTATCAAAAGATCGCGACCCTTTTGATGGCTAAAAACGAAAGAGTATCTTTATGACTCCGCAAATCACATTTACCGACGCACCGCTGAACAGCGCCCCCATTCCCGCCGTACTCGCCCAACACTTCATCACCCCTGTGCCGCTCTTTTTCATCCGCAATCATGCCCCCGTACCCAGCATCAATGCCGATGACTATCACCTGAGAATCGACGGCTTGGTCAACAAGATGACTGAATTTTCTTTACGTGATTTACAACAGCAGTTCCCGATCTACACCCTCACGGCGTCGCTGGCATGTGCCGGCAACCGTCGTGACGAACTCAATGCCTTTCAAGCGATTTCGGCAAGCGAGATCGTGTGGGGTGGCGCAACCATCGGCAATGCCACTTGGACGGGTGTCCTGTTGAAAGATGTGCTGGCAGCGGTTGGGGTGACAGCCGGCGAGCATGTCGCCTTTGAAGGGGCGGATCGCGAACCACTCCCCGATGGCTCCACCCGTGCCTTTGGCGGTTCCATCCCGCTGACGAAAGCGCTCAGCGGCGATAACTTGCTCGCCTTTGCCATGAATGATGCGCCACTTCCCCCCGACCACGGGTATCCTTTACGCGCCCTCGTGGGGGGCTATATCGGCGCGCGCAGTGTTAAGTGGTTAGAACGCATCACCGTGCAAAATACTCCCTCGACTAACTATTATCAAGCGACCGCCTATCGCCTCCACCGCCCAGAACTGCCCGACTCGCCCATGCTTGGTGAGCAACCCCTCTATGCCTTGATCTGTGCGCCGTCGCCCAATAGCACTGTACCCGCTGGGCAAGTGGTGTTGCAGGGGTACGCCATTCCTCATGGCACCGAGACCATCACCAACGTAGAGTTATCCCTAGATGGGGGCACCACATGGCAAGCAGCTCATCTGGACTCGCCCCAAAGCGCGCATTCATGGGTGTTGTGGCGTATCGAGGCTGATCTCAGCACAGGGGAGTATAGCATCGTCGCCCGCGCCACTGACTCCGGCGGCAACCAACAACCGTCCGACCTCGCGCAAGTGTGGAATGACAAAGGCTATGTCAATAATGCCTATCACCGCATGACGCTGTACGTCGGTTGAGTAAAAACGGGGGTAGCAGGGCATGATGCGGCATCATGCCCTGCTTATCGAGAATATCAAAGAAGAGGTGATGCTCTAAAAGAAACGAACCCGTTCCTCTTGCTTGCGTTGGTTGATGGCGACAACTTGGACATCAAGGTCACAAAGCAATTTAACAATGGCGGGATTATGGGTCACACGCATTTTGACATGTTCACCCCCACACTTCAAATCGACATGAAACACGCACACCGGACGCACGCCCGATAGCCAGAATTCTTGACGAAAGACCACGCCGTCGATCTTCCAGCCTTCTTCAAGGGCAGTCATGAGCGAGTCGCACCCCGTGTATTTTTCTGATTGAGCGTGCCAATGGCGATAAACAGGTAAAAATAGGGTATCCGGATCGATATTATAAGTTGTCATGAGATTTATCCTTTGTACTAGCAAAACTCAATGCCAGATTAGACTGACTGAAAGCCGCACCTTTTAATGATATGCTGGTCTTGGCATCAAGTGTTTAGCAAAAGTCGCCAAATAAAGAACCACCTTACGAATAGATTTTATCCCACTTTTGCTATCTGTGGACTAGTCAAATGGGTGGTTTTGTGAACATTGCACAATATTTCTCTTAAACCTTGCACAAGAACGCTTAAACCGTGATACCCACCCGTTGATCCCCCACGATTGTCCCTTCGCGCCGTTCCAACCGCACAATCCAACGCCACCAAATAAGCCAGATGCCTATGGCGATGGTAAACGTGAGCGCTGCCACAAAAGGGATATTCTCGATTCCAGCATAGTCGATCAGCGCCCCATGCCCAATCGTAGTAATCACTGTGGCGACGTAAAACAACGTGTAATCCAACGACGACATGCGCCCCAAAAAGGCATCGTCGCTATCTTTCTGCAGGATGATGCTGCTATACGTCCAATTGGCAGAGCCGCCCATCGCCCGAACAGCCAACCCAATGCACACAATCACAATGCCGACCCACAACGATATCGAAGGCAGCCCCGCGATGCCAAGTCCCACCCACCCAAACGCGATCAGGATGAAACCGATCCAAATTAAGCGGCGCATCTGTTTGGTGCTGCCATCGTTCAGGCGATTCAAAATGAGCGGACCCGTCAGCGCGCCCAGCCCAAACACACTATACATAATGCCCAGCGACAAAGTGCCCCTATCCCCGACAATGAAGAGCTGCGTGGCAAACAACGTCATCAAGGTATCAATGTTGCCCAAGCTGCCCCCAAACTTGACGAGCATCGCCGCCAGCAAACTGGGTTGTTGGCGCAAATAGCGCACCCCTTGTGCAATCGTCACTTTTTCGTGGGGGGTGTGCGTTTCTGACTTGGGCGTGGTGGGTACTGTGTGCAGTTTCATCCCCCAGATGAGCAGACCCGCCGCTAAAAACGTCAGCGCATCGAAGACAAGCGCGGCATTTGTGCCAAAGATCGCGGCGAAAATCCCCCCCACTGCCGCCCCCGCCGCCAACATCACTGACCAGGTAACATTCGCCAGCGTGTTGGCGATCACCAAGTCTTCGCGCTTCACCAACGAGGGGATGAGCGCTTGCTGTCCCGGCTCGAAGACCGACGACAGCACAAACTGAGCGACCGACAAGACATAGATGAGCCATAGCCACTCGCGCCCGGTCGTCGCCAGCAAAAATCCTAATACCACCACGACCCGCAATAAGTTCGACCAGACCAATAAGGATTTGCGATCAAAACGATCCAGCAACACGCCCACAAACGGACCCAACAGCATCGGCGGCAGATAGCGGCAGAGCAATAACGCACTGACCGCCAAACCCGGATTTTCGGGATTATACGCCACCACCAATGCCGACAAAGCAATGGTATTAAACCAGTCGCCCAGCAAGCTGATGATTTGGGCGATCCATAAGCGGGTGAAATCAGAATTTTCGCGAAGTAATGTTAAATAGGCGCGCATCTAAGGTAAAACCATCGATTCTATGTGCAAGCGGAGTCGCCTAACTATAGCACAGCGCTGCGCGCGTCCTAAGTCCAATGGGATAACACAGCAGGGCTTACGCATGAAATCGTTTCATGCGTAAGCCCTGACGCGATCGCGTGCCTGTCTGCTCATTTGCGGTGATTCTTGTTATACTAAATCGTCGTTCTTCGGTTTCTCATCCGGCACATCGTCATCTTCAGCATCGGTGTCGAAACTAAACCCTTGATTGCTATCGAACTCGATCTCGATCTTCCGCTTCCCCATCGGTACCGGCGGACGGGGAGCCATGGGTGGGCGGGGAGGCGTGGGTGGACGGGGTGCCCCGCTGCCGCCAAAGATCGCCCCCATCGAACGGAAATTATCGGGCAAGGTCGCGCCATCCAAGTTGGCGTCGCGCAGATTGGCACCATCCAAACGCGCCCCCGTCAAATCGGCATGTTCCAAATTCGCATCGCGCAGATTAGCACCATCCAAACGCGCCCCCGTCAGATTAGCGCGTTCCAAGTTCGAGTCGCGCAGGTTCGCGCCATCCAAACGGGCATTGGTGAAATTGCCATCTTCCAAATTGCCATCACGCAGATTCGCCCCTGTCAAATTCGCCCCGCCGAAGTTGGCATGAGCCAAGTTCGCCCCGCGCAAATTGACGCCGCTAAAGTTCGCGCCTTCCGCGTCCGCTCCCTCAAGGTTGGCATCGCGCAGATTGGTGCCGCTAAAGTTGGCACCACGCACGTTGGCATGATCCAAGTTGGCTCCGCGCAGATCACGCCCGCTATAGTTGGCATCCTCAAGGTTGGCACCTTCTAAATTGACATCCTCGCTCCCCGACGCTGATTTGCTGCTGCTATCAAAATCGATATTAAAATCGACATCGACATTCGACATCGCCCGTCGAATGGTGGCTTTGGTCATGTTGATGATCTGGTCAGAGAGGCTGCGCAGGCTGTCCATGTCCCCCATCGGCAGGGGTGCGCCGGCTTGACGATTTTCACGAATCAAGCCTTCGATATAGACGATCAACTGATTTGTGACCAGCATGACCTGTGTCGCCATCGCCTCTTCGCTCATCCCAGCTTCGATATCCAACGTCAGCGTCTCGGTGATGTAAAAATCATCGGGCACGAGTTCAGCGATCTTGCGTTGAATCCCGTTATACTGCTTGACGGCAATCCGCCCAACGCCCGATGAAGTGGTGTCGTCCGCGTTTTCAATCGAATTTTGCAGCGCCCGCGCTGCCCGCAAAAATTGTTGCAGTTTTTGAATCGTGATGTTGTCCATGTGCATTTCCTTTGAGAATAGCGATCAAGATAGGGTTTTAGCGGGAAGACAACGCTTAAGCGACAGCCGCCTGCACGCTGGTCTCGTTCACGATGCGGTCCTCATCGTCGTCGTCATCTTCATCCAACGCATCACGAATGGCGCTCAAGGTCGATGCGCGCATCCGCCCGCGCAACGTCCGACGGGCATGAAACAAGCGTGATTTGACGGTGCCGATGCTCACATCCATGATCGCGCTGATTTCCTCATAGCTCAGTTCTGAATCGGCATACAAGAGCAATGTTTGCCGCTGATTCTCCGGCAATTGATCAATCGCTTGGCGGACTTCTAAATCGAGCAACAGCCAATTGGCGGCTTCTTCCGGCGGCGTGCTAAAAGTATCGGGCAGATCAAAACCGATCCGCATCCCGCCTTCTTCTGCCTCGCGATCCAACGAGATCGCCTCGCGCCGTCCAAAACGCCGCAAAGCGTCATAACAACGGTTGCGCACGATTCGATAGACATAGGCACGCACATATTCCGGCGGATCGACCCGTTCCAGCGTCAAGAACAACGTCAATAACGAGTCCTGCACGATGTCATCGGCTTCTTGGGCATCCCCGATCAACCGTTCCGCAAACCGTCGCAAGCCCGGTGCCAACGCCTCATGCAGGCTTTCAAAAGCATCGCTATCACCCGCTTGGGCTTGGATCAGCAGTTCGGTTAAATGGTCACTCACGTCCTACGATCCCTTCACAGCTTGCGGCGCGCGCCGATGGGTATGGTGCATCATGCTCGAACATTCCTTTATACGGTGAATGCCATACGCGCTGTTCAAAATTCGCGCTAAAATAGAGAACTATGATCAACTCAAGCGATTTGACCCCTGTTCAGCGTGCGTTGGTGGAACGACCGACGTATGACAAGATTTTTCTGGAGGGCGCGGCGGGCACTGGCAAAACGACCGCTGCCATCGCCCGACTGCGCGCCTTATTGGATTCTGGCATCCCAGCAGATCAGATCGCGCTCTTGGTGCCGCAACGCTCAGTCGCTTTGCCCTATGCCGACGCCCTCCGTCAGATGACGCTGCCACCGGGGGGGCAGGTGCGCATCCATACCGTCAGCGGCATCGCGCGCGAGATGGTCGCGCTGCACTGGTTGCAAGTCGCCGAACGCGCGGGTTTTGCGACCGCCGCCACCCCGCCCACCTTCCTCAGTCTCGAAACAGCACAGTACATCATGGCGCGCGTCGTCACCCCGCTGATCGAAGACGAAGGCTATTTTGAAACGGTCACCATTCCGCGTGGACGCCTCTACAGCCAATTGATCGACAACCTCAACAAAGCGGCTGTCGTCGGGTTCCCTTTTAGCGAAATTGCGGAACGGCTCAAGCCCGCATGGGTGGGCGAAAGCATCAGCGCCCGCATGTTTGACGAGGTGCAAGAAGCGGCGAATCGCTTTCGGTCGGCATGTTTGGCGTACAACCTGCTCGATTTCTCGCTGTTGACCGAAACGTTCCTAAAATATACCCTGCCCCTCTGCGCCGATCATCTGTTCGCGCGGTCGCGTCATCTCATCCTCGATAATGTCGAAGAAGACACCTATGCCGCCCATGCGCTATTTTACGAATGGCTAGGACGTGCGGACTCCGCCTTGGTGATCTTCGATACCGAAGCGGGCTATCGCCGATTCTTAGGTGCCGATGAAGACTCGGCATCTAGCCTGCGCGCCGCCTGTACCACCCAAATTGAATTCACCGACTCGGTCGTTTCATCGTCCGATGTTGGGGCACTGACCGCCGACCTGACGCGCATCCTCGGCGAATATACCGAAGAAGTGGACGGCGACTCGCGCGCCGCTTTCGACTATGACGCTGTGCGCTTTTATCCCGAAATGCTCGATTGGGCAGTAAAGCGGACCGCCGACTTGATCGCGGAGGGCGTGCCCAAAGACGAGATCGTCATCCTCGCACCCTTCATGAGCGATGCCCTCCGCTTTTCACTGATCGAGCGCTTGGACGCCGCCCACATCTCGGCACGCTCACATCGCCCCTCGCGCGCGCTCCGCGATGAACCCGTGATCCGCGCGCTGTTGACACTGGCGAAGCTGGCGCACCCCGAATGGCAGATCGCTCCCGATGTGCGCGATATCGCCAACGCCTTGATGATGGGCTTAAGCAGTGGCGAATCAGGCGCGTTGGACTTGCCGCGCGCATTTTTGCTGGCAACGCACGCTTATCCATCCGCCGACAGCCCCGCCCGCCTCGCCCCCTTCGACAGTTTGCCGCCCGAACTGCAAAGCCGCATCACCTACACGGTCGGCGATAAATATGAGCATCTGCGGACATGGCTGGAGGCAACCATCGCCGACCATCCTGCCGCTGTGCCCCCGTCCGAAGCCGACGCCAAGCCCAAACGGGGACGCCGCAAAGCCGAAGCCCCCCCACCGCCCGCATCGCCGCTCGATCACTTTTTCAGCCGCTTGTTTGGCGAGGTCGTTTCTGGGCGGGGTTTCGGCTTATATCACGATCTGATCGCCGCCGACGCCATCGCTGCCCTCGTCGAATCAGCGCGCGGCTTCCGCAAAACCCTCGAACGCCTACGTGCCGGTGCCGAAAGCGACCCCAACCCGCAAGCGTTGCCCAATATCGGGCTGGAATACATCCGCATGGTCGAGGCGGGGGTGATCGCCAACCAGTACATCAGTACCTGGTTACGCCCCGATACCAACGCCATTTTAGTGGTGCCCGCTACAACTTTTCTGATGAACAATCGTCCGGCAAGCCACCAATTTTGGCTCGATGTCAGCGGGCGTGGCTGGGCGGAGCGCGTCTATCAGCCGCTCACCCATCCCTATGTCCTCAGCCGCTCATGGCAAGCAGGGGCACAATGGACGGACGAGGACGAGGAAGCCGTCCGCCGCGACGCCCTCTTTCGGCTGGTGATCGGTCTATTGCGGCGCTGTCGTGTCGGCATTCATTTGGGTATCACCGAGCTGGGCGAAACCGGTTCAGGCGGGCAAAGCCTGCTCATCGAAGCCTTTAATCGCTTGCTCCGCCATCAGCAAGACGCCAACCCACCCACCTAGGAGCTGAATTCGCCATGCCCTTTACGCCACGCGACGCCCAACGCCAAGTCCTTGCTTATCGGGGCGGTAAGCTCGGCATTGCCGCCGTGCCCGGTGCGGGCAAAACCCGCACCCTGTCCGCGCTTGCCGCCCAATTAGTGGCGGACAACATCAAAGATGGCGAAGAAGTCTTGATCGTCACGTTGGTCAATGCCGCCGTCGAAAACTTCAATAGCCAGATTCGCGCCTTCTTGAAGGAACGCGGCTTGCTGGCAAATGTCGGCTATCGGGTGCGCACCTTGCACGGCGTGTGCGGTGACATCGTGCGCGATAACCCGGGCTTAGTCGCGCTTGCTGATGGTTTCGCCATCCTCGACCAACGCGAGTCGGACGATATCCTCGAAGACGCCGCCGTCAGTTACTTGCGCGCCAACCCCGCTATCGTCGATACCCTACTCGCTGCCGACCTTGACCCCCATCGTAAAGAAGTCATCACGCGCGACGACCTGCCCCGCCTCATCACTGAAATCGCCGAAGCTTTCATCAAACGCGCCAAAGATTACCCCCTGCTGCCCGATCAAGTACGCGCGCACTTGGATCGCTTTGGCGAACCGCTGCCCCTTGCCGAGATGTGTGTGACCATCTACGCCAATTATCAACGCGGACTCAACTATCGCGGCGCGGTCGATTTCCAAGACTTGATCCGCTTGGCGCTACTTGCCTTGCAACAAGACGAAAAATTATTGCGCCGTTTGCAAACACGCTGGCGGTATATCCTCGAAGACGAGGCGCAAGACAGCAGCCAATTGCAAGAACGCATCCTCAGGTTGTTGAGCGCCGGATCGGGCAATTGGGTGCGTGTGGGCGACCCCAACCAAGCCATTTACGAGACCTTCACGACCGCCAAGCCCGAACTATTGTGGCAATTTTTAGAAGAATCAGACGTCACCCGTGTGGAACTGCCCGATAGCGGGCGCAGCGCCAAGCCGATCCTCGATCTCGCCAATTATCTGATCGACTGGACGAGCCAACAGCACTCCAATGCCGGCGTCCGCGCCCGTCGCCCGTTACGCCCGCCCTATATTCGCACCACCCCGGCTGGCGATCCCCAACCGAACCCGCCCACGTCGGGAGCGCGGATTCATTTCATCGCCGAAGCGCTCAGCCCCGCCGACGAAGTGCAGGCAGTCGCCTCGTCGCTCACCCGTTGGCTGCCCGAAAACCCCGACAAGACCTGCGCCGTCCTTGTGCCGCGCAACAAACGGGGCTATGAGCTGATCGACTTCCTCAATAAAAATGTCGCCCATATGCCGCTGGTCGAGGTCTTGCAAAGCTCCACCAGCACCCGACAAGCAGCGGGCGCGCTCGGCAATGTCCTCAATTATCTGGTCAAGCCCGATGCCCCGGCGTGGCTATCGAAGATATATCAAGTGTGGCGACGCGAAACCCGCGATGATGCAGAGGCAAACGCCCGCACCTTGTTGATCAGCCGTGCGCTCGGCAAAATCCCGCATATCGAAGAGTTCCTCGCCCCTGCCCCCGGCGGTGCGACATGGCTACGCGAAGATGCCGACGCCCGCGCGTTGGTCGCCGATGACCCGACCGTCCCCGATGAATTGGCGCAATTTCGCGATCTGGTACGCCGCTGGCAAAATGCCTCTGTGCTGCCCATCGATCAATTGATCCTGATCTTGGCGGCGGATTTGTTCCAGTCGCGCGCCGATCTCGCCTTAGCGCACAATCTCGCGGTCGTCTTGCGGGGCTATTCAGATCGCCAACCCGATTGGCGTTTGCCGCAGTTCACGGACGAACTCGCCGCCATCGCCCGCAAAGAACGCAAATTTTTAGGCATGGATGATGCCGCCCGCGCCTTCAATCCCGATGATCACCGAGGCAAGGTGGCAGTCACGACCATGCACAACGCCAAAGGGCTGGAGTGGGATCGGGTGTATCTGCTGTCGGTCAACACGTATGACTACCCCTCCGGCGCGCCCAACGATAGTTTCTTCGACGAAAAATACTATGCCCGTGACCATCTCAACCTCAAAGCCGAGGCATTGGCGCAATTAGAAACCATCCGTGATGCGCTGGCGTTTGATTACACTGAAGGCGGTGCAACCCAAGAGGCGCGTGTGGAATACGTCAGTGAACGCTTGCGCTTGCTATACGTGGGCATCACCCGCGCCCGCAGTGAACTGATCGTCACCTACAACACGGGGCGCAACCGTTCCGCCAACGCCGCCGAACCCTTCATCGCCTTGCGCCAGTACGCGCAGGATATTTTGAACCAATCGCCGCCATCAGATTCCATGTTAAAATGAACAGGATAGTAGGCGTAATTTTTGTCCGCGATACCTTGCCCGTCGCGCAAGTAAGTGAAGATCTGTTGGCAGTGTTGGGGGCAAGTGAAATGAGCGATTGGAAAAATCGAACAGAATTCTTGCCGTTATGATGACCGGCAAAAACGTAAAAGGCGGCTCCCAGAGTATGACGACCTCACTCATCGCACTCCCTCTCGAATTTCAATTCAGTCAGTCGGCACTCCAAGATTATACCGATTGCCACCGCCGTTTTTATCTGCGCTATGTCAAAGGACAGCGCTACCCTGCCGCTGAATCCGATCCCGTGATCGAGTTTGAGACGCGCATGGAACAAGGCACCCGCTTTCATGATCTCGTCCATCAGCACAGCATCGGCATTCCGGCGGCGCTTATCCGCGCCTCGCTGACGGTGGCGAATCAAGACGTGCTACTCGGCTGGTTCGATGCCTATCTCGATGCGGGCTTGCGCGACCTCCCCCCAGTGCGCCATGCTGAAATGACGTTGACGATCCCGCTGGCGGGCAGACGATTGCTGGCGAAATACGATCTGATCGCGCTCGTCCCCGGCGAACGTGCCGTGATCGTCGATTGGAAGACCGCCCCCAAACGCCCGACGCGCGCCGATCTCGCCACCCGTTGGCAAACCATCGTCTATCCCCATGTGCTGACACTGGCGGGGGCGCACCTCAACAACGGCGTCCCATTCACGCCCGAACAGATCACGATGATCTACTGGTTCCCCGCCACGCCGTCACAGCCGGAAATTTTTCATCATGATGCCGCCCAAGACGCCAGCGCCGCCGACCGCCTCAATGCCATTACTGCCGAGATTTTGGCGCGCCCCAACGACGAAAACGCCTTCCCGTTGACGCCCGACGAGTCACGCTGTCGCTTCTGCACCTATCGCTCGTATTGTGATCGCGGTTCACAAGCGGGCAACGCCCTCACCGTAAGCGCCATCGAGACCACGGACCCACTCGCGTTTGATCTCGACTTCGACCAAATCGATGCGATCTCGTTTTAACGTCTTTGTCGTGTGTTCCACAGTAAAGAAAGCGCCCAATGATGCGCAATTGGCTTGAAGTCCCCCCTATCGCCGCCTCTGATGCGCTCCGTGCTTTTGTCGGCGGGGCACCCTTGATCGCGGATCTGTTGGCACGGCGAGGCATCACCAACCTTGTGACCGCCCGCGCCTTCCTCGACCCCGACGCTTACACCCCCGCCGATCCCTTTGACTTGCCCGACATGGGGCGCGCCGTGGATCGCATCCGTCGCGCTATCGCCGACCGCGAGACGATCTGCATTTGGGGGGACTTCGATGTCGATGGGCAAACCGCAACCGCCTTATTGACGCAAGGGTTGAGCGCGCAAGGCGCGCAAGTTGTGCATACGATCCCTAACCGTTTGAGCGAAGGGCACGGCGTCCACATCCCCGCATTGGGGCGGCAGATCGACGCGGGCGCACGCCTAATCGTCACCTGCGATACGGGCATTTCGGCACATGCCGCTATTGACTATGCGCAAACGCGCGGCATTGATGTCATCGTGACCGATCACCACCATTTGCCAGAGACTTTGCCGCGTGCCTATGCCAACATCAACCCCCAACGACTGGGGCACACCCACCCGCTCCACACCTTGCCCGGCGTCGGCGTTGCCTACGAACTCATCCGCGCCATGACAGGCGATCAGGCTGTGCTGTTGGATTTAGTGGCGCTGGGCATCGTCGCCGATGTCGCCGTGCAAACAGGCGACACGCGCTACTTATTGCAACGGGGCTTAACCGTCTTGCGCGCCGCCCTACGCCCCGGCATCGCCGCCCTTGCCGACCAAACCGGCACCGATCCGACGCGCACCACCGAGCAAACTATCGGCTTCAGCTATGCCCCCCGCCTAAACGCTGCCGGACGCCTCGATGATGCCCAACTGGGAGTCGATCTGCTGCTGGCGACTCAATTCAACAGCGCCCAAACCACCGCCCTACGGCTCGAAGCCTTGAACGCCCAACGCCGTTTGTTATGTGACCAAATCGAAGACGCTGCCGAAGCCCAAATCGCCCGCGACCGTTCGCTGTTGGCGCATGATGTCCTCATCCTTGCGCATCCCGATTGGCATACGGGCGTGGTCGGCATTGTCGCCAATCGCTTAGTGGATCGCTATAACATGCCCGTCATCTTGCTGGCGACGCCCCCCGGCGAAGAGGCGCGCGGGTCGGCGCGTTCGGTGGATGGCGTCGATATCACCGAAGGCTTGGTCGCCACTGCCCACCTCTTGAACGGCTATGGCGGTCATGCGATGGCGGCGGGGATGCGCCTCGCCCCCGACAATATCCCGGCATTCCGGCGCGGCTTGTCAAAATTCGTGCGGACGGTGCGGGGCGAAGTCACCCCCGGCGCGCTGACCCTTGACGCCACCTTAACCCTGCCCGAACTCACCTTAGACCTGATGACCGACCTCGAACGACTGGCACCCTTTGGGGCGGGCAACCCCCCAGTCGTGATCGCCGTGCGCGACTTGACGCTCAGCAATGACATCATCATGGGGCGGGATCGAACCCATCGCCGCTTGACGGTGACGGACAACGATGATCACAGCTTGCAGGTGTTGTGGTGGAATGGCGCGGACGAACCCTTCCCCGAAGGGCGCTTCGACCTCGCCTGTGTGCTGCGTGCCAACGATTATCAAGGCAATGTCAGCGTGCAAGCGGAATTCATCGACGCCCGCCCGATCACCGAATCGATCACGATCAACTCGCAGACCACCCCCATCATCGATCACCGGAACGATCCTGATCCAGCAGCAACTTTGCAAGCATTGTGGGAACAAGGCAACGTGCAAATCTGGCGCGAAGACGCACTCCTCATGGAACAAAGCCAACGACGCCATGAACTCACTCACACCCCCGGCACGGCGCTTGCCATTTGGATGACGCCCCCCGACCTTGCCACTTTGCGCGCTGCGCTCAAACAAGTGGGATCAGTCACGGCTGTCCATGTCTTTGCCATCGATCCGAGCGAGCAAACTGGCTATCATTTCACACGCCGAGTCCTCGGATTAGCGAAATATGCCATTCAACAGAAGGATGGGGTGTTCGATCTGTATCGATTCGCGATTGGCATGGAAAGCACTTCCCGCGCCGCTCGTCTCGCTATCGAGGCGTTGGTGGCAAGTGGAAAACTTGTGATTGTGGACATGAGTCCGGACCAGAGCAAGATCGTGATCGCACTGGGGCAAGGGACGCCCCAACTGAATAAAGCCGCCGCCCTCGCCGCGCTAGAGGCTGTCCTCACCGAGATCGCCGCCTTTCGCGCTTTCTTCCGGCGGGCGAACCTCAACACCTTGATCGACGGCTAACAAGTAAGGTCACACCGGCATCCGCCCAACATAGCGCGCACGTGGGCGGATCAAATCATCATCGGCGTATTGCTCCAGAGCATGGGCGATCCACCCAACGGAACGCCCAATCGCGAACAACGCCAACGGCGCGCCCGCTGGCAAATTCAGGCTGTGCGCCAACGCTGCCAACGCCAAATCAATCGTTGGGGTAGTGCTTTGGGCATCCGCCATGACCGCCAGCAAGCCCTCGATCTGCGCCAATAACGGCGCGTTGGGCGCATAAGCGTGCAGCATTTCAAGCAAGATCACCGCACGCGGATCGCCATCGGGATACAAGCGGTGCCCAAAACCGGGGATGTACTCCCCGCGCCGCAATCGATCCGCCGCCGCTTTGGGCAAATCCGGCGACTCGCGAAGAAACGCCTCGACCCGCTCGGTATTGCCGCCATGTTTGAAACCCGTCAACGCCGCCAACCCCCCCGCCACCACCGCATAAGGGGTGGCTTCGGCACTGGCAACCACCCGCGCCGCAAACGATGAGGCGTTCAATTCATGATCAGCGCACAATATCAGCGCGGCATTGATGAGAGGCGCGGCAGCAGACACCGCCCACGCGCTGGCAATTTTTTCAGCAATGCCATGCTCTGGTGCCACCCATGACTCGGTCGCCGCCGCCGTCAGTAAGCCGACGATCCGCGCTCCCGTGCGGCGGACAGCGGCGGGCGTCAGATCATATGCCCCTAAATCGTGTGCCCCGGCGACCGCCAAAACGACCGCCATCCGCGCGCTGATCGGCAAATCGCGCCCTATTAGCGGGTTTGCCCACAGGTCAAGAGGGGCGGACACAAAATTTAGGGCTGTGTCTTCGTCATCCCACAACAGCGCCGCCACCCGTTCAAAAGGTTGCTCGCGCGCCAACAGGTCTACGGGCTGACCACGATAGAATAACCGCCCCTCGTGGATCAACGTCAGCGAGGACTCCAGCATGGGCGTGCCCCAATGCAAAGCATCGCCGACCGCTTTGGCGGGGTCGCGGCGGTACGTCTTGCGCGTCGCCAATGCTTCGACATCCTCAGCATGATAGCGTCGTTCGCGGGTGGTCGGGTCGCCCTCTGCCGAGCGAATCATGCCCCGGCTGACATAGGCATACAACGTCGCCTTGCTGATCCCCAACTGATCGGCGGCTTCTTGAGCGCTCAACGTGCGGTTTTTAGGCATTGGCTCCCCTTTATATTGATTATTCAATCAAGATTGACAACATGTATCAATCATCCTACCATGATTTTTAAGTGCTTTTCAACAGAATGTTCATCAAGGACAAGCCCATGCCCCTCATGCCCGAACCCGCCCAAGCCGATTATTTTCTCGACAGCTTCCCACGCGCCGACTTCCCGCGTTACGTATGGGACGACGGGACACGCCCCGCCGACCTGCCCCCCCAAGCATGGACGACCGAAACCACCCACCGCGATGGTCAACAAGGCGGGTTGCCGCTGACGACCGCGCAAAGCCTCGCCATTTATGACCTGCAATGCGCCTTCACAGGCACGTCGGGGGCAATCCGCCAAGCCGAGTTTTTCGCCTATCGTCCCTCTGACCGCGCCGCGTTAGAAGGTGCCCTCGAACGGTGGCGAGCAGGTGCCCCAGTCGAGCCGACGACATGGATCCGTGCGGCGGCGAAAGATGTCGAGTTGATCAAAGCGTTGGGCGTGCGCGAAACCGGCATGTTGGCGTCGGCGTCGGATTATCACACCTTCCATAAGTTCACACCCGGCGGGCGCAATCAGGCGGCGAACACCTACCTCGATGCCGTCCGTATGGCGCTAGACGCCGGCATTAAGCCGCGTTTACACCTCGAAGATGCCACCCGTGCGCCGCTGGACTTCATGCTGCCGTTTGTCGAAGCAGTCCAAGCTCTCGCAGCTGAGTCGGGCGCGGCACTGCGTCCTAAGTTTCGCATCTGCGACACCATGGGCTTGGGGGTGCCCGATGCCGATGTCGCCTTGCCGCGCAGCATCCCCAAGATCGTCAAAGCCTTGCGCACAGCCGGAGTCGCCTCGGAAGACCTCGAATTTCATCCCCACAACGACACTTGGCTGGTGGTCGCCAACTGCTTGGCGGCGGTGCGGGCGGGCTGTTCGGTCATCAACGGGACGGCGCTCGGCAAAGGGGAACGCACGGGCAACGCCCCCGTAGAAGGCGTCCTCTTGCACCTCATCGGCATGGGTTATTTTACCGATGACCGCCCCGACTTCACCGTCCTAAACAAGCTGGTCGATCTCTATGCCGCGATGAATGAGCCGATCCCGCCCAAGTATCCGCTGTATGGGCGCGATGCCCACCGCACGCGCGCGGGCGTCCATGCCGATGGCTTGAACAAATTCTGGTGGATGTATGCCCCGTTTGATGTGCCGCACTTGCTCGGTCGTCCCCTAGAAGTCTCGCTCACCAAAGAATCCGGCGTCGCGGGGTTGATCTTCGTGATCCGCCAGCACACGGGGGTCGATCTCGCCAAAAGTGATACCGGGCTGACGGCACTGTACGCCAGTCTGCTCGCAGAATTCGACAACGGGCGCGTGACTAGCATCGAATGGGAAGAGATTGCCGCACGGGTGGACTCCCTGCTGACGGCAAAAGCGCGGGTTTAGCGAGGCTGCAACACCCCTGTACGCACTTGATCGAGCGCTTGCAAGGTCATTAAATTGCGGAGCGTGCCCCCATAAAGGCGTTCACCCCCCGCGAAGTCGCAAAAACGCCCCGGTTGGGTGCGCAAATGGGTGCCGTCCGCGGCAATGCCATATCCCGGCAATCTGCTGGCAGCAGCCCATAAATTAACGAGCGGGATACCCCACTGCCGTGCTAAATCCACCAATGCCAAATTGAAGGCGAGCGACTGGGAGAAATAGTCGCTGGCAGGTTCCACCACGAAGGTCGTCAAGATCGGGATGGTACCCTGCCCAACCGCTTGACTGACGATCCGCGTCATATTTTGTTGATACTGGTTCAGCGACATCCGGCTGACATCCTTGCCGCCCAACATAATCACGATCACCGCTGGAGAATTCGAGCGCAATTCGCAAGCGACCGGCGTCTCGCCGGGGTAACAGAGTGCATCGGTCGCCCAAAACGAGTCTAGCGCCGCCGCACTATTGAAGCCCATCTGCGCCGAGATGCTCTCGTGGGTGAACGAAGTCGCCGAGATCGCATCAGGAGGACTAGAAAAATAAGCGATGGTCTCTTGCAATGGGCTAAAACCGCCCCACTCACAATAATTCTCGATCACCAGCGGGCGCAAAAAATCACCACTCACGCTATTGCTATCGCCAATCACGCTGAACACGCGCGCCCGTATGCCCGTCTGTCGCCCGCGGGCGGCGATCTCCACCGTCTGAGGGGTGCCAAAATTGGTGAACAAGTCCACCGTCATGAGGGCATTCATCATCGCGTTGGTATCGCCCAAAACCGCCTCCAACGCGATCATCGTGGGGGCGCTGGCGACCTCAATGGGCGTGGGGGACGGGGCGCTGAACAGAGTCGTGGGTGGGACAATCTCGTCAGGTGTATTGGGTGCCATCGGGATCACTGATAAACCCTCGCGGGTGGGCAGCAGCAGCATCGCCGTCACACGCGGCACTGCCGCTGCCACTCCGTCGCTGGAAAGAAACGCCAGCGAGGTCGGGGTCGCCGTGTCCACAATCGTGACACTCATCGCTTGGGTGGCGACGGGTACGGTGTTAACCACAGGCTGCGACACCGTCCCAGTGGGTATGAGATCGGGCAGATTGGGGAGCAGGTTCGGGACGCCAGCCGCAGATACTGTCGCACCGACGACAAAAACCTGTGGAGATGGTTTGACCGTCGTCACGGTCGCTGTCGGCAGTACCAATAATGGGGGAATGGTCGCCGTCGGACGCGGAGTCGTACAGCCCACTGCCCCCATAACGAGCAACAGGACCCACAACACCCGTGCCCACATAAACGGTTTAGGGGATTTGAGGAGCATCGAACACCGCCAATAATGTCTCTAACATTTGCAACGTGATTAAATTCCGTTGAACGTAGCCGAAGTTCAAATTATAAGGGCGAAAATCGACCGCGCCTTCAAAGCCTTTGGGGGGGATATTGGGATGCACGCCATCTAGATCCAGCCCGCGCAGGGGCAGCCCCGCCATCGCTCCATAATAATCGATCACCGGCAGCTCATACGCCCGCCCCAAGTCGGTGATGATCGCATTAAAGGCGGTCACGCGGGCATCAAAACCGTTACGCGGGGGAATGGTAGTCAGGATCGGGATGATCGACTGCGCCAACGTCACTTCAAGGATGCGCACCAAGTGGGCGCGATAGAGCGCCACCTCCATAAAGCCCACATCATTGGTGCCGATCATGATCAACGCCAGCGCCGGTTGCATCACCCGATACTCGCAAGTGATAGGTGACTCTGTCGGGGCGCACTGGGCGCTATCTGCCATTGCCGGATCAAGTAACGTGCCCGTATTCCAGCCAATGCCCGTCGCCAACGACACCCGTCCAAACGGATCAAGTGCGGCACTACTGCCCCCGCCAAAATGGGCGATCACAGGTTCAAGGCTCCGATAATCGGCGGTGTTCACAAACCCCGCGCTGATCGGCACCAGCCAATGGTCAGACACCGAGATGCTATCCCCCACCTTGGCGAAGCGATCCGCCCGTAACCCCCGTCCTTGCCCCGCGCGAAACAGCGCCGCGACATGGGCGGACACCACGTCCGTAAGCGGTACCCTGTTGAGTGCCAACACTGCCTCCATTGCCTCTGGTTGCACCGTGATCAAATCGCGATACGCCCAACCGCTTATGCCCGCGTCAGTGGTCAAATGTAACCACTGCCCATCTGCCGAGACGCGCAGCAGATCAAGCGCCATGTCGGGGCGCAGCACGGTCACGATACCGGCTGCCAGCGAGGGCGCGGCGCGCAAATTCACCCCGTCAAGTCCGGTGTTGATGACGGCATCCTGCGCACGGAGCGGCGGCAGCAATCTGCCCCAAAACAGCCCCATCAGCAGCAGCCCCAATACCCAATATTTCATGACTGCGCCTCTATTGTCTCAAACAAAAAGCCCGCTAACTGATGGGTGCCCGCCGCTGACAAATGCACCGGCGAGTCCGTGAATTCGCGCGCAGGGATGACGTCCCATAAGTCAAGGCAAACCAGCGCGTGGTCGGTGCAAGTCGCCGCCAAGACCGCGCGGTACGAATCATATGCCCAACGGGGATACCAGCTATTGTAGCGAAGATCGGCATTTGCGCCGTCGCTGATGTAGATCGGCTCGTTGACGATCACGAGTGCCGCGTCTGCTTCTGCCGCCGCCCGCGTCCCATCGATCAGCAATTCCAACGAGAGATCGGCATCGGTCAAGGCGCGTGGTGTCGTGATATCCCCCCATGCTTCATCTGCCGACAAATCCCGCTGCACCGTCGGGGCGGTCTCAGAAATGGCTTGATCCACCCGCGTGATCGCCCATGCCACGCCATAGACTTGCAAACGCAGCACATCCGCCAGCGCCCGCCGCGCCCCGATGATGGTGCGATCCCACGTCGTCGGCGTCACAAAACGGGGATCGGCAGCATCCAGCGGCGACTGCGCGCGCGCCAGCACCGCACGGGCGCGATCCGCATTGCGCTGCACGAGCGGCGGGTAAAGCTGTTGGGCGGGCGGGAAGGCGTCCAGCGTGACCAGCCATATTATCGCATCAGGATCATGGCGCAATGCCTCGTCGAGGAGGATCCGGTCTTTCAACAACGATTGAATCGGGTAGGCGAGGTTATAGGCGCTGATGGGGCGCGTCGCCGCGCTGAATTGCCGATTGAGCGCCGCCGTCACCATCTGGTCGGGGGGCAACAGCCACCCCCACGCCCCCGAATCACCGATCACGATCACGCGGTACTCGTCGGCAGCTTTGGGGCGGCTAACGCGATGCGAAGCGAACATCGCCGGGATATTGTCGAGACTCAGACTGTACGACTCGGTCGGGTTTTCGCCATAAGGCAAGCGGTCACGCCCCGGCAACAACGTGTTATACACCGAAAGCCGCCCCACCCCTTCTAACGGAAAAGTGAGCGCGAATAGCAGGTTGCACATCACAAACAGTGCCACCGTTTTTAAGAGGATGCGCCCCAAACCCGCCCATGTCATCACCAGCCGACTCCAAATAAACGCCCGATCACCCGCAACGATTGGGCGGGGTCGGGCAAGGCAAACCACACCCAACCGAGGGCGACAAAGTGAAAGGTCAAAAACCAGCCCCACAGCGCCCATGCCCGCCGCCGCACGGGGCGTGCTTGCACCCCGCGAACCCAAACACGGGTGCGGTCGCTCCACTGTTTATGGGCGTATAACCCCAGCGCGTGCCAGACGCCCCAAATCAAAAAAGACACCGTGACGCCGTGCCACAAGCCGATCAACGTCATGGTGGCAAGGTGCCCGATGCCGACGATCACCGCCGCCGATGGTTTCCGCTGGCGACGCAGCAGCCCCCGCGTGAGGGGCATGAAAACATAGACGCGCGCCCAAGCGCCCAATGATTTGTGCCAACTTTGCCAAAAACTGGTGATCGTGCTTTTCAGATAGGGGCGGGCGAAATTTTCCGGCAATTGAACACCCACCAACATGCCGATCCCGATGGCGATGTCGCTATAACCG
>JBBRTY010000028.1:0-28463 GCA_038248285.1 Aggregatilineales bacterium
ACTCGGAAATTCCGAGAGAATTTACACTCACTTCAAATGCACCCCGCTGAGACGCTCAGACGGCGGCTAAAGCCGTAAGGCGCTTCATCTACAGCCGCTGAAGCGGCGTAGCTTTCGCGGGCTAAAGCCCTACTTCTGTAAGCTGTAGCCCCATTGATGATTACCGGGGAACTCGTTGACGGGCATCAATTCAATCGCGTTAATGCCTAAATCCGCCAAATAGTCCAATTTTTCGATCAGCGTGCCAAAGTTACCCTTGTGATCCACCATGCCCCCAAAGTCACCGATGTGCATTTCATAGATGACCAACTGTTCATTGGGGGGCAGAAGCACCTTGTCATGCTGCCAAACGTAACTAGTGAGCAACCGCTTGCCATCACGAACCCGAAGAGTTGAGTTTTCGTGCGAGTCGAGCGTAAATTCTATCGCTCTAGGATCGGCGACAGTGACCGTTTCGCCCGCTGCAAAATAACTGCGCGAGACGAGTTGATATTTATATTCATGCTCCCCGTCTTCGAGGGGGACATTGATATGCCAAACGCCCGTCGCTGCGGTCTGCTTCATGGGGATGGGCTGCCAATGATTCCAACTGCCCATCAATTGAACGGATTTATTGTAGGGCGCTAACAACTCAAAATTAATCATCGGTTTCGTGGGTTGCTTCATAGCAGTAGATCGTCTCCTAAATTAGCTAATGTGATCTCAACAATACACAATTGCTGTGAATGATTGGAGGTGAAGTACGACTTCAGGGTATCCACTAACGATAGTATAGGCTCGAAACATATCCACAATATAAGAAGAGTAGGCAAGGAAATAGAGCCACCTCTCCTATTTCCAATTATACATTTAAAAACTTATTAAATTTTTTATAGTAGCATAGCGTGTCCTCACAGATCGCAATTTTGCAAGGACACGATGCTGAAAAGGGGTCACATACCGACTTTTTCAAGGGGCTGCCCTAGGGGGATGGTGTTGGGATCATGGATGCGAACGAGGGGCAAACCGTCTTGCATATCAAAGGTGCGGATATTCTCTTGATGGGGCTTGATCACCATGACCATGAGCAAAATATGAAGCGATCCCATCACCGGCACGGCGATCAAAGCGCCAACCACGCCAAACAAGGAAAAGCCAATGGCGCTATACACAATGATGAGCAGGGGGTCAAGGTCGAGCCGATTCGACATCACCCGGGGCGTGATGACATAGCTTTCAATTTGTTGCACAATAAAAGCGATTGCCGCTACGGTCACGATATACTCAGGCGCAGCCAACAGAGTCAATAAAGTGGCGATGACGCCCCCTAGCAAACCGCCGACCATCGGGATAGCGGTCAAGACGCCGATGATAAGAGCAAAGGTCAAGGCATTGGGCACCCCTAAAAGTTGCATCGGGATGAAATTTAGCAAGCCCACCAACACCGATGTGATTAAGACGCCACGCACATAGGCACCCATCGCATTTTCAATTTCTAGGATCACTTGTTGTGCTTGTTCGCGATAGCGCAGTTCAAAAAGCTGCGTCATAAATGCGGTGGCTTTGTGATGTGAGGTCAGCCAATAGGCACCAATCACAAAAATAAGCACCGTATTCCCCAAAATCCCCCCTAAATCATTCACTAAGTTAGGCACCAAAAGCTGAATGCTGGCAAGAAATCCAGTCACAGCGCTATCGATTTGTTCGCGATTCACGAGCGATATGTCACTGTTGGTCACGCCACCAATCAGGCTTTCGATGACTCTTTGTGCCTGTACGATTCGACTGGTAAGGCGACCTTCGTTCCCAAAATAAAGCGTCACTTGATTCATAACCGGTGGCAAAACCGCAATAATCATCAACAACAGCCCGCTGATCAAGACGAAATAAACAGCACCGATGGCGACTCCTCTGGGCACATGCCATTTCACCAAGCGGTCGATGATGGAGCGAACTGCCGAAGCGACGATAATGGCGATCAACAAGACTATTAAAACCTCAATGCTCGTGATCAAAACATAGGCACCGAGCAGGGTCGCTAAAACAACAAGGGTTCCTTTGAACATTTGCAAGGGGGTCATGAACTATCACCCGTCATGTGGTTGGTCATCGAAATAACTTATTCATTGTATGAGGAATTATAGCCATCGGTATGCACCTAAAAGGTAATCTTAGACTAGCCTCTTGACCTATTTTTGAAGGCGCACAGCCAAAAAAAGAGCGGACAATGCCTACTGTATGGCATTGTCCGCTCGTCGCAATTTATCGTTGCGCAACGTTTAGGTTGTAGCTGCTGCCGCCACTTCTACTTCCCGTAAGTGTTCTGGCGAACCGATGATCCCGCCGGTGCCGGCTGCAAACGCACCCACCACCATCATGGCAAACACTGCCCCCGCAAGCAAGGTCACGGTATCGGCGATACCCTGCGATACTTCGCGGGCGGTGTCTTCGGCTTGCACGCGCACTTCGGTATAAGCGAGTTCCCAACGATCCACCGCTTGCTGGGCTTCTTCGGCGGTGATGCCGGTACGTTCTGACAACACAGTGACAAAGTTTTGGCGCGTTTCGGCGCTGACTTCGCCTTCCGTGAACAGTTCGGTAAACCCACGATTCAGTTCCAACTCCGTCAAACTATTGGAGGGTAGCCCGTTCTGAGTATTGGACGCGCCCGTGGTTTGGTCGCCTTCAGTGGTGGAACTGCCCTGGGCAAGGGGATCATTGGTTTCTTGCAAGAGGGCGCGAATTTCACCCTGAATACCTTGCAAGGTCATCCCTTCCATATTGATGGCATCTGCCACAATCGGTGAGACATTGGCGACGGTACTGCCCGCCATGCTGATCGCTTGTCCGGTTAAATTCAAAACACCATTGACCAAGCCGGCAAGCGACGATGTTAACAAGAACAGGGTGATCAATGTGACCATACCCCATGTCACCAAACCGTGAATTAGACCGTCTTCTTGATCGGGCGAACCTGCAAAGCGTCCGGCGACAAAGCCGCCGAGGAACAAGGCGATCAAATTGCTGCCGATCATCCAGATGATAGCGCCGGTTCCGAGAGCCGGTTCCACTGGATTCACTTCGACTTCAGGGTTGATAGTCGCTGCGCCAATTGCCAGACCCAGCATCTGCAACCCCACCATCGTAACGAGTGCAATCACAATACCTGCGACGATGGCACCCCATGATAAGTGTCGCAAACGCATTGGCAAGCCGCGACGGGGATATCCAGTAGTTTCGTTTGCGCCCGGTTCGACGTAGCTTTCACGATTCATCCTGAGGGTACTCATTTTATTGCTCCTAAATCCACTGCAAAAAAGGTGATGTGATAAGTCAAGTTAGACGACACGGCGACCGAACAACAATGCCGCCACAAAGAAGATGAGAAACAGAATGAACACGAATTGAGCAATTCCAGCAGCCGCACCTGCGATGCCACCAAAACCGAAAACCGCCGCAATGATCGCGATCACGAGAAAACCAAAGGCAAGGTTCAACATGGGTATTTCCTCCGTATCAACAAGCTAAACAACAAGGTTTCAACTACCTATACAATTCATTGTGATTTAGAGTCGCTGTTTTGTTATGGGACAGGCTATGGGTTTCTGTAGACACTCTTGGGGGGTATTCATCTAGGTAAGGTGGCGTATGACATTATGCCCCGTCACCCTCACCCACCCCTATGGTTATAGGTTCATGTTTATCTTTTGGCGCGCCGGAGATACCACACCCCGGCAATCGTCACAAAAGTAGAGATCAGGCGCAAGCGGCGGAAAACGCTCATCTTTTTGAAAAGGATGTCGGAGCCATAGCGTGACAGCTTAAAGAGAGGTGGAACCGGCAACTTAGGCATTTTTGATACGCTCCTCAACTTGGTGACGCAGACGGTCAACATCTTTTTGTAACGTTTCGACCATTTTGCTGGTCGTATCGCGCCCTGTCCCGATTGCTTTTTCCGCATTTGATGCCACATCCTGGCGGGTTTGTTCGCCGCTTTGGGGCGCAAATAATAACGCAATCACGATTCCGGCGGTGATGCCCGCTGCTGCAAAGATGCACGCAAACATCAACCGTTGCTGTTGCGCCCGTTGTTCAGCCGATTTGCTGTAATAGATGCGGTCCGTCATGTGGGTCTCCTTTTGCAAGATCGCATAGTTCATTTTGTAGTTGCGAATTGTAGTTGCGAATTTAACAAGCTACATCGAGTCTAAGAGTGGAAGGTCATTCTGTAATGAGGATAAGGATTGATCTTAAAGCGGGTGATCTAGCGCGGCGGGGCTAGGTCATTCGACCTATCCTGCCCCATCGGGGCCTATAGCCATAGCCATGCGTCCTAAGTCAAAATCCCCTACTTGGCACACTAGACCGTATCGTTTCGCTGTTATGCTGAACTTAGAACCACAAAAACTGAGTATCAGACAGCCACGAAAGGGCTATCATGAAATTAGGATCTCTCTCCGAGTTGATGTTGGAACAACTGCAAGACATTTACGACGCCGAACACCAAATCGTTGACGCCCTCCCCAAAATGGTGAAAGCCGCCAGCACGCCTGAACTGAAGACCGCCTTCACAGAACATCTAACGCTGACCAAGACTCATATCGAGCGTTTGGAATCCGTGTTTGACATTTTGGGCGTCCCTGCCAAGCGCAAAGCTTGCAAGGGCATGAAGGGTGTCCTAAGCGAAGCCGACGAAATGCTGAAAGAGGATGCTGAGGAATCCGTGATGGACGCCGGTTTGATTTCGGCGGCGCAACATGTGGAGCATTACGAGATGGCGAGTTACGGCACGATTCGCACCTATGCCGACTTGCTAGGGCACGAAGAAATCAAACGCATCCTGCAAGGGACGCTGGATGAAGAGCAAGCCACCGATATTGCGTTGACCAAACTGGCGCGCAAAATCAATGTTGAGGCGATGGAAGGACAATAACCTTCGTCTGGAAATGAAAAACTTCCCAGACATCAGGTTATGAGGCGAGCAAGTGTCTATTTGACTCTTGGAGCCAACAAATGAAAAGCGGGAGGCTGATTTAGCCTCCCGGTAACTACACAGGTACCCCTCACCCCGTCCGAGCGCGCTCGGCACCCCTTCTCCCAGCCGCTTCGCTTTTGGAGAAGGGGAGAAACGCAGTAGAAAGTCCCTCGCCCCGCCGCTTCGCTTATGGAGAGGGATTGCCGCTTCGCTTTGGGTGAGGGGTGTGTAATTATTCTGTTTCTATACCTGAGTAGTCACCAGTTTCTTCAAAATAAGTCCATCCCTGCAAATCCACTAGCTCGATTCCCAGTTCGGTCAAAATCGCCTTGATCTTTTAGCGGGGCTACGCTTTTTTGAGCTACCCGCCTTTTAAGCGCCGGCTGCGCCACCAAATCCCCGGCAAACGCCGTGCTTTCGCCCATTTACCAAGACGCGCCCGCCGCGTAAACACATCATAATCATGGGTTTCAATATCCTCCAAAATGGCACAGTATAATTCGGCGGCGGCAACAATAGCAAAACGCCCCTCGCTATGCAGCATGGCGACACCCGGCATCGCTTCTTCATACAAGCGGCGTGTCCGTGCAATCTGAAAACGCATAAATGCCCGCCACCGATCATCGACACAACCCGCCGCAATGTCGCTCTCGTCCAGTTGGAAGGCGCGCAGCTCATCCAACGGCAAATAAAGCCGCCCCTGCCGCCAATCCTCGGCGACATCACGCAGGATATTGGTCATTTGCAGCGCCACACCCAGCTTAACGGCATAGGGAATCGCAGGGGCACCGTCAAAGCCGACGATGTGCATCGCCATCAAGCCCACCGTCGAAGCGACACCATAGGCATAGCCCGCCAGCTCCTCAAAGGTCTGATACCGTTTCTTGATGAGATCGCCACCCACCCCGTCGATCAACTGCAAGGCATAGCCCATCGGGATGGCGAATTGGTGCCGCGCATCCGCCCATGCCAACGCCACCGGTTGCTCCACCGTCGGGTGGGGAGCCAACGCCTCCCCCCGCCATCTTTCTAATTCCGTACGCACCGCACTGGGTGTGGCATCGCCACTGGCACGATCCACCAAATCATCAGTCACACGACAAAACGCATATAACGCCCGCACTGCTTGTCGTTTTTCGAGCGGCAGCAGTGCCGACGCGATATAGAAAGTTTTGCTGTTCTGATTCGTGATCGTTTCGCATAACGCATATGCCGCCGCGAGGGTATCACTATCCATCATGTGATGCACGATCTCAACCGGAGTACTATTTTGAAGTGCCCGCTCCGCCCAATCGAGCAGCATCCCTTCCCACGCAGCCGGCGGCTGTAATCCCAGACTCACGGGGACAACTCGAGTTCAGCATCCGTCATCGGGACGCGCCGACGTGGGGAACCCCCACCGATCAAATCTTCGACGATCACTGCTGATGACAGCACCCCCGGCAACCCTGCCCCCGGATGCGTCCCCGCGCCGACAAAGTACAAATTCTCGAAATCTTCACTGCGGTTGTGGGGGCGAAACCACGCCGACTGCGTAAGGATGGGCTGCACCGAGAACGCCGACCCCATATGACTGTTGAGGGTATTCTGGAAATGCAACGGATCGATGTAATGCTCGGCGACGATGTTGGCTTGCAAATCTTCCAGATAGTTTTCTTCGAGAAATTTCATAATGGCATCGCGATAAGGCTTGGCGGTGCGCGTCCAATCTGTGCCCGAACCGAGATGGGGCACCGGCGACAGCACATAGAAGTTTTCGTGTCCGGGGGGCGCAATCGACTCATCGGTGATGGTCGGCATGTGCAGGTACAGCGAAAAATCGTCCGACAGCACCTGGCGATTAAACATATCATTGAGCAAGCCCTTGTAGCGTTCGCTCAAGATGATGTTGTGATGCGACAGCCCACTATCCAGATAGCGCCGCTTGGTGCCAAAATAAATCACAAACAACGACATGCTGTACTTCAGGCTATCAACTTTGCGATTGCTGTACTTCTTGCGGTAGTTTTCGGGGATCAGGTTTTTGTACGTGAACCCGACATCGGCGTTCGAGACGATATGGTCGGCATGATGGATCGAGCCATCCGCCAAACGGATGCCCGTCACGCGGTCCCGTTTGTTAGGATCGACGAGAATTTCTTCGATCTCACTATTGAGATGGATGTGCCCGCCCACCTGTTCAAATAGTGCGCCCATTGCCGAGACTATCGCTCCCGTGCCGCCGCGCGCGTAGTGAATGCCCCACTTCCGTTCCAGATAATGAATGAGCGCATATAAAGACGGCGCATCGAACGGGTTGCCACCGATCAGCAACGGATGGAACGAGAAACAACGGCGCAAAAATTCGTCTTTGATGAATTGAGAGGCATACTGATAGACGCTCAAATAGGATTGCAAGCGCACCAAGTCCGGCGCGACCTTGACCATATCCATAACGTTCAAAAATGGCTTATCGATCAACCCAAAACCGGTCTTGAAGATGTCTTTGGTGGTCTTCACAAAGCGGCTGTAGCCATCGGCGTCTTCGGGGCTAAACTTGCTGATCTGATCGCGGATGAACGCCTCGTCCCCGTTATAGTCGAAGGGACGTCCCTCGCTATTGAAGATGCGATAAAACGGGTCTAGGGGGATAAAGTCGATATGATCTTCGCGCTTTTGACCGGCAGCTTCATAAATATCATCAAACAAAAAAGGAGCAGTGATGACCGTCGGACCCCCATCAAATTTGAAGCCATCGATCTCGTAGACATAGGCGCGCCCGCCCAGTTTATCGCGCTTCTCATAAAGATCGACTTCGTGACCACGCGCTGCGAGACGTATTGCAGCGGCTAATCCGCCGAATCCGCTACCTATAACGATGATCCGCGCCATCTTACAATAACTCCCAAACTTGTTTCAAGATAATCTTGCGATTGTAGTAAACATTCATGAGTGAAGGGTGAGCTATAGCTCATGGTTGATTTAGCGTGCTTTGGTCTCAAAAAAGGCTGCTGATGACTGACAAATTGCAGCATTGTTTGATGCTTGATGGTATAGTGTGAAAGTAACTGGAATTTTACACCTTTCGTACATTTTTTCACATGAAAGAGATATAAACGATGTTAGAACATAGTTCAAACTGGCATAGTGCCTATCCTCAGTTCAGCCGTTTCTGGAGCGCAGTATCCGAAGATTTCGCCGGTGGAGACGCCTTTCTGACGGCGCTCGACACCAATTGGGAGGTGAGTGATACCTGTTATACCCAAGAATTTTGGCAGGGGGGCACTCGTTTGGTCATCGTCTATCACTTTGAACTGATGCGCGGTGAGGAATACATGGTCATGCCCGTGATCACCACCCCTTACATTCGACGCATCATCCGCGATCAAAAATTTCAATTGCTACCCATTTCCGAACGGGAAAACAAATCAACGCGCAATACTGCCGACACAAAATAATTTTCTGCCCGTGGGTATCACAAAAGTGGTGAAGAAACCAAAAGAGAAATCCGCGGGCTTCTCTTTTGGTTTCTTGGGCAGATGGCGCGTTAATGCAATTCTATTTGATGGGCATGGCGCACAAAATCTTGCGCCCGCAAGGTCTCTAGGATCGGCTCTGGCAACGGTTCATCCAGCGTCAACACCGTCAGCGTATTACCGCCGGGGGTGCTGCGCCCGGTTTGCCAGGTCGCGATATTGACGCCGTTGTCCGCCATCAGCGTCCCCACCCGCCCGATCACGCCGGGGCTATCGTGACTGCCCATAATGAGCAGGTGTCCTTCGGGCAAGAAGTCGAGGCGATAATCGTTGATATGGACGATGCGCGGTTCACGCCGATCAAGCAACGTGCCCGCGATGCTGATCGTCTCGCCATCTTCGAGCGTAAACTGACAGGAGAGCAAGCTGGCATACTCCGCCGTCTTGAGTCCCTTCGCCCGTGTGATCTGGATGCCGCGTTCGTTCGCCAGCATCGGCGCGTTGATATAATTGACGCTTTCGCCGTGCGCGGGCGTCAACAAGCCCTTGAGCAACGCCACCGTGATCGGCTTGACCATACCCGCCATATCTTCGCCGCGATATTCGACCGCCACACGGCGCACGGGCGTGCGCGCCAACAGATGCAAGAGCGCGCCCACACATTCCGCCAGTTTCAAATAGGGGCGCGTCGTTTCAAAATCGACCCCCGGCATGAAGGGCATATTGACGACATTGCGATAATCTTCATCGCGGAGCGCATCGATCACCTGGGCGGCGATTTGCAGGGACAAGTCCCCCGATGCTTCGACGGTGTTTTCGGCAATGTGCGGGGTGTGGATCACGTTGTCCATGCCGATCAGCGGGCTGTTATAGGGTGGTTCCTGCGTAAACACATCAAGCGCTGCCCCCGATAACTTGCCCGTCTTCAGCGCCTCAATGAGCGCGCCCTCGTCCAAGACGCCCCCAAACGAGGTATTGATCAACCGCGCCCCCGGCTTCATCATTTGGATCAGCCCGACATTAAACATGCCTTGCGTTTCGCGGGTGGACGGTAAATGGAGCGAAACAAAATCACTGCGGTGTAGCACTTCTCTCATGCCCAACAACTGAACACGCCGATCCTCGATTTGGTCTTCGGTGATATACGGATCAGCGGCGAGGACGTTCATCCCAAACGCCAAGCAGCGCGCCGCCACCACCCGCCCCACCCGTCCATACCCGATGATCCCCAGCGTCTTGCCTTGCAGTTGAAACCCCGCCTGCCGTTTGCGATCCAACAGCCAATAGCCCGCCCGCAAATTATTATGCGCCTCGATCAAGCGGCGTGACAGCGCCAAGATGAGCATCACAGTGTGTTCGCCCGCCGCGATGGCGCTCACCCCCGGCGTATTCATGACGACGATCCCGCGCGCGCTGGCTGCGTCAATATCAATCCCGTTGAGGCTGGCACCCACCCGCCCGATCACGCGCAAATTCGGGGCGTCCTTCAACAAGGCGGCATCGATCACCACATCGTCACGGGCGATCAAAGCGTGAGCGGTCGCCAATTTTTCACGCAAGGCGGGCAAAGTCGGGCTGACGAGGTGCAATTCGACATCCGCTTCGCCGCGCAGCAAGTTCACCCCTTCATCGGTGAGATCGGTGGCAAGGATGATCTGGAACAAGGGATCGCTCATGAGCATTCCTCAATGGCGGCAAGGACTTCGTGTAGACTGGTAAAAACATACGGCGTGATCGCGGCAAAAGCATCGGGCGCAACATGCGACAGATCCGGCACGGCGATAGTGACCATCCCCGCCGCCACCGCTGCCCGTGATCCGGTGATGCTATCTTCCAACGCCAAACACTCCGCGGGGGCAACCCCCAAACGACGCGCCGCCTCCAAATAAATATCAGGGGCGGGCTTGCCCTCCGGCACATCATCCCCAGAGACACGGGTGGCAAACAACGCCGACCACGCATGGGCACCCACCACCGCATCAATGATGCGCATGGGCGAGCTGGAGGCAATCGCTGTCGGCAATTGGCGTGCCCGGATATGGGCGAGCAGCGCTTCGGCACCGGGGCGCAAAGGCGCTTCGCGACCGATGCGCGCCACCATCGCCACGACCGATTCTTCCATCAGGTCTTCGACCGCGCCGGGCAGATCATAGGCTTGGTGCAGACCGCTCCAAAAATCATTAAGCCGTCGCCCAATGAACCGAGCGCGCACCTCATCGGTCAAGGTCGCCCCCCGTGCCGAGAGCATCGCGATTTCGATATCTTCCCAAATCGGCTCACTGTCGATCAGCAACCCATCCATATCGAAGATGATGGCGCGGGGGCAAAAATTCCATTCAGGCATAGGTGATAACTTTCATCCGTAAAGGGCGGCAAAAATGATCTATAGCAATGATACCAGCGCACGTCCTCGGACTAGTCGCCGCTATCATCCTCGTGCGTCGTCGGAGCCGTCCGATGCAGCAACGGGGCGAATTCTTCGAGAAAGGCTTGATGTAAATCCGGGCGCATCGCCGTGAGTTCCTGCGCCAACAGCAACCCGCGTTCTAGCACATCTTGATACGGGGTACCCAACAAACGTGATGCCCCACGCATCCCAATCGCCATCGGCAAAATTGGCGCGAGCGAGTTAGCTTTGACGAACACATCGCTTTCATCGCGCACCTTCGTCCGCGACACCACGCCACCGAAGCCCACGAACAAATCCACGACGCTCTTGGTCGCCAAATCGCTGGAGCCATCCCCCACCATCATCCGCCGACCGGGGCGATCCCCTGCCAGTTCGCGCACGATCTGAGGCTTACCACTGGAGATGGTCAGCGGACCCTCGTCGTAATCGAGATAGGTCTGTACCTGCTGCGTCGATGGCTCATGGTAACGCCACCATTCGCCCGATAGTTCGTTATATTGCAGATCGACCGCCCGAATATGATCGGCATCTACCCCCAAACGCGCCCCAAAGCCGCGCACGGGGTCTGCCAGCCCACCGCTGATGATGAACACCTGTTTGTTCAGATAATGCAATGCCGCCAACACCAAATCGGCATCGGGCACCATCGTCTCATAATAGCGCTGCTCAATCGCCTTCAGTTGTCCGCGCGTCGGGCGGATAGCGGCGAGTCGCTTGCCATACACTTCGCTGAGGTCAAGGTCGCCGTCCATCGCTTTTTGAGTTAAAACGGAAACACGCCACTCTTTGCCCTTAAAGCGTGCCAGTTCGTCAATGCCTTCAATGGCGGAAAGCGTACTGTCACAATCAAAAAAAATCAGGTCAAAACTCGTCCAGCGGATGTCAGTCATAAAAAGCGTTTAGACTCGTAGGGTGAAATGATGGCATATTGTACACCGCCGCGCACGCGCTGGCGACAGTTGAAAACATCCCCCCCATATGTCTCAACGCCAAGAATGCCGTCTGTTATCCTCTCATCAGATTATGACGCTTGTGCCGCACCTGCGATCAAAAATTCCAAGAACTGTGCATCTGAATAATTGCGATCTCCTCTTGCAAAGCGCACGACCACCAGCCTAAGCGACGGCATAATAATCAGGCGTTGATCTTGCGCCCCACCCGCGATGATCACTTGGGGCACCCGTTCACCTGTCGTGATGGCAGTGATCTCATCTTCCCCAACCGCGGGAATGGGGCGGGTCGGCTGAATATCCGTGAAATTCTGGAGATCAAAGCCCAACCACCATGTCAGCCCATAGACGACTCCCTGTGAGCATAACGGAAAAATATTTTGTAGATGTGGCACAAATGTAAAAAAATAAGAGCCATCCGCTTGGATGGCTCTTCTGCTGCGTCGTTAAAAAATTGTCTCACGGGGTGGCATCATGATCTGGTGGGACGCGCTGTTGCGCGCCCCAATTCGCCGACCGCTACTCCTTAGCCGCCGCTTTCCGGGGTGGCTGCCGGATCAACTGGCGCATCGACCGACGGCGCTGCCGGCAGATCACCCAACGCGACGACCGCGCCCGAACCCGCTGGCGAATACGCCGCATTGACCGTGACCACCAGCGCGCCTGTCCCCGCTGCCGCACTCAAGCCATAGGGCAAATTCAACCCTTCGGCGATGACGGTCAAGCTGCCGTCGGCATTGACTGCGACCACGCGCCCCGTGTTGGGCGTCCAGCCTTGATCCCCGAACACCGCGAACTCGACCGCATATAACTGGGTGCCTTCGAGGTGGAGATCGACGACCGTCGTCAAGCCGGGGATAGTGGCGACCAGATCGCCCGACGGGGCATATTGCTCGATGCGTGAACTTTGCGGCGCGAAGGGGAAGCCGGTCAAGAAGCCGACCCACACATTATCCTCAGCATCAACCGCGAGCGAAGTGGGGACGAGTTGTTCTGCCCAAGTGGCGAAGACTTCTAAGCCACTTCCGCCCGCCGACCAACGCCAAATGGTGTTCGCGCCGGCATCGGCGATGTAGAGATTGCCCTGCGAGTCGAACGCCAAATCGACAGGGTTGCTATCGACACCTTGAGCGTCGGGGTCTTGGGCGGCTTCGGCGGAATACACATCAATGAAGGTCTTGACGCGATAGTTATTGGCGATGTCCAGCTCGACCACTGCCCACGAGAAGGGGAAGGCGAGCGAGGTTTGCCCTAATGCCAACCACAACGAATCGCCGTGCGCCAAGACCGCCGACACCCCGATCATTTCGCCGCCTTCGTCACGGCTGGTGAAGCCCGAGATCGCGCTGCGGGTGCCATCAGGCGCAATCACGGTGATGCTGGCAGTGCCGCCAGCGACGGCAGGACCAAACGCCCCGTCCACGGGGATCGCGCCACCGGTGCCCGCTTCGGCGATATACAGGTTGCCCGCATCATTATAGGTGATGTGACGCGGATTATTCAGCCCATCGACAACAGCCTCTTGTGCGCTGACGACTGTCCCCATTGCTAAAATGGCAAACAGTGCAGCACCCACAACCAACCGACGCATACCGATCATTATGTTTCCCTTTGCATGGATCATAAATAAATCGTGCTTCAGCTTGAGCACACTAAAATTATAGTCGTATGACGAAGCGGAGCGCAACCAACAACTGACGTGAAAATGCGCCTCATGCCATTATGACGAACGGCAGAAAGCGCAATTTCACAGACCCACAGGAGGAGAGACGGGAGAGTTATTATTTTGGGAACGTGCAATGGATCGAGTGACGCTGTTAAATATTTACCCGTTGATTTTAGGGATGTACTTCAATCCATAAAATAATCATACCCAGTTCTTGGCTAGAACAGCACCGTCAAAAGTGCTGAAAATTACAATTCTTAAACTGGACATAATAAACAAGCCTCTTCTTTTTATCCTGTTTACCCTACTTTGTTAACGGCACGTGATCTTTGCGATTTTAGCGTAGCGATGCCAATCTGCGTTATCATCGCTTTATCGTCCGCACACAGGATCGTCCCGATGGATAAATTCTTGCGACAACTTTTTGGGAACAGCGGCAACCGTCCCGCGCACCCGTTGGATAGCCCACCAGCCGACGCCCCCCCCTTGCCCCACCCCACCTCGACAGCCAACCACCCTGCCCCGCCCACCGTGCGCCCGCGCGTGCTGGCGCTGATCCACAACCCGATTGTGCGCGGGACAAGCGACACTATCGCCAGCGTCTATGGATGGAACGACCCCGACCGCTTGATGGCGGACACCATACGCGATCTCAGCGATGCCAGTCACGGCGTCGTCGAGTATCAGATCGTCGAGCGCCTCGAAATCACCGACCCTGTAGACGGCTTCCCGCTCAAGCGGGATGGGTTCCGTTATACCCCTACCAGCTTCGCCCAAGCATGGCGCACCCGCCAGTTCCATGCCCCCGACGCCGTAGATTATCTGGCACTCGTCCGCCAATTCAAGCTGATCGAGCGCGTCAATGCCGGGCAGATTGATGAAATTTGGCTGATGGGCTATCCCTATTGCGGCTACTACGAGTCGATCATGGCGGGGCGGGGTGCGTTTTGGTGCAATGCCCCGCCGCTGGCAGGTACCGACCATGCCGACCGCCGCTTCGTGATCATGGGCTTCAACTATGAACGGGGGGTCGGCGAAATGCTCGAAGATTTCGGGCATCGCGCCGAGTCGATGCTCAGCAAAGTGTATGCCTCCACACGCGGGGATGCCAACCTGTGGGAGCGCTTCATCCGCTACGACAAAACCCACCCCAGACGCGCCGAGTGTGGCAATGTCCACTTTGCCCCCAACAGCCTCAAGGATTACGACTGGGGCAACCCGCGCACCGTGCTATCGCGCTGTGACACTTGGCTGAACTTCCCCGATCTCAACGGCGATCCGCGCTCGGTCGATTGCCGCGCCTGGGGAAATGGCGACATCCGCCAGCATCATCTGTGGTGGATGCGCCGCTTCCCGCATCACGTCGGGGGTGCCGAGGGCATTTCGTGGAATTGGTGGGACTATGTGATCGACCCCAATCGCGTCTGACGCCTAGCCGCGCGCGCTGAACTCATGTTCGCACGCGGCAATGGCATCGGCATTCGGCAGGATCGACAGACGGTTCACGAAGGTATGCGCTTCCCCCGGCTCCAGCGTGACCAAGCGCCCATTGGCGCGCGCCGCTGTTTGTCCTTCGGGCAAGCAGTTGCCCGGTTCCAGCCCGCTGACATACAGCCCTTGCCGCACATTCTTCCATTGGGCGAAATACTGGCAATAGGTCATGTCCCAATCGAGGCGCAAGCCGAAATCGGCATTGACCAGCGCCACCGACCCAAAGCCGCCTTGTGCCCGAACGTCGTGGAAAAACACCTGCTCGGCATACTTCGTCCCCGGCGCATCATACGCGGCATAGCGATCCAAGCCCGGACGGGCAGCCTCATTGAGCGGCTCGACGCTTGCCGACGGCGACAACAAGCGCGCCCCCGCCCGCATCAACGGATAGCCGACATTGAAATGGTACAAGATCATGAACGGTGTCGGTTGATCGCCGCGATTCTCGACGCGATCTGTGATCGTAAAGGACGGATCGCCCACCGCCAGCCGATAGGTACGCTCCATATAAAGCTGCTCACCGAAGAGCGAATTCTCGCTGACCGAAGTCGTCAATTCCGACACAGCGGTCTCGCCTTCCCAAAAGGTGCGGATGGCGGTGTTGTAGGCGCGTAAGCGGGTATACCGCCCGTGCAGATCGCGCGCTTCACCCGTCACGGGATCGACATCCGCCGCGCCCGCGTGCAGCAAACCGCACGTCGTCAGCAAGCCGCCATTGAACAAACGTAACCACTTGGCGCTAAAATCTGCCGGAATCGGCGACCCTTGACTGATCCATGTCAGCGGCAGCCCGTTCCATGTCGCCGTCCAAATATCCATGCCTCGGTCGGGCAGTAGGGCAAAGCCTAAGCCACTGCTGTTGTAGGCATCGACGATGCGCTCGCCATTGGGCAACACCGCCTCGCGAAAACCGATAAACTGGCGGATATCCATGCTGTGTGCTGCTACTTGTTGTCGTGTGAACATCGTGGCGACTCTCCTGAAAAAATAATTGCTCTAAAAACTATGGCGGCGCAGGGACGTGATTACTCGGCATTTTCGTCTTCCGGCGGTAGCGACGCCAACAGGGTTTCAACCGTTGCAAGTAACGCCGCAAGTTCTTTCGTGACGATTAACCAGACCAGTTCCAGATCGATACTAAGTTAATCATGCGCAACACGATTACGAAAGCCTCGTATTTGTGCCCATGCGATTTGCGGTTGTGCCTCGCGCAATGCCGGACTTAAGCGGGTAGTCGACTCGGATAGCGTCTGAAAATAGTATAGGACGGCGGCTTGTTTATCTTCATCAGCCCAAAAAGTCTCTTTTCCATCTTGCGTGAGCCTTTGAATTTTGGTAACTGCTCAGGTACCCCTCACCCCCCGACCCCCTCTCCCACAAACAGGAGAGGGGGAGAAAAGCGTTAGAAAGTCCCTCTCCCCTTGTGGGAGAGGGATTTAGGGTGAGGGCTGAGCAGTTACGAATTTTGGTGATATTCTGCTGGATATAAAGCAGATAAACGCGGTCACGATTCATAATGGCACTGCCTCTTTTAAAATGCGCGCGCGCAGCAGTGTGGATAGCCCTTCTTCCGAAATGACATCAATCCGTACCCCTACCTAGCAGGTTTTGGAGCTCCAAATCAAACCCCACCCCACCCCAAGCCGAAACACGTCTGTAATCCCACCGTACCAAGAGATCAAGGTCACTTTCGGGGGTGGCATCCCCGCGCGCCACACTGCCAAAGATGCGCACTTCGGTTGCGCCATGTTTATCCGCTAACGTCAGAATCGCATCACGAAAAGAGCGGACATCCTTGAGCATCAACGGTGTGTCAAGCGCAACAGGATTACTCATATCCAACCTCCAGAGCTTTTATTTCATTATACGCGCATCTGCTTTTATTTTTCGGACCAGTTGGAAGCATATATGCGCGTCCCTACATTTACCTGTTGTCTAGGGAAATTTTCGGGTAACTGCTCACGCTGAAAACGGGAGGATAATCACCATAAAAATGGGGGCAGAGACCAAACGGGAGGACATACGGCGCGGGTAGATTCCTGAAGGTGAAGACCCCGTTGCTTAGGGCAAGTCATTTACTGAGTCTAGGGCATAGCCATCCACACTGAGCCTAAAGAGGATCAAAAACGCCCCCGCTGGCAACTTTCAACCAGCGGGGGCGTCCTTTATGGCGTGTGATTATCTGGCAAACCGTTTAATCGACCTGCACCTTGACCTTGTTGGCACCCGTCGAGGACGGGCGGGAGTCATCGCCAGCAGATGGTGCGGCGGGCGCATCCCCCGAACGACGGGCAAAGCCCTTATCAAAGTCACGGCTGGCTTTTTCCAGTTCCACCAATGCCGCATCCACCAACACCTTCATGCCCTTTACAAATTCGCGACGGGCTTCGGCGCTGTGTTCTTTGAAGCCATCGGGGACGAGGGCATCCAACGCCTTACCAGTTTCTTCGAGCGCCTTCCGCTGGTGATCGATGAAGGCGCGCAGCGGTTCATCAGGCTTGGCGCTGGTTTGTGCCGACGCTTCCGGTGTTTCATAGTTGGGATTGTTATCGGTATAGTCATTGTGATTTGCGTTGTTCACGGTTGTTCTCCGTTTATCTCATCTTGCTTCTGTTCACAATGATTATACGCGACAGTCCGCTTAAAGTTGCACTCGTGTTAGCGTGCTGGCAACTGTGCCTCAATGTACGCCGTGATCATGCGATACCACTTGATGGCATTGGCGCGCCGAGTCGCACCGTGCCCCTCTTCGGGATCGACATAATACTCGACACTGCCCCCATTGGCGCGGATTCGTTCGACCATCTGATCGCTCTCCGCCTGCACCACGCGCGGGTCATTCGCCCCTTGAATCACCAACAACGGCACCCGCAATTGATCGACATGCGTGATCGGCGAGCGCGCCACCAGCATCTCGTGATCGTCTTGGGGGTCGCCCACCCACTGCCGCACCATCGACCGCCAATGGGGGGGCACCGACTTGGTAAATGTAATCAAATTGGAGGGACCGACGATATCCACCCCCAGCGCCCAATAATTCGGCAAACGGGTGACAGCACTCAAAGTTGCGAAGCCGCCAAAGCTACCGCCAAACACGATCAGTTTATCGGCAGCCACCCAGTCTTGTGCCTGCAACCACTGCGCCGCCTGTTCGATATCGCCGAGTTCCGCGCCACCCCAATCGCGATGGATCAGTTTTTGATAGCTGATGCCATAGCCTGTGGAACCGCGAATATTGGGCGCAAGCACGGCGTACCCTTGTTGCAGCAAATATTGGTAGGCACCGTTGTACATATAACGCGGACGTTCTTGCGATTCGGGACCCCCATGAATGGACAGCATGACCGGCACCTTGCCCGTCGCCTCTTTGGGACGATACAACCATGCCGGGATTTGCCGCCCGTCGTGAGTAGGGTAGAAAATGGCTTCCGGCACGATCAAATCTTCAGGGTCAATGCCGCCGATCATGCTTTGCCCCAATGCCAGCATGTCCCCCGTGCGCAAATCAAACTCATACAAGTTGGCGGCTTCGCGCGGGGACGTGAAGATCAACGCCACTTTCGAGCCATTCGGGTTGATCGTGATCGCATCGATCACACCGACCGGCAGTTCTGGCAATGCCAATGGGTTGCCCGTCGTCAAGGATCGTCCATACAATTTGGACGCGCCGTTCTCGTTGACGACCCAAATCAAGATGCGCCCATCTTGCGATACTGCCGCATTTTCGACATCGTGATCGGGCGTTTCCACCCACGCCCACGATTTATCCGCCAGCGTGTAAAATGCCAAGCCAGTGAATTCGCGCCCCGTGTCGCTGAAAAAGAACAGCCCGCTGCCATCAGCATGCCATGGACCGGGGCTAAATGACGTTTCCCCTTCGTGCGCCGTCAGATTCAAGACTTCCCCGCCGCTCATATCCATGACGAGGATATCCGAGTCAGTGTTGGAGACCAACCGCAAGGCGGATAAATACCGTCCATCCGGCGACCATGCTACCGGCACAAACATCGCCCCGCCCGACGGGAATGGGCGTCCCGTTTCGCCGGTTTCCAAATCGCGAATGATCACTTCCATATTTTCGGGCGTTAAGTCGTTGCCCGAATACGCCAGCGTTTTGCCATCGGGCGAGAACGGACTCGATCCGAGGTAGTGTTGAGCAGGAATCGTCGTCAATGCCTGTAAGGAACCGCCGCGCGCCGGAACCAGATAAATGACATGCTGTTCATCCCCGTTGGCATCGGCATTAAAGGCAATTTGCGATCCGTCCGGTTTCCACGCCAGACCACGCACCGTATTGTCGGTGAACGAGGTCAATTGTCGGGCAATCCCGCCCCCAGAGGGGATCGTCCACAAATTAAATTGTCCGGTGGTATTGGTTACATGCGCGATGAGCTTGCCATCTGGTGAATATTCAAGGGCACCCGTGTAGAGGCGTGTCGCCGAAAATTGGTCAAAGGTATATTGGGGCATGGTCTCCCTTGCTTTAGAATTAATTTGAACAGTTGAGAAAAGTCTAGCGACAATTGTCCCCTGCGTCAAGCAACACAGCCGCTCGCTGATGGTCTGTCCCTCTTTTATACGTTGTGGGGCGTGTAAACGGTTCAATTTTGCGGGTAGGCGCGGGATAGCATCGGGGAAATCAAAAAGACAAGCACCCCATCCGTGATGAAGGTGTGCCTGTCTCTTGCGGATAGTAGCGAGGTGGCGTTAGTTGCTGATCATCGGCATTTGCTGGACATAGGTGGCGTCGGTCGCCTGTTTGAGCATAAATGTTGCCGCATCGGTACGACTCATCCGTGGACCCGTATTGACGCCCACCCACCCCACGCGAATCGAGCCAGTGCCCGGTTGATCGGTCAGCATCGGCGCGCGGACAATCGTCCACTCCAAACCACTGTTTTGCACTTTTTCGACTGCCTTGATCGACGACGCCAAGACATCGCCCGCCATCGCCTTGAGCGCAAACTTGATCACATGGTTGATGAATTGCGGTTTATCTTGGGGGGCGTCCACACCCGCGCCCGTCATAAATGCCAAGCGGCGCACGCCCTGCGCGCGCATCGCCGTGATGATGGCATCTGCCGCTTTCGGCATCACATCCGACGGTTCTTTCGGCACCGGCCCCAGCACGCTGATCACGGCATCGGTATCCGTGCTGATCGCGCTTAAGACTGCCGCTGCATCCGTCACAGTCCCTTGCACGCAAGTGAGTTTAGGGTGATGGATCGTCATCTTCGCCGGATTGCGCACCAGCGCCACCACCTCATGCCCGGCATCCAAAGCTTGCTGAACCAGCGGCAAGCCCGTGCGTCCTGTCGCGCCAAAAACGGTGATTTTCATGTTCATATCCTCTTTTATATAGACCAGTCTGTATAGTCACTTCAAAAAAAGCGCGTTTAGGCGGCAAGCGCGCTTTTCACCAACCGTTCCATTTCTTCCGCCAGTTGTTCCAACGGTTCACGACTACGTTGGGTGCGGCACAAAATAATGCCCCCTTCCAACGCGGCGATGATCACCAGCGCCAGCGAGCGCGCCCGCCCCTCACCCACACCATCCGCCACCAATCGGTCCGAAAATGCCGCTTGCCACTCAGCGTAGATTTGCTGGCACACCGCGCGTAAATGCTCATTGGTGGAAGCGACCTCTAGGGCGACGGTGGTGATCGGTCCGCCCGCGTGATAGCCCGACAGTTCAACATTGACGGCGATATTGACGATAAACGCGCGGATCGCTTCATCAGCGGTCGCCTCTACCGCCAAATTTTGACGAATACGATTTAAGACGATAGTCCCCACCCGCTGCACTGACTCGGCGACCAGTTCTTGTTTGCCGCCGGGGAAATAATAATACAACGACCCTTTGGGGCTACCGCTCTCTTTGATGATCTGATTCAAACCAGTGGCATGATAGCCTTGAAGCTCCAACAGTTCACAGGTGGCTTGAATGATCTGATCACGCGCTGTACTCATGTTTATCCTTCTAATTATACAGACTGGTCTATTTAATTTCAATCAACTCTAGCTAAGAATATCATGAATAATTGTAACTGCTCAGGTTGAAAAACTGTCGGTAATAAAGGGAGAAATGACCGTTGGCGGCAAATAGGTGGATATTCGGCTTTCATATTAACGAACGATTGACAAGCGCCTAATCCACCCCTACATCCACGTTTCGAGGGGTATTTTCCTTTTTTTCTTCACGTCTTCATGCCTCTCTGTTTATTTTATTCTGTTTCTATACCTGAGTAGTCACGAATCATTGCCTAACTGAATAAACGGCACCTCGCCCAACGACTGCGCCTTATCCAATGGCAGCGCCACGATCCGCCCTTCCTCGCGATAATCGAGCGCCAGCGTCGTGAACGACAGTACCCGATCTGCAAAGGGGTTGACCGCCGGATCGACTTCGATGAGATTGGTGAGCAAAGTCGAGCGCGTCGCCAGCAATAACAGGCACGCCTCGACAAAACGCCATGATCCTGATTCTGCTGGCATGGGGGCAAAACGATATGCCAGAATCGTTTGGGGCTTCACAATCGTTTTAGGTTTTTTGGAGTCGCGATACTTGCGCAACAGCAGCGCCCACTCGCGCGAGGTCAACAAGCGTTCCGCCTCCACGGTGACGGCAGCGGGCAATGCCGAAAGCCGATTCTTGAGTTCGGTTTGGCTTTCGCGCGCCGTCAACACCGCAATCGTCGCGCCCCGAATCCCCTTACGCCCGACCTCATCCTGTGCCTCAGTCACGACGACATCGCACAGGGCAACCTCGCCCGATGGCAAGGCGAAACATTTCAACGACCGTGCGCCGATAAAGCGCGCCTCATCCCACCCCTGCCCGCGCGGCATCACCCCCCGCCAGAGCGCCTTTACGACCTCCGGCGCAAGCCCATCGGTCGGCGTGGTGAAGCTATAGCCCCGTCGGTCGCCTTCCAAAAGATAATCAATTGTCAAATGCCGCATAGCTGCCGGTTCCGTTCTCGGTTTCAAAGCGCGCTTCTCTGTCCATCGCGCTCACCCCCATCACGATAACGCAGAATCGGGGCTTAAGCCAAGACCGAATGTGGAGCGTTTACGTCGCCATCGCCGCCAACAAGCGCGGCAAGACCTCCCCCGATGCGCCTTGCAACCAAATATCTACGTGGTCGGTCAGGGCGCTTGGCTCCGGGTTGATCTCGATCAAGAGCGCGCCTTCATGTTTGGCATAACGCGGCAGATCAGCGGCGGGTGATACCAAGCCCGACGTGCCGATGATGAGCATGACCTGTGCTTGAGTTGCGGCAATTTTGGCGGCGTCCAATGCTGCCAGCGGCAGAACTTCATCAAACCAAACGACATCAGGTCGAACGGGCTGACCGCAATGGGGGCAACCCGGCGGACCCTGCTCCCGATTCCATTCAAATGACTCGACATCGATCAGCGTGGGGCTGCCCAAGCAATTCGCCGAGCAGCGGTTGGCGTTTATGCGCCCGTGCAAGCGAATGATATTGTGACTGCCCGCTTGTTCATGCAGATCATCGACATTTTGGGTGATCAACGTGAAGTCTGCGATGCGCTGTTCCATCGCTGCTAGTGCCTCGTGACCGGCATTAGGACGTGCCGGACGCATGAGAGTGCGGCGAAACTCGTAAAAATCCCACACCAGTTTGGGGTTAGCGTTGAAGGCTTGGGGAGTCGCCAATGCCGTTGGATCGTATTGTGACCACAAACCGTCGAGTGCATCGCGAAAAGTAGGGACACCCGACTCTTTACTCACCCCCGCGCCCGTCAACACAGCGACTCTTGTGCTGATGCGGAGGTGTCTTGCGGCTTGGTCGATAAAGGCTGCCAAAGTCATGGGCTTATACTTTCCTCTGGGTTGGCTAGGGCTGCTGTTATTGCTCGCTGATCAGCGGCAAATCTACCATAAAAGTCGTGCCTTTTTGAATTTGGCTGGTCACGCTGATCTGCCCCTGATGGCGTTCGACACAATCTTTGACGATGCTCAATCCCAATCCGGTACCTTTGATCGCGTGCGCATTGGCGGCACGGTGAAATGCCTCAAAGATATGCGGCAGGCTCTCTTCTGGAATGCCGATGCCTTGATCTTGGACGCTCAGGTGAAGGCGATCCCCACGCCGTTCGACCGTGATCGTGATTTTGGACTTGGGGGGGGAATACTTTATGGCGTTGGTGATCAAATTGGCGAGAATTTGGCGCATCAACTTGGGGTCAAGATAAACAGCGGTGTCCATCCGGTTGTGCAATATCAAGACATGGGCGTTTTGATCGATAATCGCAATTTCATCAATAATATCTTCCATGAAATTATTGAGCGCTAACAACGTGGGGTGAAATTCCAAATGCCCCCCTTCTAGCTCCGCCACCAACAGCATATCGTCCAACATCTGGATCAACACATGAATGGAACTGTCAATCCGGTCAAGATGCTGGGTTTTACGTTCTGGGGTGAGTTGCCCCTCGTATTTTCTCAGGATATTGGAAGACAACAAAACAGAGGACAACGGGTTCCGGAATTCATGCGAGAACATCGCCACCAAGAGCGATTTCAACCTCTGTTTTTCCTGCGCTTCGGCGACTGCCCCGAGCAGAAAATCGAGTTGCGCCTGTGTTTTGAGGTCTTGCGCTATTTTTTTGTCAAGTCGGGAACGAACCGCCTCCAAAATTTCGGCATGGGTGAACGGTTTCGTCAGATAATCGTCGGCACCCAAGTTCATTCCCCGTCGTATCGAGGCATGATCGACCGATGCCGTCAAAAAAATAAACGGCACTTGCACAAAATTGGGATCAGAACGCAATTCCATCAAGACTTCGCGCCCATCCATTTCGGGCATGGCGATGTCACAGATGATCATCTCTGGCAGTTCACGATAAATGGCTTCTAGCCCTAGTTTACCATTGGCTGCTCCAACGACTTCATACCCCTCAAATTGAAGCCATTCCATCAGTTCCAAACGGATATCGTCTTCATCTTCGACGACGAGGATCTTAGTCATGGAGTTCGTCCTTCGGTTCGTCCTTCATTGAAGCAATGGGCATAGTCAAAATAAAGGTCGTGCCCGCGCCCAGTGTGCTATCGACGGTGAGCGTGCATCCGTGCAGTTCGACCGCTTGTTTGGCGATGCTGAGTCCCAAACCCGTGCCCGAAATCGTGCCCACATTTTTAGCGCGGTGGAATGGCTCAAACAGATGCTTCAAGTCTTCGGGCGGGATACCAATCCCCTCATCTTTCACGGTCAGTACAATCGCCTCCGTGTCTAGCATAAGACTGACGGTGATGGATTTTTCTTGAGCGGAATATTTCAAGGCATTGGAGATCAAATTACCAATGACTTGATGCATCAAGCGTTCATCAAAAAAAGCGGTGAGAGGGCTATCGGTACTCGTGTAATCAATCCGCCCTTGATAGTCGATTTGGCTCTCATATTCCTCGACAATCTCAAGACACAGCGCGTCGAGATCACCGAATGATGGATTAAACTCCACCCGATTGGCTTGAATACGGGCAAGTTGTAACACATCCTCCATAATGTTTTTCATATGCATCACCTGATGGCGGATTCTGCCAAAACGAATATCGATTTGGTCTTCGGTCATACGGTTCCGGTAGACCGCGAGCGTCTCTGAGGTCGCCAAAATCGCGGTCAGTGGGGTGCGGAATTCATGCGATGCCATCGAGACAAAGCGTGATTTGAGTTCGCCCAACTCTTTCTCTTTTTCCAACGAGGCGATCAGCGCTTGCTCGATATTTTTGATCTCAGTGATGTCCATGTTTATGCCGACCATGCGTTCAGGGCTGCCATCGGCGGCGCGCAGAATAATGGCTTTGCTTTTGATATACCGGATCGATTGATCGGACAGGATGATCCGATATTCCGTATCAAAGGGGATGTCATCGCGCACCGCGGCGTCCATTTCTGCTTGGACACGGGGGAGGTCGTCTGGATGAAGCGCATTTTCCCACGTATAGCGCCCCTCGTTGAATGCCTCCGCAGTAGTACCATAAATGGCGAACATGCTCTCATCCCAAATAGTCTTATCATTATACTGATGCCAATCCCAAACGCCGATATTACCGGCTTTGGTGGCTAAGTCAAGCCGCTGCGATAATATCCGCAGACTCAACTCGGCGGCTTTCCGTTCCGAGATATCGCGCGAGACGCCGATAGTTTCCACAATTTCACCAGACTTAACATCCCTGATTCGATGGCTGGTCGTCTCCATCCAGACATAACCCCCGTCTTTGCGCCGAAACCGATGAGCGACCGTGTGGATCGAAGGTAAATCGTTGACACTTTGATACACCCCCAGAACCTGCGGAACATCGTCGGGGTGTAAATATTCATAGGCGAACCGCCCAATAAGTTCGGAGGGGTCATAGCCCAACAACTGAAGAGAGGAAGGGGTCACAAACGTAAAGTTGCCATCGGGCGTGTACCGCGAAATCATATCGGTCACATTTTCCGCCAGCAGTCGATAACGTGATTCACTGTCACGCAGTGCCCGTTCGGACTGTAAACGGGTAGTGATATTACGAATGATGCACACGATATTGTTGACCGCTTTTGCGGAGCGATTCACGGGAGAAATACTGATTTCGACATCGACAACGCTGTCGCCCGTACCCTTTGCCCGTGCCTCAATATGAGCCGTTTGATGAGTCGTGCCAACTTCTTGCACGATCTTTTCGATAGGCTCAGCGTTTTCTTCCTCAAAGAATGTCGATAGCTTCATGCCCAGATAGCTATCGGACGGCACACCAAAAAGCGTATCAAAGGCATGATTCGCTTGTTGAATCCCATGATGAATATCGAGCAAAAGAATGCCATCGCCACTGTGGTTGAAGATCGCCTCGACCCGGTTCTTCGTCCGTTCCAATTCCGCCGTTCGTTCGATGACCCGTTTCTCTAATGATGCTTTGGCTTCTTCAAGAGCAGCTCTTATGCGCCGTTTTTCAGTAATATCAATACCGATGCACTGAATTTCGCTCGGCAAGCCATTGGCATCGGTCAAACAAATAAATTCCCAAAGGGTGGTTCGCGCACCTTCTTGCAGGGAGGGCTTATCAATTTCTACCTGAAAAACGACTCCCGGCTCCATAAAACATTTTTCCACCACAGTGCGGACGCGCTCATGGTGATACGGCATAATCGATCTGAGCGATATACCCCCCTTGAGTCCTTCGGGTTGATAGAGCCATCCAAAGTCCTCTTCAAACTTGTGGTTCCAATAGGTGTAATTCCCCTCCATATCGGTTCGTAGCACGTAATTGGTTTGGAACTGAATTAAAGCATTGAGTTTTGCTTCACTGGCACGCAAGGCGTCTTCGGCTTTTTTACGCTCTGTGATATCCACAGAGTTGATCAGCCCAGCATGGATTCGTCCGGATTCATCTCGCACAGGCTGAATGCTGGTACGATACCAATATTCTTTACCCTGTACGACAGTTTGGATCTCGGATACATTCCCGATACCTGTTTGAATGACCTGCCGAATGCCATTTAACTGGCGCGTAGCAAGGACTTCTGGAAACAGGTCACGCATATTTTTGCCGAGAATCGTTTGGGGCGTGAACCCTAAGCTGTATGCTGCGATCTGGTTTGCATATAAAATTTCACCCGCATCGTCGAACATAGTAATCACTGAATCAGCGCTTTCGATCAAACTCCGATATTTTTCTTCGCTGGCACGGAGCGATTGTTCGACTTGTTTTTGTTCAGTGATGTTGGTGCTGATCGCACCGATAAAAGGATTGCCATTCGTCTGCGGAATCAGGAACTTGATCACCTGCCAATAGCTGACTCCTCTAGGCGACGCTTCGATGTACTCAAAATGAAGCGCCTCATTTGGGGTGAGTAGTACCTGTTGATTTTCGTCACGGGAAATTTGGGCAAGTTCTGGCGATCCATATTCTTCGACGGTTGTGCCGATGATGGCTTCGGCTGTTCTTCCAAATAATGCCGCGAATTGAGGATTGCAATACCTAAGCCGATTGTCGCTATCAAGAATGAAGACGTTGCTCGGCAACTGGCGCATAAACTGTTGAAACAAAGCTTCACTTTCATGCAGATTCGCTTCTATCATCTTGCGTTGGGTAATGTCCCGCCCCACCCCTTGATATTCCACAAATTGACCTTGAGGATTAAAAAGCGCGCGATCCGTCCATTCAAACCAGCGCAAACTGCCGTCGGCAATGCGCGCTTGATGTTCCGCGTGTGAAACCGCTTGTGCTTGCGTTAAAGCTTTGATGGTATTCACGGCTGCTTCACGTTGGTCTGGGGGGATTTTTCCCAGAAAACTGGTGCCGAGGACAGTTGTGGGATCGCCCCCAAGCAACTGACTATATGCCGGGTTGACGAAGGTCAACCTAAAATCTGCATCATACCGACAGATGAGTTCCGTTTGGTCTTCCACCACACTCCGGTGGCGGGCTTCGCTCGTCTGAAGCGCTTCTTCGGCTTGGCGACGGCGGATGGCAAGCCCTGCCAGATGCGCGACAAGGCGAATCAACCCCAGCTCAGCCTCGCTAGGGCGGCGGATGGTTTCATAGTATAAGGCGAATGTGCCAAGAACCGTTTTTTCGTGATCGAGGATCGGCTGTGACCAGCAAGCATGGAGATTATTTTTTAAGGCAAGGTCACGATAATTTATCCACAACGGATCGGTATCAATATCTTCGACGATGACCAGTCGTTTTTCATACGCCGCCGTACCGCACGAACCAGCCGCTGGTCCGATTTGCAGACCATCAATGCCCTTGATGAAATCGGTGGGCAAGCTAGGGGCAGCACCATGATGAAGCCGTCCAGTGCTATTGTCCAGCAACAGCACGGTGGCTTTGATTTCCGGCTGAACTTCTTCGACCGCCAAGGTTAATTGTTTCAAGATGTCGCGCAATGGGGCGTCATCGGCGACGATCTCCAACACATGAGTCAAACGAACTTGGAGTAGTTCTTGCTGTTTGCGGGCAGTGATATCAGTCGCGCTGTCATTCAAGCGGATGGGATGCCCCGCTTTGTCATAATTTATCCACATACGGCGGTGCAGCCAATGGATCTGTCCATCAGGCAAAATAATGCGATGGTCAAGTTCAACTATCCCGTGTTCGTAACAAGTCTGCATCGCGTGGATAGTGCGTTCTAAATCATCAGGATGAACTACGAGCCTAAAAAAGTTGGGATTTGCCATAAATCTTTCGTGCGAATAGCCGAAGATTTTCTCGAACGACGCGCTGACGCAAATGAGTTGACGGCTGGGTAAGGCGATACAAACGAGTGAATCTTGCATTGTTTTAAGAAGCATATTGAAATCATTACGATGATTAAGAGGTTCGTTTTTTGTCGTTCGGCGTTGGTATCGATGAGTTGCTTGTGTTTGCCTATCATGATGTGCCATACGCTTGCCCTGTCTTATCTACAAATAGTGTTAGTCTTTAGGATTAGTGTAACTGCTCAGCCCTCACCCTAAATCCCTCTCCCACAAGGGGAGAGGGACTTTCTACCGCTTTTCTCCCCCTCTCCTGTTTGTGGGAGAGGGGGCCG